>NZ_CP063362.1:343500-687000 GCF_016807805.1 Xanthobacter dioxanivorans | reverse complement strand
CATGATCCTCGGCCGCCTGTTCGAGAAGTTGTTCGCCGACGGCGTGGTGGTGGTGGCCACCTCCAACGTCGCGCCCCGGGACCTCTATGCCGGCGGCCTCAACCGCGCGCTCTTCCTGCCGTTCATCGGCATGATCGAGGAGCACATGCGGGTGATGAGCCTCGATTCGCGCACCGACTACCGCATGGAGAAGCTGGAGGGGGTGAGCACCTGGCACACCCCCCTCGGCCCGGAGGCGGACGCGGCGGTGGATGTGGCGTGGCGGCGGCTCGCAGGGCCGAAGGGTGGCACGCCCAGCGAGATCCTGCTCAAGGGGCGCCGCCTGACGATCCCGGCCATGGCCAACGGCGCGGCGCGCTTCACCTTCGCCAACCTGTGCGAGGCGCCGCTCGGGCCGAACCCGGATTATCTGAGCCTGGCGCGCATGTTCCACACGGTGGTGCTGGAGCATATCCCCATCCTGGGGCCGGACCAGCGCAACGAGGCCAAGCGCTTCATCTCGCTGATCGACACGCTCTACGACGCCAACGTGAAGCTGGTGGCCTCGGCGGCGGCGGAGCCGGACCAGCTCTATCTCGGCACCGAGGGGGCGGAGGCGTTCGAGTTCGCCCGCACCGTCTCGCGCATCCACGAGATGCGTTCCAGCGAGTATCTGGCCAAGCCCCACGGCCGGCCGGATTCGGCGGCGTCGGGCGATACGACGGGGCTGGTGGAGACGTAGGGGCATCCCTCCTGCGGAGGACGGCCCGAGCATCCTTCGCGTTCGCCCCCTGTCCCGCAGGAAGGATGGCGCGAAAAGGCGGCGTCCTCGTGTGCCGGCCGGCTGGAACGGAGCGAAGCGCAGTGGAAGGAGAGCCGGGACCCAGCGCGAGACTGCGCCGAAGGCGGCTTCAGCTGCGGCGTTCCAAAACATCGCCTGCTGCGCAGGACTATCCCCTGGGCCCCGGATCAGCGCTCCACCTTCGGTGTCGCTTGTCCGGGGAGCGGCTCACGACGGATTTTGCAACCGACGGATTTGCAACACGCACCAATGGGGGAGGGGGCGTCGTCGCGGAAACGAAGAAGCCCCCGGCCTCGCGGCGGGGGCTTCGAGGGACCGCCGCCTGCTCACCGCGGCAGGGTGGTCGCCCCCATGAGCGCCTTGTCGATGGCGTGGGCGGCCTGGCGGCCCTCGCGGATGGCCCAGACCACCAGCGACTGGCCGCGCCGCATGTCGCCGGCGGCATAGAGCTTCGGCACGGAGGTGGCGTAGGTCTCCTCGTCGGCCTGGACATTGCCCCGCTTGTCGATGGCGGCGCCGGACTGCTCCAGCATCCCCTGGAACAGCGGATGGGCGAAGCCGATGGCGAGGAAGACGAGGTCGGCGCGCAGCACGAACTCGGTGCCGGGAATGGGCTGGCGCTTGCCGTCCACCCGGGCGCACTTCACCCCGGTGACGCGGCCGTTGCGGCCCTCGATGCCCAGCGTCGCGCAGGCGAACTCGCGCTCGGCGCCCTCCGCCTGGGAGGAGGAGGTACGGAACTTGGTGGGCCAGTAGGGCCACACCGCCAGCTTGTCCTCCTTCATCGGGGGGACCGGGCGGATATCGAGCTGGGTGACGGAGAGGGCGCCCTGGCGGAAGGCCGTGCCGACGCAGTCGGAGGCGGTGTCGCCGCCGCCCACCACCACCACGTGCTTGCCGCCGGCGACCACCGGGATCTCGTTCACCGGCTCGTCGCCCTCGCGGCGGTTGGACTGCACGAGGTAGGGCATGGCGAAGTGCACGCCCTCCATCTCCTGGCCCGGCAGCTGCGGGTCGCGCGGGGCCTCGGAGCCGCCGGCGAGGAGCACGGAATCGTGGGTGTCGAGCAGCTCCTGCAGGGGCCGGACGATGCCGATGTTCTCGTTGTAGTGGAACGTCACACCTTCCGCCTCCATCTGCTTCACGCGGCGGTCGATGTGGTGCTTTTCCATCTTGAAGTCGGGGATCCCGTAGCGCAGCAGGCCGCCGGCCTTGGGCTCGCGCTCATAGACGTGCACGTCGTGCCCGGCGCGGGCGAGCTGCTGGGCGGCGGCGAGGCCCGCCGGGCCGGAGCCGACGATGGCCACCTTCCGGCCGGTCTTCACGGCGGCGGGCTCGGGCTTGATCCAGCCCTTCTTCCACGCCTTGTCGGCGATGGCCTGCTCCACCGTCTTGATGGTGACGGGCATGTCCTCGAGGTTCAGCGTGCAGGCTTCCTCGCACGGGGCGGGGCAGACGCGGCCGGTGAATTCGGGGAAGTTGTTGGTGGAATGGAGGTTGCGCGCGGCCTCCTCCCACTCGTCGCGATAGACGAGGTCGTTCCAGTCCGGGATCTGGTTGTGCACCGGGCAGCCGTTGGGCCCGTGGCAGAACGGGATGCCGCAATCCATGCAGCGCGCCGCCTGGTTCGTTACCTCGGTGTCGGGCAACGGCAGGGTGAATTCGCGGAAATGGCGAATGCGGTCGGAAGCGGGCTGATACTTCTGCTCCCGCCGGTCAATCTCCAGAAAACCCGTGACCTTGCCCATAAAGAACCTCGTAGGCGAACCTCGTTGAGGGACCCGCGTCGCCAACCGCGCCACAGGCTCCATTACAAGAATTGTTCCAGTTTGAGGACTCGGAATTCGCGCGGCTTGAACCGCCGCCGCCCGAGCCCGATGAGCGGTCCGAACTCCCTCCCCCGCTTGCGGGGGAGGGCGGGGGAGGGGGAGGGGGCTGGCCCCTGCCGCTTGAGGGCGTTCCGGGGGAGCGCGCCCGCTGCCGGTGGCGGCGTCCCCCGGGGGCTCTGTCGGCCCTATTCCGCCGCCGCGAGGCCGCGGAGTTTCTCCATGTCGCGCAGGGCCCGCCGGTATTCCACCGGCATCACCTTCACGAACTTGGAGCGGTACTCGGCCCAGTTGTCGAGGATGGACTGCGCCCGCGCCGAGCCGGTGTGGTGCAGGTGCTTGGCGATGAGCTGGTGCAGGCGCTCCTCGTCGTGGCGGGACATGTCGCCCTGCACGTCGATGCGGCCCTTGAACTCCAGGTCGCCCCCGTGGTGGTGCAGGCGTTCGAGGAGGTCCTCCTCCTCCTCCACCGGCTCGAGGTCCACCATGGAGAGGTTGCAGCGCTTGGCAAAGCTCTTGTCCTCGTCCAGCACGTAGGCGACGCCGCCGGACATGCCGGCCGCGAAATTGCGCCCGGTGGGGCCGATCACCACCACGATGCCGCCGGTCATGTACTCGCAGCCGTGGTCGCCGGTGCCCTCGACGACGGCGATTGCCCCCGAATTGCGCACCGCGAAGCGCTCGCCGGCGATGCCGCGGAAGTAGCATTCGCCCTCGATGGCGCCGTACATCACCGTGTTGCCGACGATGATGGAGTGCTCCGGCACGATGGCGGCATTCTCCGGCGGCCGCACGATGATGCGCCCGCCCGACAGGCCCTTGCCCACATAGTCGTTGGCCTCGCCCACGAGGTCGAAGGTGATGCCGGCGGCGAGGAAGGCGCCGAAGGCCTGGCCCGCGGTGCCCCGGAGGGTCACGTGGATGGTGTCGTCCTCAAGGCCCTGGTGGCCGTAGAGCTTGGCGACGGCGCCCGACAGCATGGCGCCGGCGGAGCGGTCCACCGAGCGGATCGGCGTCTCGATCACCACTTTCTCCCCGCGTTCCAGCGCGGGCGCCGCCTGGGCGACGAGGGTGCGGTCGAGCACCTTCTCGATGGGATGGTGCTGGCGCTCGGTGTGGCGGATGCCCACCTCGGGCGGCATATCCGCCTGGGCGAAGATGCGCGAGAAGTCGAGCCCCTTGGCCTTCCAGTGGTCGATGGCCGGCTTCTGGTCGAGCACGTCGGCGCGGCCGATCATCTCGTTCAGCGTGCGGAAGCCGAGGGCGGCCATGATCTCCCGCACCTCCTCCGCCACGAAGAAGAAATAGTTGATCACGTGCTCCGGCGTGCCCTTGAAGCGCTTGCGCAGCACCGGGTCCTGCGTCGCCACGCCCACCGGGCAGGTGTTGAGGTGGCACTTGCGCATCATGATGCAGCCCGCCGCGATGAGCGGCGCGGTGGAGAAGGCGAACTCGTCGGCCCCGAGCAGGGCGCCGATGATCACGTCCCGGCCGGTGCGCAGCCCGCCGTCCACCTGCAGCGCGACGCGCGAGCGCAGGCGGTTGGCCACCAGCGTCTGCTGGGTCTCGGCGAGGCCCATCTCCCACGGCGAGCCGGCATGCTTGATGGAGGTGAGCGGGCTTGCCCCCGTGCCGCCCTCGAAGCCGGAGATGGTGATGTGGTCGGCGCGCGCCTTGGCGACGCCCGCCGCCACCGTGCCCACGCCCACCTCGGACACCAGCTTCACCGACACGTCCGCGTCGGGATTGACGTTCTTGAGGTCGTAGATGAGCTGCGCCAGGTCCTCGATGGAATAGATGTCGTGGTGCGGCGGCGGCGAGATGAGGCCGACGCCGGGGGTGGAGTGGCGCACCTTGGCGATCACCGCGTCCACCTTGTGGCCCGGCAATTGTCCGCCCTCGCCGGGCTTGGCGCCCTGGGCCACCTTGATCTGCATCACGTCGGAATTGACGAGATATTCCGCCGTCACGCCGAAGCGGCCGGAGGCCACCTGCTTGATGGCGGAGCGCATGCTGTCGCCGTTGGGCAGGGGCTTGAAGCGCTCGGATTCCTCGCCGCCCTCGCCGGTGTTCGACTTGCCGCCGATGCGGTTCATGGCGATGGCCAGCGTGGTGTGCGCCTCGCGCGAGATCGAGCCGAACGACATGGCGCCGGTGACGAAGCGCTTCACGATGTCGGCGGCGCTCTCCACCTCGGCGAGGTCCACCGGCGCCTGGCCGAGCTCCTGCGCGCCCTTGATGCGGAACAGGGAGCGCACCGTGAGCAGGCGCTTGTCCTCGTCGTTGATCAGCGACGCGAAGGCCCGGTACTTGTCCCGGGCGTTGCCGCGCACGGCGTGCTGGAGCACCGCCACCGTTTCCGGCGACCAGGCGTGGTCCTCGCCGCGCATGCGGTAGGCGTACTCGCCGCCCACGTCGAGCGCCATGCGGAACACCGGGGCGTCCGAGAAGGCCAGGGTGTGGCGGCTCACCGTCTCCTCGGCGATCTGCGCGAGGCCGATGCCCTCGATGGTGGTGGCGGTGCCGAAGAAGTACTTGTTCACCAACTCCGAGGAGAGGCCGACCGCATCGAAGATCTGCGCGCCGCAATAGGACTGGTAGGTGGAGATGCCCATCTTGGACATCACCTTGAGCAGCCCCTTGTCCACCGACTTGATGAAGCGCTTGACGATTTCCTTGTCGTCCACCTCCTCGGGGATCTCGTCCTTCATGGCGAGCAGCGTCTCGAAGGCGAGATAGGGGTTGATGGCCTCCGCGCCGTAGCCGGCGAGGCAGGCGAAATGGTGCACCTCGCGCGCCTCGCCCGTCTCCACCACGAGGCCCACCGAGGTGCGCAGCCCCTTGCGGATGAGGTGGTGATGCACCGCCGCCGTGGCCAGCAGCGAGGGGATCGGGATGCGGTCCGCCCCGGTCATGCGGTCGGACAGGATGATGATGTTGTAGCCGCCGTGCACGGCCGCCTCGGCGCGCTCGCACAGGCGCTCGACGGCATCCTCCATGCCCGCGGCGCCCTTGTCGGACGGGTAGGTGATGTCGAGGGTGCGGGTGTCGAACCGCTCCTCCATGAAGCCGATGGAGCGGATCTTCTCCAGGTCCTCGTTGGTGAGGATGGGCTGGCGCACCTCCAGCCGCTTGCGGCGGGCGTTGCCTTCCAGGTCGAAGATGTTCGGCCGCGGCCCGATGAAGGAGACGAGGCTCATCACCAGCTCCTCGCGGATCGGGTCGATGGGCGGGTTCGTCACCTGGGCGAAGTTCTGCTGGAAATAGGTGAACAGCGACTTCGACTTGTTGGAGAGCACCGAGATGGGCGTGTCGGTGCCCATGGAGCCCATCGCCTCCTGGCCGGTGATGGCCATGGGCGCCATCAAAAGCTTGAGGTCCTCCTGGGTGTAGCCGAAGGCCTGCTGGCGATCGAGCAGCGACACGTCGGTGCGCACCTCGCGCGCCTCCACCGGGCGCAGGTCCTCCAGCACCAGCTGGGTGTGCTTCAGCCACTCCTTGTAGGGATTGGCGCGGGCGAGCTCGGTCTTGATCTCCTCGTCGGGGACGAGGCGGCCCTGCTCCAGGTCCACCAGCAGCATCTTGCCGGGCTGCAGGCGCCACTTGGTGACGATCTTCTCCTCCGGCAGGGTCAGGACGCCCATTTCGGAGGCGAGGACGATGGTGTCGTCGCTGGTCACCATGTAGCGGGCGGGGCGCAGGCCGTTGCGGTCCAGCGTCGCGACGATCTGGCGGCCGTCGGTGGCGACGATGGCGGCGGGGCCGTCCCACGGCTCCATGAGGGCGGCGTGGTATTCGTAGAAGGCGCGCCGCTCCTCGTCCATGAGCGGATTGCCCGCCCAGGCCTCCGGCACCAGCATCATGGCCGCGTGGGGCAGGGAATAGCCGCCCTGGGTGAGGAATTCGAGCGCGTTGTCGAAGCAGGCGGTGTCCGACTGGCCTTCGTAGGAGATGGGCCAGAGCTTGGAGATGTCGGCGCCGAACAGCTCCGAATCCACCGAGGCCTGCCGCGCCGCCATCCAGTTGACGTTGCCGCGCAGGGTGTTGATCTCGCCGTTGTGCGCCACCATCCGGTAGGGGTGGGCCAGCGGCCAGGCCGGGAAGGTGTTGGTGGAGAAGCGCTGGTGCACCAGGGCGAGCGCGCTCTCGAAGTCCGGGTCGTGCAGGTCCGGATAATAGGCGCCGAGCTGGTCGGCGAGGAACATGCCCTTGTAGACCAGCGTGCGGCAGGACAGGGACACCGGGTAATAGCCGGCGGTGCGCGGGTCCATGGCGCCGTAGACGGTGTTGGAGATCACCTTGCGCAGCACGAACAGGCGGCGCTCGAAGCCGTCCTCGTCGCCGGTGAACTCGCCGCGGCCGATGAACACCTGCGCATGCTTGGGCTCGGTGGGCAGCACGCTCCAGCCGAGGGAGGAATTGTCGGTGGGCACGTCGCGCCAGCCGAGCACGGCGAGCCCTTCCTCAGCCACCACCCGCTCGTAGGCGGCCCGGACGATGGCCTCGCCCTCCGGGTCGCGCGGCAGGAAGATGTGGCCGACGGCGTACTGGCCCGGCTCGGGCAGCGCGAAGCCGAGGCGCGCCGCTTCCTTCACGAAGAACTTGTGCGGGATCTGCACCAGCATGCCGGCGCCGTCGCCGGCGCGCGGGTCGGCGCCCACCGCGCCGCGATGCTCCAGGTTGAGCAGGATGTTGATGCCGTCCTGGATGATGCGGTGGGACTTGCGCCCCTTGATGTCGGCGATGAAGCCGACGCCGCAGGAATCCTTCTCCTGGGCCGGGTCGAACAGGCCGAACGGCTGCGGACGGCCGAAGATCGCCGGGTCTTTCACGGCGGCGGCCGGCTGAGCCACGCTTCCGATCAAGCCATCCTTGCGATCCGTCGCTGCCATGTTCGCATTCCTTTTCTGACCGCCGGCCGGGCCCTGTGCCCGCCGGCCACCCCCGTGTCCGCCGGAGCACCGCTCTAGCTGAGCAGGAGCCGACGTTGCAACTTTTGCACCACACGCCACCGCTTCGCGCCGGGAAGTCCGGACGCGGTTCGTTTCGAGCCAGCCATGTGGGAGATAGGGAAGCATTGTTTCCCTATCTCGCCGAAGATGCCAGAAAAGCGGCAATCTCACAAGCGCCCCGATGGCGTGGATGCGGTCAGGGTGATGAAAAGTTGCGCCCCGGCCCGGTGGAATGAAAGAACGGTACGGCGCGGCGGCCTGCCACGCAACGCCGTTTCGGCCGGCGCCCCCGCTCCCGCCACGCGGCGGGCCGCTCATGGTCCCATGGCTGCCGTATTGGCCCGGTTTAGTGCGCGGGATTCGCCTTGACGCACCGAAAGCATGAGACGCGCGCCATGTCGCCCCTTCCCGCCCGGCCTTTCCGCCTCGCTTCGCCTGCCCTTTTTCTGGGCGTTGCCCTTCTGCCCGCCGCCCTTCTGCCCATCGGCGCGTCCGTGCCGGCGGCGGCGCAGGTGATGATCTACGAGGGTCCCTACGGGGCGCCGCCCGCTTATGGCTACGAGGTGCCGGCCCGGGTGCCGCGCTATCCCATCCTGCCGCCGCGGGAGGTCATGAACATCGTGCGCGGCATGGGCTACTGGCAGGTGTCGTTGCCGCGCCTCGCCGGGGGCACCTACGTGCTCACCGCCGTGGACGAGGAGGGCCCGGCGGTGCTGCGCGTGAATGCCGCCACCGGCCGGGTGGTGAGCGCCCGCACCCTCAATGGCGCCCAGACCATCGCCGTGCCCGGGGCGCCGCGCCGTTCTGCCGCCCCGCCGGCTCCGCCGCGCAATGCCGCGCCACCGGTGGCGCGCCTGGCGCCGAGCCCGCAGCCGTCCGCCGCGCCCCTGCCGCCGCCGCGTCCGCCGGAGGCCTCCATGGCGGCCCTGACGCCCGCGCCCGCCGCACCCGCGGCGCCGGGCGCCGTTGCGCCTGCGGCTCCCGCCGCCGTCGCTCCCGGCGCGACCCCGCCGGCGCAGCAGTCGACAGGGCAGGTGCCCCCGGCTTCAGCCGTTCCGCCGCCGGCTCCGATTCAAGCGCCCGCCCAACCTCCTGCGGCCCCGTCCGGCGCCTCCGCCGAAGCGCCTTCGCCCGGCGCCGCCGGCAAGGCCCCGGATGCGCCGGCGGGGGTCTCGCAGGCCGGCCAGGGACCGCGCAAGGCGGGGGTCGGCACCGCCGCGTCGGGCAGCGCCTCGGCGGGCACGGCCTCGGTGCTGTCGAAGCCCAAGGGGGCCAACTGATTGTGCCCGCGCATTGAAGGCGGGTGAAGGCTGGCGGGGTGGCTCAGCCACCTCGCCGGATCAGATGAAGTAGACCGCGGCCACGAGGCCGAGCACCACCACCGCGAGAAGGCCGAGGGTGACGAGGCCCAGCCGCTTCTCGATGAATTCCCGCGCCGACGGCCCGAAATAGTGCAGCAGCGCCGCCAGGATGAAGAAGCGCGCGCCGCGGGTGATGATGGACAGCACCACGAACCAGAACAGGTTGTACTGGGCGAAGCCCGAGGTGATGGTCACCAGCTTGTAGGGGATCGGCGTGAGCCCCTTCAGCAGGATCACCCAGTGGCCGTAATGGGCATAGGCCTCGCGGAACTGGTCGACCTTGCTGCCGTAGCCGTAGAGGTCGATGAGGAACTTGCCCACGCTCTCATAGAGCAGCGCGCCGATGGCGTAGCCGACGAGGCCGCCCAGCACCGAGGCGACGGTGGCGATGAAGGCGTACTGCCAGGCCTTGTCCGGCCGGGCCAGGGTCATCGGCACCTGCAGCACATCCGGCGGCACAGGGAACACCGAGCTCTCCGCGAACGACACGAGGGCCAGCGCCCACGGCGCCGAAGGCTTCGCCGAATAGGCGATGATCCAGTCATAGAGCTTGCGGAGCATGGGCGCCTTTTATGCGTTGCCGAAAGACGCCTCCGCTTAGAGCCTCGGGGCAGGGGAGTAAAGCGCCGCGCGCCGCCGCTCCGTAAACCCCTGCTTTACCCTGACCGTCATGAAAGGGCCGGCTGTGACGCCCCGGACACAGACAGTGCGGGCGGTGCGGTGTAAGACCTCTCGCATTGCAGCCGAATCGTCCCGAAGTCACCTTCCGGGCCGGACTTTCGGACGCAGTGCCGATGGAAGTCGTCGTCGGCGGGCGTTCTGGGAAACCGGAAGCCCGTTTAGCCATTATGAACCGATGCTGACATATGCATTCAGCTCCGGTGCGGCACGCGGGGGTAGACCCGCGGGCGTTCCGGGCGGTGCGATGAGCCGGTTCGGCCGGGTGCCGAGACGCCAGGTGAGGGAAGAGGATGTACAAGCGAATCGCCGTGTTTGCCGCTCTCGTGCTGGGCTATGTGCTGACCGGAATGGCGCTGAACGCGAGCCAGCCGGAGGGGAGCGCCTCCCCGTTCGCGTCGGTGGCTGAGCAGGACAACTGATCGCCGGCCGCCGCGCGCGTTGCCGCCGTCCGGACGTGCGGGCAGCGGATGCGGGCGGCGCAGGACCAGCTTAAATCACACCGAAATGGCCGGGCTCTCGCCCGGCCATTTCGTTTTCCCGGCGCCCCCCGGCCCTGACGCCGACAGGCCGCCGGCGGCCCGCGCTCACTGCGCGGCGCGCTTCTTCTGCGGCTCCAGGGTCTTCGCCTCCAGGTCGGCGGCGGTGAGCGGAGGGACGCTGAGGATGTCGCCGAGGCCCGCCATGCCGGCACGCTGGCGCACCAGGGCGAGGACCACGTCCAGGGTCGGCGTGGGCAAATCGAGCATGCGGCCCATCTCCTGCACCACGCTCACCAGCGGGTCGATCTCCATGGGCCGGTCGCGCTCCAGGTCCTGGAGCATGGAGGTCTTGTGCGCGCCCACGGCGCCGGCGCCGTTGATGCGGCGCTCCACGTCCACCCGGAAATTGATGCCGAGCTTTTCCGCCACGGCCTTCGCCTCCAGCATCATGTTGCGCGCCACGGCGCGGGTGCCGGGGTCGGCGGCGATGATGTCGAGGGTGGCGTGGGTGAGGGCGCTGATGGGGTTGAAGCACAGATTCCCCCACAGCTTCAGCCACAGCTCGTCGCGGATGTTGGTCATCACCGGCGCGCGCAGGCCGCCCTTCTCCATGAGCTGGCTGAGGGCGGTGACGCGCGGCGTGATCTCGCCGGAGGGCTCGCCGATGGGGAACTTGTCGCCGTAGATGTGCTGGATCACGCCCGGCGCCACCACCTCGGTGGCGGGATAGACGATGCAGCCCAGCGCCCGCTCGGGTCCGAACGCCGCCCATTGGCGGCCCTTGGGGTCGATGGTCTCCAGCGTGCGGTTCTCCAGCGCACCGCCATGCTTGTAGAAATACCAGTAGGGCACGCCGTTCACGGCGGTGACGAGGGCGGTGTTGTCGCCCAGCAGCGGGCGCATGCGCTCGACCACGCCCGGCACCGAATGGCCCTTGAGGGCGATGAAGACATAATCCTGCGGGCCAAGCTCGCGCGGGTCGTCGGTGGCGCGCACCCGGGCCACCCGCTCCTCTCCGTCGATGAGCAGTTTCACGCCGTTGGTCTGCATGGCTTCCAGATGGCCGCCGCGGGCGACCAGGCTCACCTCGGCCCCGGCCTGGGCGAGGGCCACCCCGAGATATCCACCGATGGCGCCCGCTCCGTAGATGCAAACCTTCATGGCCGATCCTCCTGCGTTTTCAATTACGTATTATGTATGCCAGATTGCGAGGCGCGTCTGGCCGTTGGCGATGCTGGCTGAAGGATATATATGGAAATTAATTCCATAAAGCGGAAAATTTGTCACAGGCTGGACGGCGCCGGCTCTTCCCTTAAGTTGGGACTGTGGGCCGGGTGGCCCGCAAACCGAAGATGACCGGCCTCCGCGGCCGGTCCGGGGAGTGGCGGATGGTCGAGAGCGAGGTGGCGCCGCGGCGCCGGGGGCGGCCGGCCTCCGGGACCGCCTCGGAAGGGGGCAGCGAGGTCCAGTCCCTCGACCGGGCCATCGCCCTGTTGCGGGTGGTGGCGGACGCGGACGGCATGGCGCTGGCCGAGATCTCCCGCCGCGCCGAGCTGCCGGTGTCCACGGTGCACCGCCTGCTGACCACCCTGGAGAAGCGCCAGCTGGTCAATCACGACCAGTCCACTGGGCTCTGGACCGTGGGACTCGGCCTGTTCCGCATCGGCGCGGCGTACCTGCGCATCCGCAAGCTGCCCGACATCGGCCGGCCGGTGATTCGCCGCCTGCTGCACGAGACCGACGAGACCGTGAACCTCGCCATGTTCGACGCCATGGAGCTGGTGGTGGTGGCGCAGGCGGAGGCGCATGCGCCGGTGCGGGCCTTCTTCCGCCTCGGCGCCCGCCTGCCGCTCCACGCCACGGCGGCGGGCAAGGCGGTGCTGGCGGCGGCGAGCCCGTCCTTCCGCGGCGCCTGCCTGATGCAGATCCGCTACGAGCCGTTCACCACCGCCACCCACCGGGAAGAGCGCGTGCTCATGGACGACGTGGCGGCGATTGCCGACCGCGGTTACGCCGTGGACAGGGAGGAGCACGCTCCGGGAATGCGCGCGGTGGCGGCGGCGATCCTCAACGAATGGCGCGAGCCGGTGGGCGCGGTGTCGGTCTCCGCCCCGGCCGTGCGCATGAGCGACGACCGCATCCAGCGCCTCGGCCGACGGGTGGCGGCGGCGGCCGAGCAGATGACCCGGCTCTATTGCGGCGCCGACGAGGTGCTGCCCCAGGACTACGCTGTCTATCGGTGAGGCTCGCGCCCGGCGCGAAAGTCCGCCGCATGCGGGCGTGTGACCAGCGCTGCCGACACTGCCCGCCGCGCGGGGGAGACCCTGCGCCGGATCCCGGCTCTCCTTGCGCTGCGCTTCAGTCGGCCAAGACACCAGGGCGGGAAGGCGCGGTTGCGGAGGCGGGCTGCGTTTCGGTCCCAGGCTTCCTGTGCCGGCCTCGGTTACCTGCGTGCGGGACTGTATCCGGGTGAAACTGGTATACATTATTCTAGACAATTAAATACACGGTACCAAATTCGGAATTGAAAATTCCATTGACACTAGTGGCATACGTTATACTCTTTTCAGGCCGCCCTAACGTAAGCGGCAAAAACGCCAAATAAAGCAATATGTTACGTCACGATCCGCAAAACAAACAAAGCGGACGATCCGGGAGGAAGACGACCATGCATTTGGCAATCGCCAGAACAGTCAGGAAAAGTGCGGCTGTGCTCGCCGTGGCGGCGGCCATGACGCCGCTCGGAGCTCTCGCCTGGGAACCCACGAAGACGGTGGAGTTCATCGTTCCCGCCGGCACCGGCGGCGGCGCCGACCAGATGGCGCGCATGATCCAGGGCATCGTTCAGAAGAACAACCTGATGAGCCAGCCGCTCGTGGTCATCAACAAGTCTGGCGGCGCGGGCGCCGAAGGCTTTCTGGATGTGAAGGGATCGAACCGAAATCCCCACAAGATCATCATTTCACTGTCCAACCTCTTCACCACGCCGCTCGCCACCGGCGTGCCCTTCTCCTGGAAGGACATGACCCCGGTCAGCATGCTGGCCCTCGACGAGTTCGTGCTGTGGGTGAACGCCAAGGCGCCCTATGACGACGTGAAGGGCTATCTCGCCGCGCTGAAGGCGGCGTCGGGCGACCAGATCTTCAAGATGGGCGGAACCGGCTCCAAGCAGGAAGACCAGATCATCACCGCCGCCATCGAGCAGAAGACCGGCGCCAAGTTCATCTACGTGCCGTACAAGGGCGGCGGCGACGTAGCCGCCCAATTGGTCGGCGGGCACGTGACGTCGTCGGTGAACAACCCCATCGAGGCCGTCTCCCAGTGGCGCGCGGGTGAGCTGAAGCCGCTCTGCGTGTTCGACGACAAGCGCCTGCCCTACAAGGAGCCCATCGCCAACGGCAAGTCCTGGGCCGACATTCCCACCTGCAAGGAGGCCGGCCTCGACATCGAATACCTGATGCTGCGCGGCATCTTCATGCCGCCGGGGGCGAACAAGGAGCAGGTCGACTATTTCGTCGAGCTGTTCAAGAAGGTGCGTGGCACCCCGGAGTGGCAGGAATTCATGCAGAAGGGCGCGTTCAACACCACCGCCCTCACCGGTCCCGAATATGCCGCCTGGCTCGGCAAGGCCGACACCACCCACAAGGACCTGATGGAGAAGGCCGGCTTCGTCGCGAAGTAGAGGAGCAAGGCTCCTCCGGTTTTCGCCGGGGGAGCCTTTCGCGACGCAAGACGCTTCTGCCGGCCAACCGGAGGACAGGTTCATGAGCAGCGAAACCGGGCATTCCGGACACAGTGAGACAACCGTCACCAACCGCACCGTGGACGTGGCGGTGGCCCTCGTCTTCATGGCGCTGGCCGCGCTGGTGATGGCGGACAGCGTGCGCGTCGGCATGAGCTGGGCGTCGGACGGGCCGCAGGCGGGATACTTCCCCTTCTATGTGGGCCTGATCATGTTCGTCGCCAGCGCCGTCACGGTGGTGCAGGCGCTGGTCACGCGCCATCCCGACCTCGGCAACTTCGTCGATCGCACCCAGCTCAAGTCGGTGATGCAGGTGCTGGTGCCGACGACGGCCTATGTGGGGCTGATCTTCCTGGTGGGGATCTACCTCGCCTCCGCCGTGTTCATCGCCTTCTTCATGTGGTGGCTCGGCAAGTATTCGATCGCGCGCATCCTTCCGGTCGCGGTGGGGGTACCCCTGGCGCTGTTCGTGATGTTCGAGATCTGGTTCCTCGTGCCGCTGCCGAAGGGGCCGCTCGAGACCGCCCTCGGCTACTGAGCGCCGCCTGAAATCCGAGGCGCCTGAAATTCGAGGCGCGCGACATCCTGATGCGTGAACGGGCCGGACCGCCGTATTGGCCCGGGGCCCGCAGCGCCCGCGCCTCCTGCGTCGCGTCCGCGTCCCCTTGCTCCCTCCGGGACGAGGCCGGCGGGCGCCCCGCGACCGTCAAGTCCGCGACAGGCGCGCCGGCTCAGCCGCGACGCCTGGAGACGGCGAAACCCGACCAACGAACCACGCGCCCGCCCCTCCAGCCGCCGCCAGAAGCCGGCAGAGGAGGCGCAACGGAGGACCCCCGTGGAAGCGCTCACGTCCCTCATCGGTGGGTTTGGCGTCCTCGCCGACCCCATGAACATCGTCTACATGTTCGTCGGCATCACGCTCGGCGTCCTCATCGGCGTGCTGCCGGGGCTCGGAGGCGCCAACGGCGTCGCCATCCTCCTGCCGCTCACCTTCTCGATGACGCCGGTTTCCGCCATCATCATGCTCTCCTCCATCTATTGGGGAGCGCTGTTCGGCGGCGCCATCACCTCCATCCTGTTCAACATCCCCGGCGAGCCGTGGAGCGTGGCCACCACCTTCGACGGCCATCCCATGGCCCAGAAGGGAAAAGCCGGCGAGGCGCTGACCGGGGCCTTCACCGGCTCCTTCATCGGCGCCTTCTTCGCGGTGCTGCTCATCACCTTCCTGGCGCCGGTGATCGCCAAGTTCGCGCTGCAGTTCGGCCCGGCGGAATTCTTCGCGGTCTATCTCCTCACCTTCTGCGCCTTCGTGGGCATGGGACGGGAGCCGGCGGCGAAGGTCATCGCCGCCATGATGCTCGGCTTCGCGCTGGCGGCGGTGGGCATCGACACGGTGACCGGCCAGCTGCGCATGACCTTCGGCTCGGTGGAGCTCTTGCGCGGCTTCGACTTCCTGGTGGCGGTCATCGGCCTGTTCGGGGTGGGCGAGATCCTGCTGACCATGGAAGAGGGCCTAGCCTTCAAGGGCAAGAGCGCCGCCATCAACGCCAAGGTGGTGTTCGAGACCTGGAAGAAGCTGCCCAAATACTGGGTGGGCTGCCTGCGCTCGGCCATCGTCGGCTGCTGGATGGGCGTCACCCCCGGCGGCGCCACCCCGGCCTCTTTCATGAGCTACGGCCTCGCCAAGAAGTTCTCCAAGAACGGACGCAACTTCGGCAAGGGCGAACTCGAAGGCGTGGTGATGCCGGAAGTGGCGGCCCACGCCGCCGGCACCTCGGCGCTGCTGCCCATGCTGACGCTGGGCATCCCCGGCTCGCCCACGGCGGCGGTGCTGCTGGGCGGCCTGCTGATCTGGGGCCTCCAGCCGGGACCCCTGCTGTTCGTGGAGCAGAAGGAGTTCGTGTGGGGCCTCATCGCCTCGATCTATCTCGGCAACATCGCCGGGCTGATCGTGGTGCTGACCACGGTGCCGATCTTCGCGGCGATCCTGCGCATTCCGTTCAGCGTCATCGCGCCGGTCATCCTCGTGATCTGCGCGGTGGGCGCCTACACGGTGCACAATGCCGGGCTCGACATCGCCGTCATGCTGGTCTTCGGCGTCATCGGCTACCTGTTCAAGAAGCTGCACTACCCGCTGGCGCCGCTGGTGCTGGCCCTGGTGCTGGGCGACATGGCGGAAAGCTCCTTCCGCCAGGCCATGCTGGTGTCCCAGGGCCATCTGTCCATCTTCTGGTCCAACCCGCTGGTGGGTTCCATCGTCACCCTCGCGCTGGTGATGCTGGTGTGGCCGCTGATCGCCATGGTCATGGCGCGGCTGAGGCCCGAGGGCGAGAAGCCGGCGGCCGCCGAGTGAGGCCGCCCCGGGGCGCGCGCGCCGCGCCCCGGCCGCCCGGGATTGCAGCTGCCGTCCATGTTGCGGCGCGCAATGGAATTCCGGGACGAGAGGATTGCGTTGGCGTTATGAAGACCGTATACAGTATTTCACGCGGATGGACGGCCTCGACAGAAGGCCGCCGTTCCAGGGAGAGGAAACCCAGGTCGTGCATCAATCGCCCGTGCATCAGACCCCCGTGCAGGCCACGGACCCTCCGAAGCTCAACGTGGAGCCGCTGGAGGCCGCGTCCAGCCTGCGCATGCTGGCCTATGACGCGCTGAAGCGGGCGATCACGCAGATGGACATCTACGGGACCACCGCCGAATTCCGCCTCGACGAGCGCCAGCTGTCCGAGACGCTGGGCGTGTCGCGCACGCCCATCCGCGAGGCCATGACGGTGCTGGAGCAGGAGGGCTTCGTTCGCTCCGTGCCACGCCGGGGCATCTTCGTGGTGCGCAAGACCAAGCGCGAGATCCTCGACCTCATCGTGGTGTGGGCGGCGCTGGAGGCCATGGCCGCGCGCCTCGCGGCCACCGCCGCGTCGGACGACGAGATCGCCGGGCTGAACCGCCTCTTCAAGGAGTTCGAGGCCCAGCCCATCTCGGCCCAGATGCACGAATATTCGGAGGCGAACATCGCCTTCCACCAGGCCGTCATCCGCATGGGCGGCTGCCGGCTGATCGTGGACATGACCGGCAACCTGTTCCTGCACATGCGCGCCATCCGCGCGGTGTCGGTGCGCCAGGAGAACCGGTTCGAAATCTCCATGCGGGAACACATGGCGATCATCGACGCGCTCGAGCACAGGGACCCCGATCTCGCCGAGCGCCTGGTGCGGGAACACACCATGGGCCTTGCGGCTCATGTGGAACGACACGGTGTCTTCCCCGAATAGGCCGGTCACAGGCTCGCCCGGAACGACACAAGTAAGGAGACGCCTCATGGCAACGGCGGAAAAGAGCAAGATCGAAGACAACGTGGTGCATCTCGACCCCGCGGCCGAGCCGGAGCTCACCGACGGCTTCCACCTGGTCATCGATGCCCTGAAGCTGAACGGCATCGAGACCATCTACGGCGTGCCCGGCATCCCGATCACCGACCTCGGCCGCATGGCCCAGGCCGAGGGGATCCGCGTCATCTCCTTCCGCCACGAGCAGAATGCCGGCAACGCGGCGGCCATCGCCGGCTTCCTCGGCAAGAAGCCCGGCGTGTGCCTCACCGTCTCCGCCCCCGGCTTCCTCAACGGCCTGACGGCGCTGGCCAACGCCACCACCAACTGCTTCCCCATGATCCTCATTTCCGGCTCGTCCGAGCGCGAGATCGTCGACCTCCAGCAGGGCGACTACGAGGAGATGGACCAGCTCGCCATCGCCAAGCCCCTGTGCAAGGCCGCCTTCCGCGTGCTGCACGCGGCGGACATCGGCATCGGCGTCGCCCGCGCCATCCGTGCGGCGGTGTCGGGGCGTCCCGGCGGCGTCTATCTCGATCTGCCGGCGAAGCTCTTCTCCCAGGTGATGGACGCCGAGGCCGGTGCCAAGTCCCTCGTCAAGGTGATCGATCCCGCCCCGGCGCAGATCCCCGCGCCTGCCGCCGTGGACCGGGCCATCGACCTGCTCAAGGGCGCCAGGCGGCCCCTTGTCATCCTCGGCAAGGGCGCGGCCTATGCCCAGGCGGACGAGGAGATCCGCGCCTTCATCGAGAAGAGCGGCCTTCCCTTCCTGCCCATGAGCATGGCCAAGGGCCTGCTGGAGGATACCCATCCCCAGTCGGCCGGCGCGGCGCGCTCCACCGCGCTCAAGGAAGCCGACGTGGTGCTCCTGGTGGGCGCCCGGCTCAACTGGCTGCTCTCCCACGGCAAGGGCAAGACCTGGGGCGACGCGCCCAAGAAGTTCATCCAGGTGGACATCGAGCCCCGCGAGATGGATTCCAACGTGGAGATCGCCGCCCCGCTGGTGGGCGACATCGGCTCCGTCATCGCCGCGCTCAACGCCCGCCTTGACGGCTCCTGGCAGGCGCCGCCCGCCGAGTGGATCGAGAACATCCGCACCAAGAAGGAAGCCAACATCGCCAAGATGGCGCCGAAGCTGCTCAAGAATTCGGTGCCCATGGACTTCCACGGCGCCCTCGGCGCCCTGAAGACCGTCGTCAAGGAACGCCCCGACGCCATCCTGGTGAACGAGGGCGCCAACACCCTCGACCTCGCCCGCGGCATCATCGACATGTATCGCCCGCGCAAGCGCCTCGACGTGGGCACCTGGGGGGTGATGGGCATCGGCATGGGATTTGCCATCGGCGCGGCGGTGGAGACCGGCAAGCCGGTGCTGGCGGTGGAAGGCGACAGCGCCTTCGGCTTCTCCGGCATGGAGGTGGAGACCATCTGCCGCTACGCCCTGCCGGTCACCATCGTCATCTTCAACAACAACGGCATCTATCGCGGCACCGACACCGATCCCACGGGCCGCGATCCCGGCACCACCGTGTTCGTGCCCGGCGCCCGCTACGACAAGATGATGGAAGCCTTCGGTGGCGTCGGCGTGAACGTCACCTCGCCGGACGCGCTCTACCGCGCGGTGAGCGCGGCCATGGACAGTGGCAAGCCCACCCTGATCAATGCGGAGATCGACCCGGCCGCCGGCTCGGAGAGCGGCAATATCGGCTCGCTGAACCCGCAGAGCGTGGTGAAAAAGAAGAAGTGAGAGCGTCGGGCTGACGCGACCGGCCGGCGGGATACGTCCCGCCGGCGCGAACCCGAAGACCAAACAAAAACAAAAGTAAAACCGGGAACGAGACCCAGAGCGGAATTGCGAGGACACTATGGGCAAGGCTTTAGAGGGAGTCCGCATCCTGGACTTCACCCACGTTCAGTCCGGACCGAGCTGCACCCAGCTGCTCGCCTGGTTCGGCGCGGACGTGATCAAGGTGGAGCGGCCGGGCGAAGGCGACGTGACGCGCGGCCAGCTGCGCGACCTTGGCGACGCGGACAGCCTCTATTTCACCATGCTCAACTCCAACAAGCGGTCCATCACCCTCGACACCAAGACGACGGACGGCAAGGCCGTGCTGGAAGACCTGGTGAAGCAGTGCGACGTGCTGGTGGAGAATTTCGCCCCCGGCGCGCTGGACCGCATGGGGCTGACCTGGGAGCGTCTGTCCTCCATCAATCCGCGCCTCATCCTCGCCTCGGTGAAGGGCTTCGGCCCCGGCCCGTTCGAGGACTGCAAGGTCTATGAGAACGTCGCCCAGTGCGCCGGCGGCGCCGCCTCCACCACCGGCTTCCGCGACGGCCCGCCGGTGGTCAGCGCGGCGCAGATCGGCGACAGCGGCACCGGCCTGCACCTGGCGCTGGGCATCGTCACCGCGCTGTTCCAGCGCGAGCACACCGGGCGCGGCCAGAAGGTGCTGTGCGCCATGCAGGATGCGGTGCTCAACCTGTGCCGCGTGAAGCTGCGCGACCAGCAGCGCCTCGCCCACGGCCCGCTCAAGGAATACAGCCAGCACGGCGAGGGCGTGCCCTTCGGCGACACGGTGCCGCGCGCCGGCAACGATTCCGGCGGCGGCCAGCCCGGCCGGATCCTGCGCTGCAAGGGCTGGGAGCACGATCCCAACGCCTACATCTACTTCATCACCCAGGGCCCGGTCTGGGAGAAGATCTGCGACGTCATCCACGAGCCCGAGTGGAAGACCGATCCCGGCTATGCGACGCCGGCCGCGCGCCTGCCGCACCTCAACGAGATCTTCACCCGCATCGAGGCGTGGACCATGGCCCACACCAAGTTCGAGGCCATGGAGATCCTCAACCGCTACGACATTCCCTGCGGGCCCATCCTCTCCATGAAGGAGATCGCCGAGGACCGCTCCCTCTACGCCACCGGCACGCTGGTGGAGGTGGAGCACCCGGCGCGCGGCTCGTATCTCACCGTCGGCAACCCCATCAAGCTGTCCGACAACCATGTGGACGTGGAGCGTTCGCCGCTTCTGGGCGAGCACACCGACGAGGTGCTGGGCGAGGTGCTGGGCTTCACGCCCGACCGCATCGATGCCCTGCGCCGGTCGGGCGCGCTCGGCACGCCGCGGCGGATGGCGGCCGAATAGGTTCCGCCCCTTCGGCCGGCGCCCTGAGGGACCGGCCGGGGAAAGAGCCTTGCCGCCGGCGAACCCTCCGGCGGCAAGGTCGAACGAAGTTCAGGAAGGAAGAGTTGGTCCCATGACTGCGGCCCTGGATCTTGCTCAGCTGCTGGATGCCGTCGGCGACGCCATCGTCGTCTGTGACGCGGCCGGCGCCATCACCCTCTGGAACCGGGCGGCCGAGCGCATGTTCGGCTTTAGCCCGGATGAGGCGCTGGGCCAGTCCCTCGACATCATCATCCCCGAGCGCCAGCGCCAGCGGCACTGGGACGGCTATCACGAGACCATGCGCACCGGCATCACCCGTTACGGGACCAGCCTCCTGCGCGTGCCGGCCCTCCACAAGGACGGCCATGCCCTCTCCATCGCCTTCACCGTCGCCATCGTCTCCTCGGGCGAGGGGCGGCCGTCCCAGATCGCCGCGGTGATCCGCGACGAGACGGCGCGCTGGAAGGAGGAGCGGGACCTTCGCAAGCGCCTCGCCGAGCTCGAGGCGAAGCTGAAGGAGCTTTCACAAGCAACATAGCCGGGCCAACCGGCAGGAAACGGACCGCCGGCGGCGTCCTGCTGCCCGGACCGGAGGGTTCCTGGGAGGAGACGGGCGCGAAGGTCCTTCTCACCTTGATCTTAAAGGCACTGTTGAAAGGGAACGCGACAATGACGAAGCCATTGGAAGGCATCAAGATCATCGATTTCACGCACGTCCAGGCGGGCCCCGCCTGCACGCAGCTCCTCGCCTGGTTCGGCGCGGACGTGATCAAGGTGGAGCGCCCCGGCTCCGGCGACGTGACGCGCAACCAGCTGCGCGACATCTCCAATGCCGATGCCCTCTACTTCACCATGCTGAACTCCAACAAGCGCTCGCTCACCCTCGACACCAAGACCCCCGAGGGCAAGGAAGTGCTCACGAAGCTCATCAAGGAGAGCGACGTGCTGGTGGAGAATTTCGGCCCCGGCGCGCTCGACCGCATGGGCTTCACCTGGGAGCACATCAAGGAGCTCAACCCGGGCATGATCGTCGCCTCGGTGAAGGGCTTCTCCGACGGCCACCATTATGAAGACCTGAAGGTCTACGAGAACGTGGCCCAGTGCGCCGGCGGCGCCGCCTCCACCACCGGCTTCTGGGATGGCCCGCCCACCGTATCCGCGGCGGCGCTGGGTGATTCCAACACCGGCATGCACCTCGCCATCGGCATCCTCACCGCGCTGCACGCCCGCAACAAGACCGGCCAGGGCCAGAAGGTGGCCGTGTCCATGCAGGACGCCGTCATCAACCTGTGCCGGGTGAAGCTGCGCGACCAGCAGCGCCTCGACCGGGTGGGCTACCTGGAGGAATACCCGCAATACCCCCACGGCACGTTCTCGGACGTGGTGCCGCGCGGCGGCAATGCGGGCGGCGGCGGCCAGCCGGGCTGGGTGCTGAAGTGCAAGGGCTGGGAGACCGATCCCAACGCCTACATCTACTTCACCGTGCAGGAGCAGGCCTGGGGCAAGGTGGCGGAAGCCATCGGCAAGCCGGAATGGATCAACGATCCCGCCTACAACACCGCCCGCGCCCGCCAGGACAAGATCTTCGACATCTTCGCCGTGATCGAGGCGTGGCTCGCCGACAAGACCAAGTTCGAGGCGGTGGACATCCTGCGCAAGTTCGACATCCCCTGCGCCCCGGTGCTCACCATGAAGGAGATCGCCGAGGACGAGTCCCTGCGCAAGAGCGGCACCATCGTCGAGGTGGACCACAAGCAGCGCGGCAAGTACCTGACCGTGGGCAGCCCGATCAAGTTCTCCGACATGAGCGTGGAAGTCACCGGCTCGCCGCTGCTCGGCGAGCACACCGACGAGGTGCTGTCCGAGCTCGGCTATTCGCCCGAGCAGATCAAGTCCATGCACGAGGGCCGCGTGGTCTGATCCGTCCGCTCGCACACGCGTGGTGGCCGGGCTTGTCCCGGCCACCACGCGGCAGGACCGGGCACGGTCCTGTCGCGTGGTGGCGGCGCCGAAACGTGGATGCCCGGCATACGGCGGGCATGACGCGTGCCCTCGCGCATTTCCCCGTTTCTCGGAATCGGTGAAATGCTCTGGATCTTTGAATTAACGCGTTTTCTTCACGCGGGCCGGTAACCACTTCGCCCGAAAACGCTCTAGACACAGGCTGCCTTTGAACGGCCCGCCTTCGACGCGAGCCGCGAGACGGCGGTTCCGCCGCCCGACCGGCCCGCCGCGCTGAGCGCACCGGCCGCCGGCTCCGCGCCGCCCCTGAGGGGCCCGGCGATCTTCGCCCCAAACCCGCCGAGAGCGTCACGCCTCCGGCCCCACCGGCGCCGTGTCGCATTGGTGCGTGCCGCCGATTGCGTGCACACTCCGACTTTGGTCGAAGTGCGCCGCCGGAAGAGCAGCGCCGGAGCCGCCACGCACGCGGCCCTCGACGAGGGAGGAAGCCCCGATGAACATTCACGAATATCAGGCCAAGGCCATCCTCAAGGATTTCGGCGTCCCGGTCTCCCGCGGCGTCGCCGCCTTCACCCCGGAGGCGGCGGAGGCCGCCGCCCGGGCGCTGGGTGGTATCGCCTTCGTGGTCAAGGCGCAGATCCATGCCGGCGGGCGCGGCAAGGGGCGTTTCAGGGAGCTGCCGGAGGGGGCGAAGGGCGGCGTGCGGGTGGTTCGGACCCCGGCCGAGGTGAAGGCGAACGCCGCCGAGATGCTCGGCAATACCCTCGTCACCCTCCAGACCGGCCCCGAGGGCAAGCAGGTGAACCGCCTGTACGTGGAGGAAGGCGCCCTGATCGACAAGGAGCTCTACCTTTCCATGCTGGTGGACCGCGCCACGTCCCGCGTCGCCTTCGTGGTCTCCACCGAGGGCGGCATGGACATCGAGGCGGTGGCGCACGCGACGCCGGAGAAGATCCACACCTTCTCGGTGGACCCCGCCACCGGCATCCAGCCCCTGCACGGCCACAAGGTGGCGCAGGCGCTCGGGCTTTCCGGCGACCTCGGCCGGCAGGCGGTGGCGCTGACGGAAGGCCTCTACCGGGCCTTCACCCAGAAGGACATGAGCCTGCTGGAGGTCAACCCGCTGGTGGTGACGAAGGACGCCCGCCTGGTCTGCCTCGACGCCAAGGTGGGCTTTGATGCCAACGCCTTGTTCCGCCATTCCGACGTGGCGCAGCTGCGCGACGAGAGCGAGGAGGACTTCAAGGAGATTGAGGCCTCGCGCTACGATCTTTCCTATATCGCGCTCGACGGCACCATCGGCTGCATGGTCAACGGCGCCGGCCTCGCCATGGCCACCATGGACATCATCAAGCTCTATGGCCGCGAGCCCGCCAACTTCCTCGACGTGGGCGGCGGCGCCACCAAGGAGAAGGTGACCGCGGCCTTCAAGATCATCACTGCGGACCCGAACGTCGAGGGAATATTGGTGAACATCTTCGGCGGCATCATGCGCTGCGACGTCATCGCCGAGGGGGTGATCGCCGCCGTGCGCCAGGTGGGTCTCAAGGTCCCCCTCGTGGTGCGCCTCGCCGGCACCAACGTGGACGAGGGCAAGAAGATCATCCGTGAGTCGGGGCTGAACGTGATCCCGGCGGACGATCTGGATGATGCGGCGCAGAAGATCGTGACCGCGGTGAAGAAGGAAGCTGCGTGATGTCCGTGCTCATCGACGCCAATACCAAGGTCATCACCCAGGGCTTCACCGGCAAGAACGGCACGTTCCATGCGGAACAGGCCATCATCTACGGGACGAAGATGGTCGGCGGCACCTCGCCGGGCAAGGGCGGCTCCACCCATCTGGGCCTGCCGGTGTTCGACACGGTGATCGAGGCGAAGGAGAAGACCGGGGCCGACGCCTCGGTGATCTACGTGCCGCCTCCGGGGGCGGCCGACGCGATCCTGGAAGCCATCGACGCGGAGATCCCGCTCATCGTGTGCATCACGGAAGGCATTCCGGTGCTGGACATGGTGAAGGTGAAGCGGGCGCTTTCGGGCTCCAAGAGCCGCCTCATCGGGCCGAACTGTCCGGGCATCGTGACGGCGGGCGAATCGAAGATCGGCATCATGCCGGCCAACATCTTCAAGAAGGGCTCGGTGGGCATCGTCTCGCGCTCGGGGACGCTGACCTACGAGGCGGTGTTCCAGACCTCGCAGGAGGGGCTGGGGCAGACCTCGGCGGTGGGCATCGGCGGCGACCCGGTGAAGGGGACCGAGTTCATCGACGTGCTGGAGATGTTCCTGGCCGACCCGCAGACCCAGTCGATCGTGATGATCGGCGAGATCGGCGGCTCGGCGGAGGAAGAGGCGGCGCAGTTCATCGCCGACGAGGCGAAGAAGGGGCGCAAGAAGCCGATGGTGGGCTTCATCGCCGGCCGCACGGCGCCTCCCGGCCGCCGCATGGGCCATGCGGGGGCCATCATCTCCGGCGGCAAGGGCGGCGCCGAGGACAAGATCGCGGCCATGGAGGCGGCGGGCATTCGCGTGTCCCCGTCCCCGGCTCGCCTCGGCAAGACCCTCGTCGAGGTGCTCAAGGGCTGATCCCCACAGTGCCCCGGACAAGCGACGGCGACAGCTGGAGTAGCTGATCCGGGGCCCAGGAAAAAGTCGGCGAAGCCGGCCGAAACAGCCCCGTCACAAGATGAAGCCGCCTTCAGCGCGGTCTTGCGCTGGGCCACGGCTCTCCTTCCACTTCGTTCCAGTCGGCCGAGGCACGAGGCTGCTGCCCGCCAAACAATCCCAGAGGAAACACCCATGGCCACCTGGCTGCGCTTCGCCGCCGACGGAAAGACCGGCTTCGGCACCCTTGAGGGCGACGCCATCGCCGTGCACGAGGGCTGCATGTTCTCCGGCGCCACCCCCACCGGCGCGCGTCTCGCCCTTGCCGACGTGACGCTGGAGGCGCCGTGCGCGCCCACCAAGATCGTCGCTTTGTGGAACAATTTCCATGAGCTGGCGGCCAGGCTGAAGGTGGCCGAGCCGGCCGAGCCGCTCTATCTGCTCAAGGCCACCACCTCGGTGGCGGCGCCGGGGGCCACCGTGCGCCGGCCGGCCGGCTATGACGGCAAGACCGTGTACGAGGGCGAGCTGGGCATCGTCATCGGCCGGACCGCCACCAACGTCTCTGAGGACGCGGCGGCGGACTACATCTTCGGCTACACGGTGGTGAACGACATCACCGCCGCCGATATCCTCACCCGCGATCCCACCTTCCCGCAATGGGCGCGAGCCAAGGGCATCGACGGCTACGGCCCGTTCGGCCCGTGGATCGTCACCGGCTTCGATCCGGCGACGGCGCGCGTGCGCACCATCCTCAACGGGCAGGAGCGGCAGGACTATCCGCTCTCCGACATGATCTTTCCGCCGGCACGCCTCGTCTCGCTGCTGTCGCGGGAGATGACGCTGAATCCCGGCGACCTCATCGCCTGCGGCACCTCGGTGGGGGTGGGCACCATGAAGGAGCCATCCAACACCATCGAGGTGGAGATCGCCGGCATCGGCACCCTCAGCAACACTTTCGTGCAGTGAGGGGATCGGGTCAGGCCCTGAGCGCCCGCGCCCCGCCGATCAGGATGCAGGCGCCGACGACGCCGGCCACCAGGTAGCCGAGCCAGCCGCCGAAGCTCACCCCCAGCAGCCCGAACAGGAAGCTGGCGATGGCGGCGCCGAGGATGCCGAGGATGATGTTCATGAAGAGGCCGGTACCGCTCTTCATGAAGGAGGATGCGATCCAGCCGGCGAGCCCGCCGATGATGATGGCGGCGATCCAACCCACTTGGGCGTCTTCCATAATGTGCCTCAACCGTTGGCGTCGCCGTCCGGCGCGCGCAAGGGAAACGGCCGGCGGCCGTGCTGGTTCCCGGCTGCGCGGTGGACGTGCCCGGTAAAAATGCGAAGGCCACCCGGACATGTGTCTCCGGGTGGCCTTGCTCGCTGGTGCCCGCGGTGCGGGGAATGGCGGCCCTTGCGAGCCGGCCGCCCTACTTCTTCAGCGCCGCCTGCGCCGCCGCCAGCCGGGCGATCGGCACGCGGAAGGGCGAGCAGGACACGTAATCGAGCCCCACCTCGTGGCAGAAAGCGACGGAGGCCGGGTCGCCGCCGTGCTCGCCGCAGATGCCGAGCTTGATGTTGGGCCGCGACCGGCGGCCGCGCTCCACGCCGATCTTCACCAGCTCGCCCACGCCGTCCACGTCGATGGAGACGAAGGGGTCGGTCTCCAGGATGCCCTTCTGCACGTACGGGCCGAGGAAGGTGCCGGCATCGTCGCGCGAGACGCCGAAGCAGGTCTGGGTGAGGTCGTTGGTGCCGAAGGAGAAGAATTCGGCGCCCTTGGCGATCTCTTCGGCGCGCAAGGCGGCGCGGGGCAGCTCGATCATGGTGCCCACCTGGAAGGTGAGGGTGGCGCCGGTCTCCTTCTCCACCGCCGCGGCGGTGTCGCGGATCACCTTGTCGACGATATCGAACTCGGCCTTGGTGGCGATGAGCGGCACCATCACCTCCGGCACCACCGCCTCGCCGGTGCTCTTGGCGGCGATGACCGCCGCCTCGAAGATGGCGCGCGCCTGCATCTCGGCGATCTCGGGGAAGGCGATGGCGATGCGGCAGCCGCGGAACCCGAGCATCGGGTTCACCTCGTGCAGCTCCTTGTTGCGCCGCTCAATGCGCTCCACGTCGACGCCGAGGCTCTTCGCCACCTCGGCGGTCTCCTCCGCCGTGTGGGGCAGGAACTCGTGCAGCGGCGGGTCGAGCAGGCGGATGGTGACCGGCAGGCCCTTCATGATCTCGAACAGCTCGACGAAGTCCGCCCGCTGCATGGGCAGCAGCTTGGCCAGGGCCGAGCGGCGGCCGGCCTCGTCGTCGGCGAGGATCATCTCGCGCACGGCGAGAATGCGGCCGGCGTCGAAGAACATGTGCTCGGTGCGCGACAGGCCGATGCCCTCGGCGCCGAACGAGCGGGCCATGCGGGCATCCGCCGGGGTCTCGGCGTTGGCGCGGACCTTGAGCTTGCGCACCTTGTCGGCCCAGCCCATGAGGGTGGCGAACTCGCCCGACAGCTCCGGCTGGAGCATGGGCACCTCGCCGGCCAGCACCTGTCCGGTGGAGCCGTCGATGGTGATGATGTCGCCCTTCCTGAAGGTCTGGCCGGCGACGGTCAGCGTCTGCGCCGCATAGTCGATGCGCAGAGAGCCGGCGCCGGAGACGCAGGGCTTGCCCATGCCGCGCGCCACCACGGCGGCGTGGGAGGTCATGCCGCCGCGCGAGGTGAGGATGCCCTGGGCGGCGTGCATGCCGTGGATGTCCTCGGGGCTCGTTTCCACGCGCACCAGGATCACCTTGCGGCCCTGCTCCTTCATGGCCTCGGCCTCGTCGGCGGAGAACACGATGGAGCCGGAGGCGGCGCCGGGAGAGGCCGGCAGGCCCGAGGCGATCACCTTGCGCTCGGCCTTGGGATCGATGGCGGGATGCAGCAGCTGGTCGAGGGCGGCGGGGTCGACCCGACCCACGGCCTCCTGCTCGGTGATCAGCCCCTCGGCGGCGAGCTCCACGGCGATGCGCAGGGCCGCCTTGGCGGTGCGCTTGCCGGAGCGCGTCTGGAGCATCCAGAG
Organism: Xanthobacter dioxanivorans; assembly: GCF_016807805.1. Taxonomy (NCBI): domain Bacteria; kingdom Pseudomonadati; phylum Pseudomonadota; class Alphaproteobacteria; order Hyphomicrobiales; family Xanthobacteraceae; genus Xanthobacter; species Xanthobacter dioxanivorans. Next base: position 659,084 of record NZ_CP063362.1, on the reverse strand, counting down.
CTTGCCCTTCTCCACCGTGAACTCGAGGTCCTGCATGTCCCGGTAATGGTTTTCGAGCACATGCGAGATGCGCTCGAACTCCTTGAAGGCGTCGGGCAGGGCCAGTTCCATGGAGGGCTTGTCGGAGCCGGCGGCCTTGCGGGCCTTCTCGGTGAGGTCCTGCGGGGTGCGGATGCCCGCCACCACGTCCTCGCCCTGGGCGTTCACCAGGAACTCGCCATAGAGCGCGTTCTCGCCGGTGGACGGGTTGCGGGTGAAGGCGACGCCGGTGGCCGAGGTCTCGCCCATGTTGCCGAACACCATGGACTGCACGTTCACCGCCGTGCCCCAGCTCTCCGGGATGGAGTGCAGCCGGCGGTAGGTGATGGCGCGGGCGTTCATCCAGGAGCCGAACACGGCGCCAATGGCGCCCCACAGCTGCTCGTGCGGGTCCTGCGGGAAGGGCTTGCCGAGCTCGGCCAGCACCTTCGCCTTGTACTTCACCACCAGGGCCGCCCAGTCGTCGGCGCTGAGGTCGGTGTCGAGGGTGTGGCCGTTCTGGAGCTTGTAGTGCTCCAGGATCTCCTCGAAATGGTGGTGGCTCACGCCCAGCACCACGTCGGAATACATGGTGATGAAGCGGCGGTAGCTGTCATAGGCGAAGCGCCGGTCGCCGGCGAGCCTGGCCACGGCCTCCACGGTCTCGTCGTTGAGGCCGAGGTTGAGCACCGTGTCCATCATGCCCGGCATGGAGGCGCGGGCGCCCGAGCGCACCGAGACCAGGAGCGGGTTGGCGGCGTCGCCGAACGACTTGGCCGCCAGCTGGCCCACCTGCGCCAGCGCGGTCTCCACCTCGCCCTTCAGCTCGGCCGGGTAGGTCTCGCCGTGGGCGTAATAATAGGTGCACACCTCGGATGTGATGGTGAAGCCGGGAGGGACGGGCAGGCCGAGGTTGGACATCTCGGCGAGGTTGGCACCCTTGCCGCCGAGCAGGTTCTTCATGTCGGCTTTGCCCTCGGCCTTGCCGTCGCCGAAGGTGTAGACCCATTTCGTCATGTAGCTGATCCCTGTAGCTGGGACGTGCGGAATGTGGCCGTTGCTTTAGCGTGCAGCGCACACAGCATCAACTGCGCAATCGGCGGGCAGCCGCGCGGGCATGCCGCTCCGGTGCCGCGCCGGCTCAATGCCCCATCAGCCCGGTGACCCCGATAAAGATCAGGTAGAGCGCGACCAACACGTTGAGAAGCCTCGGAAAAGCGAGGATCAGGATGCCGGCGATCAGGGCGACGGCGGGCTGAACGATGACCATGTTGAAAGACATTGTGAACCTCCCGGGGGCCGACGCGCGCCGGGCCGTCTGCGGGCGCGTGCGGCGGCGGCGGCGGCGGCTCACGCTGGCGTGAGGCGCGCGCGATTGCAAGCGGGAGGGGAGGTGCCACAATCGGGTCGTCTCCTCCCGTGGCGGGCCGGTCGGGCCCGCCGAAGCAGAGAGAGGGTCTGCCTTGCCCTGCCGTGCCGTCCCGTCGGCCGTTCTCGCGGCCCTGTCCCGATTGCGTGCCCTTGCCGGGGTGTCGCCCCTGGCGCTGGTGCCGCTGGCCGTGACCCTGCTCCTGGCGGCGGGAACGGGGCTGGCGGCCGCCGCGCCGGAAAAGTGCCCGCGCATGGTCGCCGGGCCGAAGCCGGTGCGCCTCGCCGCCCTGGCGCCCGTCGCGCCCGGCTCGGCCCGCCGCGACGTATCGGCGCTGCGCCTCGCCCAAGGCCCGGACGGAAAGGCGGGCGGAGGGGCGGGGGAGGTGCGTCTCACCTTCCTCGGCCACGCCAGCTTCCTCATCGAGAGCCCGGCCGGGGTGACAATCGTCACCGACTACAACGATTACGTGCGCGCCCCGCTCGTTCCGCGGGTGGCCACCATGAACCACGCCCACGACACGCATTTCACCGAGGCGGCCGATCCGGGCATCGAATTCGTGCTGCGCGGCTGGAATCCGCAGGGCGGGGCGGCCCATCACGAATTGACCCTCGACGATGTGTGGGTCCGTAACGTGCCCACCAACACCCGCAACGGGTCGGGCACGGAGTATGACGGCAACTCCATGTTCGTGTTTGAGGTGGCGGGCCTGTGCATCGCCCATCTCGGCCACCTGCACCACCTTCTGACGCCCGACCATCTGGAGGCGCTGGGGCGCATCGACGTGGTGCTGGCGCCGGTGGACGGCTCCTACACCCTCGACATCGAGGGGATGGTGGAGACGCTGAAGGCCATCAACCCGCCCCTCGTCATCCCCATGCACTATTTCAGCGCGTGGGGGCTGGACCGCTTCCTGTCGCGGCTCGGCAAGGACTGGCAGGTGGAGCGCTCCGGCACGCCCACGGTGATGCTGTCGCGCCCGACCCTGCCGAAGGAGAGGACCCTGCTGGTGTTGCCGGGGCGGTGAGGGGAAGAGCGCGCAGCGGACAATGCCCGGCAGGGCCGGTCACACGGCACGCCTGCGGCGCACGGTTGCGCTGGGTCCCGGCGCACATTCCGCTACGTCGCATGCGTCCGGGTGGCCGGGGCCGTTCGCGGTGCTCAGTGCTTGCTGTTGCCCAGCTTGTCGGACCAGGCGAGCACCAGGCTCGATCCCACGAACACCACATGGATGATGACCAGCCACATGAGCGTGTTCTCGCTCATCTGGCCCTTGTCGATGTTCATGAAGGCCTTGAGCAGCTGGATCGCCGAAATGGCGACGATGGAGGCGAGCAGCTTCTGCTTGAGGCCGGTGAAATCCACCCGCGTCATCCATTCCGGCCAGTCCGGATGGCCCTCGGGATCGATCTTGGAGACGAAGTTCTCGTAGCCGGAGAAGATGACGATCAGCACGAGGTTGCCGGTGAGCGTCAGGTCCACCAGGGCGAGGATGCCGAGGATGGTGTCGCTTTCCGTCGCCCCGATGGCGTGGGTGATGAAGTGCAGCACCTCGGTGCCGAACTTGAACAGCAGCACCAGCAGCGAGACGACGAGGCCGAGATAGAACGGCGCCATGATCCAGCGGCTGCGGAACAGCACCGATTCGATCGCGCGCTCGATCATCCCCTCACCTCCATGCCCTGCGGTCTCCCGGCGCGTGACGCGCCGCAGCGAAGGCGGAAAGGGGTGCCACGGGCGCGGCCCCAGGGCAAGCGGGCAAAGCTTCGCAGGGGAAGGCCCGCCAGCCGCCGGCGGCGGGCGTCGCTACTCCTTCACCGCCCCGGTCATGGAGGAAACGTAGTAGTCCACGAAGAAGGAGTACAGGATCACCACCGGCAGCGACCCGATGAGGGCGCCGGCCATCAGCGAGCCCCACTCATAGACGTCCGAGCGCACCAGTTCGGTGAGCACGCCCACCGGCACGGTCTTGTTCTCCGACGACTGGATGAAGGTCAGGGCGTAGATGAACTCGTTCCACGACAGGGTGAACGAGAAGATGCCGGCGGAGATCAGCCCCGGCACGGAGAGCGGCAGCAGCACCTTGATCAGGATCTGCCAGCGCGAGGCGCCGTCCACCAGCGCGCATTCCTCCAGCTCGAACGGGATGGAGCGGAAATAGCCCATGAGCAGCCAGGTGGAGAAAGGCACCAGGAAGGTGGGGTAGGTGAGGATCAGCGCCAGCTTGGTGTCGTAGATGCCGAGGCCGAACACCATGATGGCCAGCGGGATGAACAGGATGGAGGGCGGCACCAGGTAGGCGAGGAAGATGCCGAGCCCCACCCACGGCGAGCCGTGGAAGCGCAGCCGCTCGATGGCGTAGGCGGCGAACACCGAGGTCACCAGCGAGATGACGGTGGCCGCCACCGAGATGTAGATCGTGTTCCACAGCCAATGCGGGTAGGAGGTCTCGAACAGGAGATACTTGATGTGCTCCAGGGTCGGCTCCACCACCCAGAGCGGAGAGTAGTTGTTGTAGTCGGTAAGCTGGTAGTTTGGCTTGATGGCGGTGATCGCCATCCAGTAGAACGGGAACAGCAGCACGAACACGAAGACGAGCAGCGGCAGGATCACCGTGACGAGCCGCTTGGGCAGGCTGTCGAGATAGCTCATGCCCGAGGAATTGTCGGTCATCTGGTCTGGGGCCTGGGTCATGGGCGTATCCTGATCAATCCTGCCGTCATGTCCCGGCTGGTCCGGGGCATCCACCGAGGCCTCCGGCGCGGTGCAGGCGGTGGGGTGGATCCTTCGCACAAGGCGGAGGGTGACGGCCGTTTCAGCTGCATCGGGCGGGGTCCACCCTGCGGTCCATGGAGCGCCATCAGTCCGCTCCGCCCTGCTGCCACCTGCGACGCTGGAGGCCGAAATAGCTGAACAGGATCGCCGCCAGCAGGAACGGGATCATCGCCACCGCGATGGCCGCGCCCTCGCCCAGGGAGCCGCCGGGAATGGCGCGCTGGAAGGACAGGGTGGCCATGAGGTGGGTGGAGTTGAGCGGCCCGCCGCGGGTCAGCACGTAGATGAGCTGGAAGTCGGTGAAGGTGAACAGCACCGAGAAGGTCATCACCACCGCGATGATGGGCGAGAGCATGGGCAGGGTGATGAAGCGGAAGCGCTGCCAGTTGGTGGCGCCGTCCAGCGTCGCCGCCTCGTGCAGGGAGGGCGAGATGGTCTGCAGGCCGGCCAGCAGCGAGATGGCGACGAAGGGGATGCCGCGCCAGACGTTGGCGGCGATCACCGAGGCCCGCGCATTGGTCACGTCGCCGAGGAAGTTGATGGGCTGGGAGATGAGCCCCATCTTGATGAGCGCCCAGGAGATAATCGAGTACTGGCTGTCGAAGATCCACCAGAAGGCGATGGCGGAGAGCACGGTGGGCACCACCCAGGGCAGCAGCACCACGGCGCGGAAGAACGACTTGAACGGCAGGTTCTGGTTGAGCAGCAGCGCCAGCCACAGGCCGAGGCCGAACTTCAGCACCGAGGCGACGGTGGTGTAGAGGATGGTGTTGAACACCACCAGCCAGAACAGGCTGTCGCCCATGAGCGACTGGTAGTTCTCCAGGCCGATGAACACGCCGGCGCGGCCGATGCGGGTGTCGGTGAAGCCGAGCCAGACGCCGAGCCCGAGCGGGTAGGTGAGGAAGAACAGCAGGAAGATCGCCGCCGGCAGCATGAACAGGATGCCGATGACGTGCCGCCCCTGGCCGATCCCGGCCCAGAAGGACCGGGAGGATCTGGGCTCAGCCGCTGCGATGTTGGCCATGGCATGAATCTCCGGAAGGTCTTTTTTGTGCCCCCAGCGGGGGGAAAGCCCCCCTCCCCTTGCGGGCGAGGGTGGATCGCGGCGAAGCCGCGAGACGGGTGAGGAGACCGCGCCACCGCGCCCGGCGCCTCCTCACCCCGGGCCCCTCTCCCGCAGAGGGAGAGGGGAGGAGGTTCGCGCTCAGCGGTAGATGCGCTCGGCCCGGGCCTGGGCGCGCTTGGCGGCCTCTTCCGGGGTGCGCTGGCCGGTGGAGGCTTCCGCCACCATGTCCACCACGATCCAGTCCGCCATGGCCGCCGCCGACTTCGGGCCCAGGGGGCCGGCATAGCCGTTGGGCCGCAGGGTGTCGGAGGCCTTGGCATAGGCGGCATGGATGGGCTTGGAGGTCCACACCGGATTGTTGGCGAAGGCCTTCAGCGTCTGGCAGCAATAGGCGCTCGCGCCGGTCAGCCAGGCATTGTACTGCGGCGCGTCGAACATGAAGGACAGGTAGGCCTGCGCCGCCTTCGGGTACTTCGTGTACTTGAAGATGCAGGCGGTGGTGGTCTGGTGCAGCTCCACCGACTTGCCCACGGGACCGATGGGGAAGTTGGTGGACCGCATGTCCGCCGCCATGTCGGCGAGCTTGGGGTCGTTCGCCGCCGCGTAGTAGACCGAGACGCCGTTCGCCGTCACCGACAGGTCGCCGGCGATGAAGGCGCGGTTGTTGTTGACGTCGAGCCAGCTTTCGGTGCCCGGAATGAAGGTCTTGTAGAGCTCGGCGGCGTAGCGCAGGGCGTCCACCGTCTCGGGCGAGTTGAGGACGACCTTGCCGTTCTCGTCCACCATCCGGCCGCCGTGGCTCCACAGCACCCAGTGGGTGTAGTTGTTGCCGTCGCCGACGCCGTGGCCGAGGGTGAAGCCCATGGGGTGGCCCTTGGCCTTCAGCGCCTTGCCCAGCTCCAGGAAGGCCTTGGTATCCTTCGGGAACTCGCTGAACCCGGCTTCCTTCACCCAGCTGTCGCGATAGACCACGGCATTGCCGATGGTGGCGAGGGGCAGGCCGACGAAGCGGTTGTTCACCTGGGCGTAGACCTCGTTGCCCGGATAGAAGCCGCCATAGGTGGCGGAAAGCCCCTTGGCGAGGTCGGTCACGTCGAGCAGCTTGTCGGGATATTGCTGGGCGTCGTCGAACCACACCCAGACCATGTCCGGGCCGGAGCCCACGTTGGCCGCGACGGCAGCCTTGGGACGGATGTCCTCCCAGCTCTCCTTGTCGATGCGCACCTCGATGCCGGTCTTTTCGGTGAACTTCTTGGTGTTGGCGATCCAGGCGTCTTCCTCGCCCTTGACGAAGGGCGACCAGCGCAGCAGGCGCAAGGACGCGCCGGGTTCCGGCTCGAACGTCGGCACCGACTGGCCGAGGGCGGACGTGCCGCCGAGAAAGGGAAGGGCCATGCTGCCGGCGGCGAGGCCGGCGCCGCCCATCAGCACGTCGCGTCTGGAAATGGTCATTGGTCTTCCTCCCGTGAAGATGCCGTCTTGTTGTCTGGCGCCGCCCTGGCGTTTGGGGTTTTGGCGTTGCCGGGCGGTCTTTTCACCGTGCCACTGGGTCAGAGGCGGTTGCCGGTCGCCTCCTCGAAAAGGTGCGTGAGGCCCGGCTGCGGCGCGATGCGGATGGTCTCGCCGGGGGCAAACGACAGGCGCTCGCGGAACAGGCAGGTGACTTCCTGTCCCAGCGCCTGGGTGCCGAGGCGGGCGACCACGAGGATCTCCGAGCCGGTGGGCTCGGTCACCACCACCGTCGCGGGGACGCCCTCGGGATCGAGGCGGATGTGCTCGGGGCGCAGGCCGTAGATCACCGGCTTGCCATCGGTGAGCCCGTCCGCCACCGGCAGCGGCACCGCGACGCCGCTGTCGGTCTCCAGCAGCGGCGTGCCCGACAGGCGCACCTTGCCCTTGATGAAGTTCATGGAGGGCGAGCCGATGAAGCCGGCGACGAACTGGTTGGCGGGCCGGTCGTAGAGGTCGAGGGGCGCGCCGATCTGCTCGACGATGCCGTCGCGCATCACCACGATCTTGTCGGCCATGGTCATGGCCTCGATCTGGTCGTGGGTGACGTAGACGGTGGTGGTCTTCAGCCGCTGGTGCAGTTCCTTGATCTCGGTGCGCATCTGCACGCGCAGCTGGGCGTCGAGGTTGGACAGGGGCTCGTCGAACAGGAACACCTGCGGGTCGCGCACGATGGCGCGGCCCATGGCCACGCGCTGTCGCTGACCGCCGGAGAGCTGGCGGGGATAGCGGTCCAGCAGCTTGGACAGGTTGAGGATGCCCGCCGCCCGGTTGACGCGGCTGTCGATCTCGGATTTCGGCGCTTTGCGCAGCTTCAGCGAGAAGCCCATGTTGTCGGCGACGGTCATGTGCGGATAGAGCGCGTAGTTCTGGAACACCATGGCGATGTCCCGTTCCTTCGGCGGCATCTCGTTGATGACGCGATTGCCGATGAGGATCTCGCCGCCGGTGATGTTCTCCAGCCCAGCGATCATGCGCAGGAGCGTGGACTTGCCGCATCCGGAAGGGCCGACCAGAACCACGAACTCGCCGTCGCGAATGCTCACATCCACGCCGTGGATGACCTGCGTCGCGCCATACGCCTTCTTCACACCGCGAATGTCCACGGTCGCCATGAAGCGTCTTCTCCCCGTGTGATCGGTCGCCGCCGACGGATCTTAGCCCGCCTTTCTGTCGCGCCCGTGTCGCTTCAACGTTTCTTGAACGCTTCTTGGGCCCACCGAGGCCGGCGTCTCCTGCGACGCGGCGCGATCATGGTGCGAGGCGCGGCCGGGATCAAGGGGAATTTAAAACGATTGAACTTTCGTTGGGCCGTGGCCCGGGATCGCGCTAAACAGGGGATGCGCCGCGGCCGCGGCCGCTTCCGGCATCGCCTCCGGCGCGCCGGGCGGCTAGGTTCCCGCGTCTTCTCCTTCCGCCCCGCGGCCTGCCGGGGGCCACACCTGCGAGCCTTGCGATGACCGATGGAGCCCGCCCGGCTGTACTTCTGACCGGCCCCGTGATGGAGGACGTGGTGGAGCACCAGCTCTCCGCCCGCTGCACCCTGGTGCCGATCGAGACCCTCGATGCGAGCAACGCCGCGGGCGTGCGCGCCATCGCCACCCGCGGCAAGGTGCGGGTGGACGACGCGCTGATGGCGCGCCTGCCCGACCTGGAGATCGTCGCCAATTTCGGCGTCGGCTACGACACGGTGGACGCCGCCGCCGCCGCCCGCCGCGGGGTGATGGTGACCAACACGCCCGACGTGCTGAACGAGGAAGTCGCGGACCTCACCCTCGGCCTGCTGCTGGCCACGGTGCGGGACATCGTCCAGGCCGACCGCTTCGTGCGGGCGGGCGGATGGAAGGCGGCGGCCTTCCCCCTGGGGCCCACCCTGCGCGACCGCACCGTGGGCATCCTCGGCATGGGCCGCATCGGCAAGGCCATCGCCAGGCGGCTCGACGCCTTCTCGGTGCCGGTGGTCTACCATACCCGCCGGCCGCAGCCCGACGTGTCGTACCGCTATTATCCGCACCTCGTCGACATGGCCCGCGCCGTGGACGTGCTGGTGGTCATCGTGCCCGGCGGGCCGGCGACGCGTCACCTGGTCAATGCCGAGGTGCTGGCGGCCCTGGGGCCAGACGGGATCTTCATCAACGTGGCGCGGGGCACGGTGGTGGACGAGGCCGCCCTCCTCGCCGCCCTGAAGGAGCGCACCATCCTCGCCGCCGGCCTCGACGTGTTCGAGGACGAGCCCAACGTGCCGGAGGGCTTCCTCGCCCTCGACAACGTGGTGCTGCTGCCGCACGTGGGCTCTTCCACCCGCTACACGCGGGGCGCCATGGGCCAGCTGGTGGTGGACAACATCCTCTCCTGGCTCGACGGCGCAGGGCCGCTCACCCCGGTGGCCGAGACGCCCTGGCCGAAGGCCTGAGCCGGCCCCTTCGGCCCGCCGCAGCCCGGCGCCCGGTCCCGGGATTGCGCCTGACGGATGATCAGCCGGGCGCGAGGTGGTAGCATGGCCGTCTCGCATCGGTATCGAGGGCACGATGGGTCCACGGCAGCTGCTCGGCCTCGCATTGGTTCTGGGAACGGCGCTCGGCCCCTGCGGGGCGCCGGTGGCGGGGGCGGCGGAAGAGCCTCGCCCCGCGCCGCCCCCGGCGGCGCAGAAGCCGGCGCCGGCCACGCCGCGGCTCGACCCGGCGGTGCGGGAGGCGGGCACGCGGCTCGCGGGGCCGTTTCGCCTCACCAGCGCTGACGGGGCGCGCGCCTGCGCCTTCACCCTGAAGACCGAGCCCCTCGGCCCCGGCCTGGCCGTGGAGTTCGACAAGGTCGCCTGCGCCGAAATCGGCTTCTCGAACCAGATCGCGGCCTGGCTGCCGGATCCCTCCGGCTCCATCCGCGTGCTGAACGGGCAGGGCCGCACCGTGGCGGAATTCACCGAGGGCGCCGGGGGCAGCTATGAGGCCCTGCGCGAGGGGGACGGCGTCTACTTCCTCGCCAGCCCGGTGGCCGAGGACAGCACCGACGTGAAGGTGGAGGAGGTGGTGGGCGAGTGGGACCTCGCGCGCATCGCCGGCACGCCGGTCTGCCGCTGGACCCTGCTCGAGGAGGCCGTCGGCAAGGGCGGCGGCCACGCCGTGGCCGTCGCCGCCGGCTGCGATGCCGCGCTGCTGCGGTTCGGCCCCGCCGCGTGGGACATCGAGGGCGGCAACATCCTCATCCGCGGGGCCGGGGCGGGGAACGTGATTCGCTTCGCCCGCCAGGAGGATGGCGGCTGGGCCCGCACCCCCGAGCGCGGCCGGCCCCTGCTCATGACCCGCCCCTGACCCGCCGATCCTGAGCCGACCTGCGGGCGGACCCGGGCCGACGTGACGCGACTCGCCGCCCTGCCGCTGCGGAAATTGTGCGCCCGCCGTGTCTTTCGCATCAGGGTGGTGCGCCGGTGCGGCGAGTTTTCACTATTTTGATACCTCTCCACAGAGGGCGTGGCCCTTCGTCGGCACACGGTTTTCTTGCGAGGAAGAGGTGAAATCGCCGTTTCGACACCGTGCGTTGCATCGATGCAACACAAGAATCGAGCATCCATGCGGCTTTGCCTATTATGGCGCCATCCTGTGCCTGATTTTTCCTAATGGACAGAAGCCGGGGACGTGATTTTTATGGCTCTAAATCGCTGCGGGGTAACGTTATGAAGAAGATTGCAGTCGTCGCCGCCTCCATGCTCCTGGCCGGAGCCGCCTCGGCCGCCGACATGAGCCAGCCGTTGCCGGTCAAGGCGGCGCCTGCTCCGGAAGCGCCGTTGTGGGACGTGGCCTTTGGCGTGACCGCCACGACCGACTACCTGTTCCGCGGCATCAGCCAGACCAACAACAACCCCGCCATCCAGGGCTATGCCGAGCTCCAGCTCTTCGACTGGATCTATTTCAACGTGTGGGCGTCCAACCAGAACTGGGTGAACACCACCATCAACGGCCTCGGCTACTCGGACGGCAACAGCTCGCTTGAAGTCGACTTCGCGGCCGGCCTGCGCCACACCTGGGGCAGCTTCACCGCCGACGTCGGCGCGGTCTACTACACCTATCCCGGCAGCAGCTCGACCTACAATCCGCTCCTGGCGCCCCCGGTCGGCCCCGGCTCGACCGACTTCAACTACTGGGAAATCTACTTCAAGCCCACCTACGTGGTCGCGCCCTGGCTGACGCTCGGCGCCAACCTGTACTGGACCAGCGATTTCGCCTCCACCGGCACGGACGGCACGGCCCTCTCGGTGACCGCGAAGGTTCCGCTCCCGTCCTTCGGCAGCGGCGGCGAGTTCGGCTGGTACGCTTCGGGCGAGTTCGGCCATCAGTGGCTGTCCACCAGCGCCTACAACTACACCGTGGGCCCCTTCATCCAGGAAATCCCCGGCTACAACTGGTGGAACGTGGGCGTCGCCTTCACCTACAAGGCCGCCACGCTTGACCTGCGCTACTCCGGCACCGACCTCGACGGTTTCGACTGCGGGTTCATGATCAGCAACACCAATTCCTGCGGCAACAAGTTCCTCGCTTCGCTGTCGTTCGCCACGTCGTTCAACGCTCTGAAGTGAGCTGAGACAGCATCCCTGACGCAAGAAGGCGCCGCGCACTCGCGCGGCGCCTTTTTTGTGCGCCCTTTTTTATGCGCGCGGAGGGGGGCGAAGCGACTGCGCCGCTGCGATACAGGGGCGCGGTTCCAAGGCCTGGCGCCACCCGCGCCGTGCCTTCGCGCCGCGCCGGCCCGGGTCGTTCCCGATCTCCGCGCAGGCCGTCCCGCGGATCACCGTCCCTCGGATCGCCGTCGCCGGGACGCCGCCGTCGGGGGGCGGGGCATCTCGGGGGCAGAGGGTCTCTTGGGCAAAAAGATCCTCTTGGGCGAAGGGTCCTCTTGGGCAGAGGTCTCGGGCCGCGGAGGCGGCCGGCTGGCGCCCCCGGCCGGGCAGGCTTCGCCCGCCATCGCGTTCCGTCAGGCTTGGGAGGCGGCTTGGGAAGGCGGGCTTTGGCGGGTCGTCCAGGCGTCCCGTCAGATCAGCCGCAGCCCCTTCAGGCTGGCATGGCCGTCCTTGCCGACGATGATATGGTCATGCACCTCGATGCCGAGGGGCTTGGCCACCTCGATGATGCGGCGGGTCATGTCGATGTCCGCGCGCGACGGGGTCGGGTCGCCGGACGGGTGATTGTGGCACAGGATAAGGGCGGAGGCGGACACCTCCAGCGCCCGCTTCACCACCTCGCGCGGATAGACCGGGGCGTGGTCCACCGTGCCGGTCTGCAGCACCTCGTCGGCGATGAGCTGGTTGCGCTTGTCGAGGAACAGCACGCGCACCTGCTCGCGTTCCGCATAGGCCATGGCGGTGCGGCAATAGTCGATGACCGCGCTCCAGGAGGACAGCGCCGGGCGGCGCTTCACCTGCCCGCGGGCGAGGCGCTGCGCCGCCGCCTCCACCACCTTCAGCTCGGTGATGATGGCGTCCTTCACCCCGGGAATTTCCGCCAGCAGCGGAACCGGCGCCGCCACCACCTCGGCGAAGGAGCCGAATCGGTCCACCAGCGCCTTGGCCAGGGGCTTCACGTCCCGCCGGGGCACGGCGCGGAACAGCACCAGCTCCAGCAGTTCGTAGTCGGCAAGCGCTAGCGCCCCCGCCTCGCGGAAGCGCGCCCTCAGCCGGTCGCGGTGCCCGTGGAAATGGGGCGCCTCCTTGAAGCCGTCGTCCGGCGCATCGGCCATGGCTTCTTCCAGGATCCTCAGGCAGCGACGTGCGGCGCGACGTAGGGCGGCTTGTGATAGCCCTTGGGGCTGAGGGTGAAGATCTCCACGCCGGTCTCGGTCACGCCCACCGCATGCTCGAACTGGGCGGAGAGGGAGCGGTCGCGCGTCACCGCGGTCCAGCCATCGGACAGCACCTTCACGTGCGGGCGGCCGAGATTGATCATCGGCTCCACGGTGAAGATCATGCCCGGCATCAGCTTCGGGCCTTCGCCGCGGCGGCCCACATGCACGATGTTCGGCTCGTCGTGGAACACCTGGCCGACGCCGTGGCCGCAGAAATCGCGCACCACGCTCATGTGCTGCGGCTCCACGAAATCCTGGATCGCCGCGCCGATGTCGCCCACGTGGCCGCCGGGCCGGATGGCGGCGATGCCCCGCATCATGGCCTCGTAGGTCACTTCCAGCAGCCGCTCGGCCCGCCGCGGCACCGGGCCGACGGGATACATGCGGCTCGAATCGCCGTACCAGCCGTCCAGCACCAGGGTCACGTCCACGTTGACGATGTCGCCCTCGCGCAGCGGCCGCACATTGGGCATGCCGTGGCACACCACGTGGTTGACCGAGGTGCAGACCGAATAGCGGTAGCCGCGATACATGAGCGTCGCCGGATAGGCGCCGTGATCCATGGCGAAGTCGAAGATGAGCTTGTCGATGGCGGCGGTGGTGACGCCCGGAGCCACCATCTCGGCCACGGCGTCGAGCGCCTTCGCCGTGAGCGCGCCGGCCCGGCGCATGCCTTCGAAGCCTTCGCGCCCGTAGAGCTTGATATGGCCGGTCTTGCGCAGCGGCGCCAGGGCCGCCTCCACATACGTCATGACGTCACCCTGTGGACGGCTGATCGGCACCGCCCGTGCGAGATATCTCCAGAGGAAAGATTTAGGCCAAGCTGTCGGCAAAGCAAGCGTGGCGGGCGTGTGCCGGGGATTTCGGCCCGTTGTGCGTGCCGCGGGGGCATCGGTTTCCGTCCGGGCGCTTCGCCCTTTAAGATCGCGCACCGCGAATCCGAAGAGCCGCCATGTCCGCCCGCCGTCCGCCCATCCGCCGCCTGCCGCCCGTCCTCATCGACCGCATCGCCGCCGGCGAAGTGGTGGAGCGGCCGGCCGCCGTGGTGAAGGAACTGGTGGAAAACGCCCTCGATGCCGGCGCCCGCGCCGTCGAGGTGGTGATCGGCGGCGGCGGCCGGCGCCTGGTGCGCGTCACCGACGACGGCGCCGGCATGGGGCCGGACGACCTGGCCCTGTGCGTGGAGCGCCACGCCACCTCCAAGCTCTCCGGCGAGGATCTCCTCGCCATCGCCACCCTGGGCTTCCGGGGCGAGGCGCTGCCCTCCATCGGCGCGGTGGCGCACCTCGCCATCGCCAGCCGCCCGCCGGGCGCGGCGCATGCCTTCGAGGTCAGGGTGGACGGCGGGGTGGTGACGCCGCCGCGCCCGGCCGCCCTCGCTGGCGGCACGCGGGTGGAGGTGCGCGACCTGTTCTACGCCACCCCGCGCGGCTGAAGTTCCTGAAGTCGGACCGGGCCGAGGGAGCGGCCGCCACCGACGTGGTGCGCCGCCTCGCCCTGGCGCGGCCGGACGTGGCGTTCACCCTCGTCACCGAGGACCGGGCCGCGGTCACCTTCCCGCCGCGCGCCGCCGACGCCGCCGGCCGCGCCGCCCGTCTCGCGGACGTGCTGGGCGTCGATGCCGGGCGCAATGTCATCACCGTCTTCGGCACCCGCGGCGGCGTGGTGCTGGAGGGGCTCGCGGGGCTGCCCACCTTTTCCAAGGCCAATTCGCTCAGCCAGTTCCTGTTCGTGAACGGCCGCCCGGTGCGCGACAAGCTGCTGATGGGCGCGGTGCGGGCCGCCTATGCGGACCTCCTGCCCTCCGACCGCTATCCGGTGCTGGCCCTATTCTTCTCGCTCGATCCGCGCGAGGTGGACGTGAACGTGCATCCGGCCAAGACCGAGGTGCGCTTCCGCGACGGCGGCAACGTCCGGGCGCTGGTGGTGCGCACCCTGAGCGATGCGCTGGCCGCGCGCCTGCCGTCCACCGCCGCCACCATGGCCGACCGGCTGGTGGCGCTCGCCCGCGCGCCGGAGCTGGAGGGGCCGCGCACCGGCTTTGCCCCGGTCCCGGCCCGGCCCTCGCCGTTCGCGGTGCGGCCGCAGGCTTCCCTCGACTATGACTGGCGCGGCTCCGCCGCCCGCCCCCTGGAGCCGGGGCGCTTTGACGCCGGCCTCGCCGAGGACGGGCAGGCCGACCTCGGCATCGGCGCGCCCTCGGCCGATGCCCGCGCCGATACGGCGCCGGTGGCGCCGGGCGACCTCGACCGTCCGCTCGGCGCCGCGCGGGCGCAGCTGCACGAGACCTATATCGTCGCCCAGACGCGGGAGGGGCTGGTGCTGGTGGACCAGCACGCCGCCCATGAGCGGCTCGTCTACGAGAAGCTGAAGGCGGCGCTGGCGCGGGACGGCGTCGGCCGGCAGGGCCTGCTCATCCCCGCCGTGGTGGACCTCGACCCGGCGGACGCCGACCGCCTCGCCGAGCGCGCATCCGACCTTGCGGCGCTGGGGCTGGTGCTGGAGCCGTTCGGCCCCGGCGCGGTGCTGGTGCGCGAGGTGCCGGCGCTGCTGAAGGATGCCGACGTCTCCCGGCTCGTCGCCGACCTCGCCGAGCATGCGGCGGAGTGGGACGATGCGCTGCCCCTGGAGCGCCGGCTGCTGCACGTGGCCGCCACCATGGCCTGCCACGGCTCGGTGCGCGCCGGGCGGCGGCTCCGGGTCGAGGAGATGAACGCCCTGCTGCGCGAGATGGAGGCCACCCCCAATGCCGGGGAGTGCAACCACGGCCGGCCCACCTTCGTCACCCTGTCGCTGAAGGACGTGGAGAAGCTGTTCGCGCGGCGGTGAGTGCGGGGGGGGGTGAGCGCGGGGTCGTTCGGGGCTGGCGGCGGCCGAAAGGCCTCAGGCCGCCTTCAGCAGCTTCTGCAGGTCGCGGTGGATCATCTCGTTGCCGGCGATGATGTGGCCCTTCTCCAGCATCTTGTCACCGTTCTCCATGTCGGAGACGAAGCCGCCCGCCTCGCGCACCAGGATGATGCCCGCCGCCATGTCCCAGGGCGACAGGTTGCGCTCCCAGAAGGCGTCGAAGCGGCCGGCGGCCACCCAGGCGAGGTCGATGGCGGCGGATCCCGTGCGGCGCAGGCCGGAGACCTGGGGCTGCACCTTCTCCAGCTCGCGGTTGAACTGGCCATGGTTGCCCCGGCCCATGTGCGGCAGGCCGCAGCAGACCACGCTGTCGGCGAGCTTCTTGCGGGCGGCCACGCGCAGGCGCCGATCGTTGAGGTAGGCCCCTGTCCGCTCTCGGCCACGTAGAGCTCGTCCATGACCGGATTGAAGATCACCCCCGCCACCGGCACGCCGTTGCGCACCAGCGCCAGCGAGATGGAGAACAGCGGGATGCCGTGCAGGAAATTGGTGGTGCCGTCCAAAGGGTCCACCACCCAGGTGTTGGCCGGGTCCGAGCCGTCCACGCCGCCGCGCTCCTCCATGAGGAAGCCGTAGGCGGGCCGCGCCTTGGACAGCTCGGCGAACAGGGTGTCCTCCGACTTGCGGTCGGCGGCGGAAACGAAGTCGCCGGGCCCCTTCATGGAGACCTGCAGCTGCTCCACCTCGCCGAAGTCGCGGGTGAGCGCGCGGCCGGCCTTGCGGACGGCCTGGACCATGACGGTGATGAGGGGAGAGCGGATCATCAGGAAACCTTGGAAGACAATGCCCTTCGGGCGAGAACGGGCGGGCAGGGACGTGTGCCCCCCAAGCGTGTCGCCGTCAAGGCGGTTCCGGCCAGCGGGACGGAAGTCTCAGGGGCGTCCCGCTTCCCAGCGGGACGGGAGTCTCAGGAGCGTCCCCCTTCCCAGCGGGACGGGAGTCTCAGGAGCGTCCCGCTTCCCAGCGGGACGGGCGTCTCAAGAGCGTCCCGCTTCCCAGCGGGACGCCTGGACCTCCGCCTTCTTGCGGTCGGCCTGAGGCAGCTTTTCCATCACGTCGTCGAGCATGGGATCGCCGAGCCCGCGCTTCTTGGCGAGAAGATGCCAGGCCACCGCCATCACCTTGTCCTGCTGCACGCCGCGCCCCACCGCCAGCAGGCGCGCATAGCGGTTCTGCGCGATGACGTTGCCGCCGAGGGCCGCCTTGCGGAACAAGGTGGCGGCGGCCACCTCGTCCTTCGGCACGCCCACGCCGTTGAACTGCATGATC
The DNA here is from genome assembly GCF_016807805.1 of Xanthobacter dioxanivorans. Taxonomy (NCBI): domain Bacteria; kingdom Pseudomonadati; phylum Pseudomonadota; class Alphaproteobacteria; order Hyphomicrobiales; family Xanthobacteraceae; genus Xanthobacter; species Xanthobacter dioxanivorans. The sequence goes on along the minus strand of NZ_CP063362.1, from coordinate 642,336 downwards.
GCGAATTCCACCTGCGCGGTGATGTGGCCGAGCCGCGCCGCCGTGGCCATGAGCCGGGCGGCGGCGGGAAGGTCGCGGTCCACGCCGTTGCCCTCCTTCAGCAGCACGGCGAGGGCATACTGGGCATCCTCCACGTCCTTGGAGGCCGCGAGCTCGAACCACCGCGCCGCCTCAGAGGTCTCCCGGGGCAGCTTGCGGCCCTGCAGGTAGAGCAGGCCGAGATTGTAGGCGGCCGGGCCGTGGCCCTTCTCCGCCGCCTGCCGGAACAGCTTGGCCGCCGCCACCTCGTCGGCGGGGCCGACGTCGCCCGAGAGGGTCATCAGGGCGATGGCGAAGACGGCGGCGGTGGAGCCGGCGTCGGCCGCCTTGCGATACCATTCGAGCGCCGTCTTGCGATTGAGAGGCACGCCGTAGCCGGCGAAATAGAGCTCGCCGAGAAGCGTCATGGCGGCCGGGTCGGTGCCGGCGCGCACCCGCTTCATCGCCTCCTCGTAGGCGGTGAGATAATAGCCGCGCTGGTAGGCGCCGAAGGCGATGTCGGCCCCTTCCGCCGGCGGCGCCACGGGTGCCGGCTTGCCATCGGCCGGTTTGGCCGGCGGCTTGCCGGCGGAGGGCCGTGCCGGAGCCGGCTTGGTTGGGGCCGGCTTGGTTGGGGCCGGCTTTGTTGCGGCGGGTTTGGCGGGGGCTGGCTTGGCCGGGACAGGGGTGGCCGGGGTGGGGGAGGCCGAAGGGGATCTGGGCGCGGCGGGCTGTGCCGGCGCCTCCGCCTGCGCCCCGGCCGGCGCGACCGAGGCGGGCACGGCGCAGGCCAGCGCGATGGCGCAGGCGAGGACGTGCCGTGCCGGCCGCACGGGGGCGGCGGTCCGCCGTGCCGCGCCGCGGCCCTGCCTCATGACGTCGAGCCCGGCGATGCCAGCCGTGCCTGCGCGGCCGCGACCGCGTCGGGGCCGGTGACCGTGAGGCTTTCGGTGAGCAGCACGAAGTCCGCGCCTGCGCCGGCGAGCGCTGCCACCTCGTCGAGGGAGGAGGCGACACCGACGCAGGGCACCTCGAACATCTCCGCCCACCAGGCAACGAGATCGAGGGTGTCGGGAAAGTCGCCGGCGGCCGGCGCGAGGGCGCCGAACAGCACGTAGTCGGCGCCGCTTTCCCCGGCCTCCATGGCATCGTGGCGGGTGGAAAGCCCGCCGGCGCCGACGATGGCCTCCGGCTTCAGCGCCTTGAGCGCGGCGGGAAGGCCGGCGGGCGCGGACACATGCGCGCCGTCGAGGCCGCCGGACGCGACCAGCCGCTCCGGCCCCTCGAGCAGGGCCGCCGCGTCGTGGCGCTGGATCGCGTCGACCACTGCGCCGAGATGCGCGGGCGGGACGGCGGCGGCCTCAGGCAGGCGCAGCACCACCGCCGCGACGTCCCCCGCCTTCACCGCCGCCTCCACGGCCGCGGCGCCGAGGTCGGGGGAAATGGTGAAGGCGAGCATGAGGCGCGCGCCGGGAGCGGGGTGGGGTGCGGTCATGAGGGGATCGGTCAACCAAGAACCCGGCAAATTGGGGGCGCGGCGAGGGCATCCGGTGCTTTCCGCCGCCACGGGCGATGCACTGGGCGGTGCGAGGCGGCCCCGGCAGCCGGCGCAGGTCGGCCGCGGGGCTTTCCCGCCATGGCCGGCGCGTCGCCGCGGGACCCATGCGAAAAGGGCCGGCATGCGCCGGCCCCGGTTCGTGACGCGGGACGGCGCTCAGGCCGCCTTGCGCTCCGCGTCCGTCGACCACTGGCCGAGGGCGGCGAGGGAGTTCATGTGCGCGCGGTGGGTGAAGGCGGCCTGCGCCGCGGCCACGTTCTCCGCCTTGCCCGACCACGCCTTCTGCGGCGCCGCCTGGAGGGCGCGGCCGTAGGAATAGGTGAGCTTCCACGGCAGGTCGCCGAGCTTCACCATGGCGTCGAGGTGGGCGGTGGCCTCCTCGTCCGACTGGCCGCCGGACAGGAAGGCGATGCCGGGCACCACCGACGGCACGCAGGTTTTCAGCAGGCGCACGGTCTTCTCCGCCACCTCGTCCACCGACGCCTTCTTCGCGGACTTCTTGCCGGGCACCACCATGTTGGGCTTCAGCACCATGCCCTCGTGGCGGACGCGCTGGTAGTACAGCTCCTCGAACACGGTCTTCAGCACCCACTCGGTGACCCGGTAGCAGGTGTCGATGTCGTGGTCGCCGTCCATGAGCACTTCCGGCTCGACGATGGGGACGATCTTCGCCTCCTGGCACAGGGCGGCGTAGCGGGCGAGCGCATGGGCGTTGGCGCGCACGGCCGGGTAGGAGGGAATGCCGGCGCCGATGTCGATGACCCCGCGCCACTTCGCGAAGCGGGCGCCGAGGTCGTAATATTCCTTGAGGCGACCGGCGAGACCGTCGAGGCCCTCGGTGATGGTTTCGCCCGGGCAGAAGGGCAGGGGCTTGGCGCCGGTGTCCACCTTGATGCCGGGTACCGCGCCGGCGGCCTGGATGAGGCTGACGAGCGGGGTGCCGTCCTTGGCCTTCTGGCGAATGGTCTCATCATAGAGGATCACGCCGGAAACGTACTTCTTCATGCCTTCCGAGCGGAACAGCAGCTCGCGATAGTCGCGGCGGTTGTCCTCGGTGGATTCGACGCCGATGCTGTCGAACCGCTTCTTGATGGTGCTGGTGCTCTCGTCTGCCGCCAGGATGCCCTTGCCGTCGGCCACCATTTTCTGCGCGATCGCGTCGAGCTCAGCCGTCATGTGTCTTCACCTGCCTTTTGCCGCCCCTCGGCGGGAGTGGAAACCGGGGCGTGGCACCCCGGCCGGATCCCCGAAGCGTTTTCCCGCCAAGCGGGAACCCGCCTTCGCGTGAAGAAACGCCTCAACGCAACACTCGCACCGCGGACCTTCCGCAAGGGGGCGCGGCTCGAAAGCGCCCGCCGCGGCGGGCCGGGCGGGCGCTCGTTTCACCATTATATCACGCAACGCACACTTATCGCCGCAGCGCTTCCACGCCCGGCAGGGCCTTGCCTTCCAGCCATTCGAGGAAGGCGCCGCCGGCCGTGGAGACGTAGGAGAAATCCTCCGCCACCCCGGCATGGTTGAGCGCGGCCACCGTGTCGCCGCCGCCCGCCACCGAGAGCACGCGGCCCTCGCGGGTCAGCTTGCCCACGTAGCGGGCCACCGTTACGGTGGCGGCATCGAACGGCGCCATCTCGAAGGCGCCGAACGGGCCGTTCCACACCACGGTCTTCGCGCCGTCGAGCTTCTCCTCGACGCGGGCGACCGTCTGCGGCCCCGCGTCGAGCATCATCTCGTTTTCGCCCACGTCGTCCACGCCGGCGACCCGATGCGGGGCGTTGGCGCGGAATTCGCTGGCGAGCACCGCGTCCACGGGCAGGACGATCTCGCAGCCGGCGGCTTCCGCCTTCTTCAGGATGTCCCGCGCCGTATCGGCGAGGTCGTGCTCGCACAGGGACTTGCCCACCTTCTTGCCCTGGGCGGCGAGGAAGGTGTTGGCCATGCCGCCGGCGATCACCAGCACGTCCACCTTGCGCACGAGATTGCCGAGCAGCTCGAGCTTGGTGGACACCTTGGAGCCGCCGACCACGGCGAGGACGGGACGCGCGGGGGCCTCCAGGGCCTTGGTGAGCGCCTCGATCTCGCCTTCCATGGAGCGGCCGGCATAGGCCGGCAGCTTGTGCGCGAGGCCTTCGGTGGAGGCGTGGCTGCGATGGGCGGTGGAGAAGCTGTCGTTCACGTAGATGTCGCCGAGGCTCGCGAGGGCATCGACGAAATCCGGCGCGTTCTTCTCCTCGCCCGCGTGGAAGCGGGTGTTCTCCAGAACGATCACCTCGCCGGCGGCGAGGCGGGAGACGGCGTTCTGCGCCGCATCCCCCACGCAGTCCTCGGCGAAGGACACCTTCCGCCCGAGCTGGGCTTCCAGCGCCTTCGCCAGCGGCGCGAGGGACTGGCTGGCGTCGCGGCCCTTGGGCCGCCCGAAGTGCGAGAGGAGCACGGCCTTGCCGCCCTGGTCCGTGATGGCACGGATGGTGGGCAGGATGGCCCGGAGGCGGGTGTCGTCGGTGACGCGCCCGCTCTCCATGGGAACGTTGAGATCAACGCGGACGAGGACCCGCTTGTGGGCGAGGTCGGCGTCGTCGAGGGTGCGGAAGGCGATCATGATGGCGCCCCCTTTCCGCCGGCTAGCCCAGCTTCCCCATGGCGACGGCGGTGTCGCTCATGCGGTTCGAGAAGCCCCACTCGTTATCGTACCACGACAGCACGCGCACCAGCGTGCCTTCCAGGACCTTGGTCTGGTCGAGATGGAAGGTGGAGGAGTGCGGATCGTGGTTGAAGTCGATGGAGACGTTGGGCTGGTCGGTGGTGCCGAGGATGCCCTTCAGCTCCTGGGACGCGGCCGCGATGATGGCGGCGTTGATCTCGTCCCTGGTGGTGGCGCGCCTGGCGATGAACTTGAAGTCCACCACCGAGACGTTGGGGGTCGGCACGCGGATGGAGGTGCCGTCCAGCTTGCCGTTGAGCTCCGGCAGCACCAGGCCCACCGCCTTGGCGGCGCCGGTGGACGTGGGGATCATGGACATGGCCGCCGCGCGCCCGCGGTAGAGGTCCTTGTGCATGGTGTCCAGCGTCGGCTGGTCGCCGGTATAGGCGTGGATGGTGGTCATGAAGCCCTTCTCGATGCCCACCGCATCGTTGAGGACCTTGGCCACCGGGGCGAGGCAGTTGGTGGTGCAGGAGGCGTTGGAGACCACGAAGTGCTCAGGCGAAAGCTTCTCGTGGTTCACGCCGTAGACCACGGTGAGGTCGGCGCCGTCGGCCGGGGCCGAGACCAGCACGCGCCTGGCGCCGGCGGCGAGGTGCGCCGCTGCCTTGTCGCGCGCGGTGAAGATGCCGGTGCACTCGAGCGCGATGTCCACGCCCAGCTCCTTGTGGGGGAGCTGCGAGGGATCGCGCACGGCGGTGACCTTGATGGGGCCGCGGCCCACGTCGATGGTATCTCCGGCGACCTTGACCTCGCCGGGGAAGCGGCCGTGCACGCTGTCGAAGCGGAACAGGTGGGCGTTGGTCTCCACCGGGCCGAGGTCGTTGATCGCCACGACCTCGATGTCGGTCCGGCCGGATTCGATGATGGCGCGCAGAACGTTACGCCCGATGCGACCGAAGCCGTTGATGGCCACCTTGACGCTCATAATGGGTCCTCCATGAGCCGGCTTGAAGCCCGGCCTCCCTGAATTGCGATCCGCGGCCACGGGCTTATCCCGCAGCGCGGTCCTCTCGCGCCCGCCGTGCGCCGGTGATCATTCTCGATGATCACCATCGATGGTCATCCTTGCCGGAGAAGGTCGAGCGCCCTGGCTGCGACCGCATCCGGTGTAATGCCGAAATGGGTGAACAGATCCTTTGCTGGCGCGCTGGCGCCGAACGAGGTCATTCCCACGAAGGCGGCATCCGAACCGACGATGGCGTCCCACCCCATGCGGATGGCGGCTTCCACCGCCACCTTGGCCGGAGCGTCCCCGATCACCTTGGCCCGCTCTGCGGCGGGCCTTGCGAGGAAGAGTTCGAACGAGGGGATGGAGACGACGCGGGTGGGCACACCCTTCGCCTCCAGAATCCTGGCGGCTTCAACCGCCGTGGACACTTCCGACCCGGTGGCGAACAGGCTGGCCTGCGCCTTGGCCGAGGCGGCGAGGATTTCATAGGCGCCGCCCGCCGAGCGGTTCTCGGCGGTGGCGTCGGTACGCAGGAGTGGCAGGTTCTGCCGCGACAGGATGAGGGCCGAGGGCCGGTCCTGCGAGTGTAGCGCAATCTGCCAGGCTTCCGCCGTCTCCACCGTGTCGCAGGGGCGCAGCACGAGCAGGTTCGGGATGGCGCGCAGGGCCGCCAGGTGCTCCACCGGCTGGTGGGTGGGCCCGTCCTCGCCGAGGCCGATGGAATCGTGGGTGAGCACGTGGATCACCCGCTCGCCCATCAGCGCCGCGAGGCGGATGGCGGGGCGGCAATAGTCCGAGAACACCAGGAAGCCGCCGGAGAAGGGCACGAGGCCCTTGTGCAGGGCCATGCCGTTCATGGCCGCGGCCATGCCGTGCTCGCGCACGCCGTAATGCACGAAGGTGCCGGAAAAGTCGTCCGGCGTGACGGACTTCGCGCCCTTCGCCTTGGTGTTGTTGGAGCCGGTGAGGTCGGCCGAGCCGCCGATCATCTCCGGCACCGCCGGGGTGATGAAATCGAGCACCAGCTCGGAGGACTTGCGGGTGGCGATGGCGCCGCCGTCCTTCACCGCCTTCTCCTTGACCGCGACGATGGCACCTTCCAGCGCCTCAGGCAGCGTGCCGGCGACGCGGCGGTCGAATTCGGCGCGGGCCTCGGCGGGCAGCGCCGCGAGGCGGCTTTCCCAGGCGGTGCGGGCGGCGGCGCCCGCGGCACCGGCGGCGCTCCAGCCGGCGCGCACGTCGTCGGGGATCTCGAAGGCCGGCGCCTCCCAGCCCAGCGCCACGCGGGTGGCGGCGATCTCCTCGGCACCCAGCGGCGAGCCGTGCACCTTCTCCGATCCCGCCTTCTTGGGCGAGCCGAAGCCGATGGTGGTGCGGCAGGCGATCAGGGTCGGCCGGTCGGAGGCCTTGGCCGCTTCCAGCGCCGCGAGGATGGCCTCGGGGTCATGGCCGTCGATGCGGGTGGTGGCCCAGCCGGAGGCGGAAAAGCGCGCCAGCTGGTCGGTGGAGCCCGACAGGGAGGTGGGGCCGTCGATGGAGATGTGGTTGTCGTCCCACATGACGATGAGCTTCGCGAGCTTCAGGTGGCCGGCGAGGTCCGCCGCCTCCTGGCTGATGCCTTCCATGAGGTCGCCGTCGGAGCACAGCACGAAGGTATGGTGGTCCACCACCTCCTTGCCGAAGCGCGCGGCCAGCGCCCGCTCGGCCATGGCCATGCCCACGGCGGTGGCGATGCCCTGGCCCAGCGGGCCGGTGGTGGTCTCGATGCCCTCGGTGACGAAGTTCTCGGGGTGGCCGGGGGTGAGGGAGCCGAGCTTGCGGAAGCGCTTGATCTCCTCGATGGTCACTTTCTCGTAGCCGGCGAGGTGCAGCACCGAATAAAGCAGCATGGAGCCGTGGCCGGCGGAGAGCACGAAGCGGTCGCGGTCGGGCCAGAACGGGCGGGACGGATCGTACTTCAGGACCTTGGTGAACAGCACCGTGGCGATGTCAGCAGCACCCATGGGCAGGCCGGGATGCCCGCTGTTGGCGGCTTCCACGGCGTCCATCGCGAGAAACCGGATGGCGTTGGCCATGCGGTCATGGCTCGTGCGGCTCAGCATGAAATCAGTTTCTCCGGCGCCTGCACCGGCCTCTCTCGCCCCGCACGGGACAGTCCCGGGCGGTGGCAGGTCCAGCCATTGGCGGGGGCCTTGATACCAAGGCTCATGGGGCTGTCAAACCTGCCTCTTCGCCGAAGGTCAAGCGGGATGGGGCGGCTCCGGGCGCGCCGCATCGTCGCGGCGTGCCCGGCGGCCTTGCGGTGCGGTAACCGCGGAGCTTCCTGCGGTGTGCGGCGTAACATCATGTGAACGGGCCGGGGCGCCCTTCGGGCTGCGGGCGGCAATGCGGCGGGGGGAGTGGCGCTTGGCGGCGACTCGGCTACACTGCCGCCAATGTATGCGCTGAAGCACCGCCCGCCCCTGCAGGACGCCTCCATCGAGGCGGCGACCCGGCGGCTGCATGCCGCGCTCGATTCCCTCACCGACATGATCGAGCGCCGCCGCGAGGCGGATCGCCACCAGGAAGCCCTGCTCGCCCAGCTCCACGCCCTCGGCAACGACCGGGCGCGGCTCGCGGCGGAGCTGGACGTGGCGAAGGCCGAGTCGGGCGAGGTGGAGGAGGTGGGCCGCGAGGTCATGCGCCGCCTCGACGTGGCCATGGGAACCATCCGCGACGTGCTCGCGACCCACGGCGGCTGAGCCGATGCCCCATGTCTCCGTCACCATCGCCGGGCGGCAGTACAGGATGGCCTGCGACGAGGGGCAGGAGGAGCACCTCATCCGCCTCGCCCACGATATCGACGGCCGGATCTCCCAGCTGCGCGTGGCGTTCGGCGAGATCGGCGACCAGCGCCTGGTGGTGATGGCGGCGATCACCATCGCCGACGAGTTGGCCGAGGCGCGAGGCCGCATCCGCGCGCTGGAGAGCGACATCGAGAGCCAGCGCGACGCCCGCGCCTCCGCCATCGCCCGCATCGAGGCGAGCGAGGAGGAGGTGGCGCGCACCATCGACCAGGTGGCCGAGCGCATCGAGCAGCTGGTGGCCCAGCTGGCGCCGAAGGAGCGCGGCACCGTCGGCATGGGCTGAGAGGCCCGGGCCGGGCGGGCCTTCCCTCGCGGCTATACCCATCCGCGCGGGGGGCCGCCGAAGCCCCGTTTTCCGCTCGGTTTTCCCCATCCGCCACCCGCAAAAGAAAATGCCCGCCGGAGCGGGCATTCTCGTTGTGAAGGGATATCGCGTCAGGCCTGCGGCTGCGGCTCGATGGAGCCGCCGGCGCCGCCGGGGCGGGGGCGCTTGGCGGTGGGGATGGCCGAGCCGCGCGGATTGGCCGGCTCGATCACGCTCTCCCGGTTCGGCGTCTTGCCGTCCAGGAGGTCGATGATCTCGTCGCCCGAGAGCGTCTCGTATTCGAGCAGCCCGCGCGCCAGCGTCTCGAGGCCCTCGAACTTCTCGGTGAGGATGCGCTTGGCCTCCACATAGCCCTCGTCCACCAGCCGCCGGACTTCCTTGTCGATGGTCTGGGCGGTGGCTTCCGAGACGTTCTGGTGGCGCTGCATGGACATGCCGAGGAACACGTCTTCGTTGTTCTCGCCATAGGCCACCTGGCCGAGCAGGTCGGAGAAGCCCCAGCGGGTCACCATCATCTTGGCGAGGCGGGTGGCCTGCTCGATGTCGGAGGCGGCGCCGGAGGTCACCTTGTCGTGGCCGAACACCAGTTCCTCGGCCACGCGTCCGCCCATCATGATGGCGAGGCGCGAGGTCATCTGCTCGTAGGACATGGAGAGCTTGTCCCGCTCGGGCAGCTGCATGACCATGCCCAGCGCGCGGCCGCGGGGGATGATGGTGGCCTTGTGCACCGGATCGGTGGCCGGGACGTTGAGGGCGACGATCGCATGCCCGCCTTCGTGATAGGCGGTCAGCATCTTTTCTTCCTCGGTCATGACCAGCGAGCGGCGTTCCGCGCCCATCATCACCTTGTCCTTGGCGTCCTCGAACTCGGCCATCGTCACCATGCGCTTGCCGCGCCGGGCCGCCATCAGCGCCGCCTCGTTGCAGAGGTTGGCGAGGTCCGCGCCGGAGAAGCCGGGGGTACCGCGGGCGATCACCTTCAGGTTCACGTCGGGGGCGACCGGGATCTTGCGGGCGTGCACCTTCAGGATCTGCTCGCGGCCGACCACGTCCGGGTTGGGCACGATGACCTGGCGGTCGAACCGGCCGGGGCGCAGCAGCGCCGGGTCGAGCACGTCGGGACGGTTGGTGGCGGCGATGAGGATGATGCCCTCGTTCGCCTCGAAGCCGTCCATCTCCACCAGCAGCTGGTTGAGGGTCTGCTCGCGCTCGTCATTGCCGCCGCCGAGGCCGGCGCCGCGATGACGGCCCACCGCGTCGATCTCGTCGATGAAGATGATGCACGGCGCATTCTTCTTCGCCTGCTCGAACATGTCGCGCACGCGGCTCGCGCCGACGCCCACGAACATCTCCACGAAGTCGGAGCCCGAGATGGTGAAGAAGGGCACGTTGGCCTCGCCGGCGATGGCGCGGGCGAGCAGCGTCTTGCCGGTGCCGGGCGGGCCGACCAGCAGCACGCCGCGCGGGATGCGGCCGCCGAGGCGCTGGAACTTCTGCGGGTCGCGCAGGAAGTCCACGATCTCGGTGAGGTCGCTCTTGGCCTCGTCGATGCCGGCCACGTCGTCGAAGGTGACGCGGCCATGCGCCTCAGTGAGCAGCTTGGCCCGGCTCTTGCCGAAGCCCATGGCCTTGCCGCCGGCACCCTGCATCTGGCGCGACAGGAAGATCCACACGCCGATCAGCGCCAGGAAGGGCAGCCAGGAGACGAGCAGGCTCACGAACCACGGCACGTTGTCCGATGGCGCGCGGGCAGTGATCTGCACGCCCTTGCCGTAGAGCCGCTGGACGAGGGAGGGATCGTTGGGCGCATAAGTCTGGAAGCTGCCGGAGCGATCGGAATAGGTGCCGGTGATGTTCGGCCCCTCGATCACGACCTCGCGCACCTTGCCGGCGTCCACGTCGGTCAGCAGCTGCGAGAAGGAGATCTCGTTCGCATTGGTGCGCTGCCCCGGGCTGTTGAACAGCGAGAACAGGGCCAGCAGCAGCAGGACGATGATCACCCAAAGGGCGAAATTGCGTAGATTGGCGTTCATTGAACCCTCGTGGGGACAGCCGGGGCCAGCCCGTTTCGACGCCTTACCATAGGGAAGGGAAACCCTCCTCGCCGGCCCGCCGTCGATGGAACCTCCCGCACCATCCGCTGCTTAATCTAGGAGCGACCCCCGCTCTTGCCAAGGATGCCGGGCGCAGCCGGCCCTGAATTCGGCGCCTGAACGCGCTTTTCCCCCTCGGGGGTGCTGACGTTACGGTGACTTCGCCGCCCCGGATCGCCACCAGCGCCCCCGCGAGGGTGCGGCGAAATGGAGCAGGCCCATTTTCCGCGGCGACCCGCAGGGCCTGGGTGAGCACCTCGAGCTTGGCAAGTTCCACCGGGCCCTCGGTGCCGGCATGGGCGAGCGCGCGGCCGATGAGGCGCAGCGCGATCTCCTCCGGCAGATCGGCGAAGCCGGCGCGGTCGAGGCGGGCCGGCCCACCGTGCCGCCAGGGCACCGGCGACAGGCGCTGGACCGCATCGTCGGTCGTCGCCTCCAGGGCGGCGTCGGCGCGGGCGGCGCGCCGGGAGAAGGTGGCGAAGCGGCGGGCGCTGAGTTCCTCCGCCGCCAGCGCCGGCATGAGCACGCGCAGCCGCGCCCGGGTGAAGCGCCCGTCGAGGTTCGACGGATCCTCGGCGAAGGCGATGCCCGCCGCCTCCAGCGTTGCCACGAGGCGCGCCTTGGGCACGCCGAGGAAGGGCCGCAGCAGGTCGAGGCCATCGCGTGTGGACACCGCCTGCATGCCGGCCAGGCCGGCGAGGCCCGAGCCGCGCGCCAGGCGGAACAGCACCGTCTCCGCCTGGTCGTCGAGGGTGTGGGCGACGGCGATGGCCTGCGCGCCCGCCTGCCGGGCCGCGGCGGTGAGGAGGGCGTAGCGCGCCGCGCGCGCCGCCGCCTGGATGCCGCGCGCAGGCTTCGTGCCGGTCCAGGCCAGCGTGCGGTGGGGCACGCCGAGAGCTTGCGCCTGTTGCGCCACCATCGTCGCCTCGTCGGCGGAGGCCGGCCGGAAGCCGTGGTCGATGGTGGCGGCGACGAGCGTCGGCCCCGCTCCGGCACCGGCGCGCCAGCGCGCCGCCAGATGCAGCAGCGCCGTGGAATCCGGCCCGCCCGAGACCGCGATCAGGATCGAGGAATATCTGTCGAAGCCGGCGAAGAGCCCGGAAAGCTCATCGTCGGCAATGGGCCTTCGCTCGTCAGCATCCGACACGCTTCTGTTCCTGCTCCACCGCCTGACGGATGGACGATGCGGCGCGCGGATACTTGCGCTCCAGCTGCTGGAGGGCGGCGCAGGCGGTTTCCTTCTGGCCGATCATGGCCAGCGACTGACCGAGCCGCAGCAGCGCCTCCGGTCCGCGGGTCGAATTGGGGAACTTGGTGGTCACGTCGAGGAAGGAGGTGGCCGCGTCGGCGTAGTTCTGGCGCAGGAAAAGGCTCTCGCCGAGCATGAAGGTGGCGTCGGGGACGACGCGGTCGCTCGGATAGGTCTCAAGCAGCTGGCGAAAGGTCTGCTCCGCCGCGGCGTAGTCCTGCCGCTGAATCTGGGCCTGGCCGATGTCGTAGATCTCGCGCGCCGCGCCGCCGGGAGCGGGCAGCGCCGCCAGCTGGGAGCCGGCGGCCGCGCCGCGGCCGGCATCCGCCGAGCGGGGCTGGGCGGCGCTCGCCGGGGAGCCGAGCGGCTGGGGCGCGCCCGGCGCCGAGGGGTCGGCGTTCGGATCGAAGGCGTCGGAGCGCTTGCCGGGGGTCGCGGGCGTGGGTGCCGGCCGCCCGCCGGGGCCGCCGGCCGGCGGCGCGAGCGGCCCCGTGGCGGGGGGGGCGCGGCCCCACGGCTGTGCCCGCGCCGCCGCCCTCCTCGAGGCGGCGGATCTTGTCCTCAAGCTGCTGATTGCGGAACTGCAGCTGCTCCACCTGCCCGGTGAGCTGGCGCAGGGAGGATTCCAGTCGCTCCATGCGGGCGACGATCTCGGAATCGGTGCCGGCGCGGCCTGCATCCTGCGTGGCGGCGGCCGGAGGCTTGAAGATGTTGCCGAAGAGCCCGCCATCGGTCTGGGCGGCCGCCGGGCCGACGGCACCAAGGAGAAGGGCGAGGGCTCCCAGCAGTGGCAGTCGGATCATCATGAGCGGAGGCATGTGGCTCGAAAATGAGGGTGGGAACGCGGTTCCCGCAGCGCCGTCAGCATAGGGCGGCGATCGCGTCCAAAGTGTGACTCCGCAACGGTTTACCCACCGTGTCACACCGGCCTGGCGAAAACGAGAGGGCCGGTGGCCGCAGGCGGCACCGGCCCTCTCGTTCGGTGTGTGCGCGGTCGCGATCAGGCGCCGCCGGCGTTCAGCACGGTGACGGCGCGCCGGTTCTGCGACCAGCAGGAGATGTCGTTGCAGACCGCAACGGGACGTTCCTTGCCGTAGGAGATGGTGCGCATGCGCGCCGGATCGACGCCGCGGGCGGCGAGATAGTCGCGCACGGACTGGGCCCGGCGGGCACCGAGGGCGATGTTGTACTCGCGGGTGCCGCGCTCGTCCGCATGGCCTTCGATGGTGAAGGTGTAGCGGTTGTACTGCTGGAGCCACTGGGCCTGGCGGTCGAGGGTCGCGCGGGCCTGGGAGGTGAGGTCGGTCTGGTCGCTCTCGAAGAAGACGCGGTCGCCGACGGCCACCACGAACTCCTGCGGCGAACCGGGAGGGCCACCCGCGCCGCCGAGGCCGGCGCCGTTCGGGTTCGGCGTATTGGAGCAGGCGGCGAGCGCCAGCGCGAAGCCGAAAAGAGCCGCGAACCGGAAGCCGCGAGCAAGCCTTAGGAAACGCATTCCGGTATCTCCCTTCTCAAACGCTGGACCGGAGGCTTTCGTCTACCAGCCGTCCGGTTAAGCGAACGTTCCGTGCACGGCCCGGGGCCGCCATCGAGGCCCTGAAACCGGGCTTGGGCGGGCTTTCCCGCGTGCCATGGTTTCCGAGCCGTTATCGGGTTCCCCCAAAGGCGCGCACGCCACCGCGCTCCCGGACCCGGGGGGACCGACGCGACCTTTCGGAGAGGGCTGGCGGATGGGCGATTGCGTTCCCGTCCGACGCGACCTTCAGTGATGCCGCCTCGTGGCGTCATCATGGCGAGGACGTGCAGGGCTCGGGGCAGGGGCGGGAGCCGGTGAAAGGGGCGAAGGCTGTTGCCGTTGCGCAACAGGCGGAGCGGCGGGACCTCCCGGCACCGGGCTGGGCCCGGCGCGGGGGGGCTGGATTCACGAGCGCAGGGGCGACCAGGCGGGGTCGGAGGCGTAGCTCGGGGTCGGCACGCGCTGCTCGTTGTAGCCGGTGATGTCCACCGTGTAGAGCTGCGGGCCGGCGGCGCCGCCCGGATCGCGGAAGAACATGATGACGCGGCCGTTGGGGGCGAAGGTCGGCCCCTCGTTGTGATAGCCCTCGGTGAGGATGCGCTCGCCGGAGCCGTCGGGACGCATCACGCCGATGGCGAACCGGCCCTCCGACTGGCGGGTGAAGGCGATCCAGTCGCCCTTGGGCGACCACACCGGGGTGGAATAGCGCGCGTTGTTGAAGGACACGCGCTTCGCGCCGGAGCCGTCGGCGCCCATGATGTAGATCTGCGAGGAGCCGCCGCGGTCGCTCTCGAAGCAGATCTGCCGGCCGTCCGGCGAATAGCACGGGGCGGTGTCGATGGCCGCCGTGTCGGTGAGGCGGGTGGTGGCGCGCGAGCGCAGGTCCATGACGAAGATGTTGGAATTGCCGCCCTGCTGCAGGCTCATGATCACCCGCTGCCCGTCCGGGGCGAAGCGCGGCGAGAAGCTCATGCCGGGGAAGTTGCCGACGATCTCGCGCTGGCCGGTCTCGATGTTGAGCAGGAACACCTTGGGGTCGGCGGTCCCGTAGGACATGTAGGTGATTTCCTGGCTCGTCGGCGAGAAGCGCGGGGTCAGCACCAGCGAATCGCCGCGGGTGAGGTAGCTCACGTTGGCGCCGTCCTGGTCCATGATGGCGAGGCGCTTGTTGCGGCGTTCCTTCTGCCCGCTCTCGTCGACGAACACGATGCGGGTGTCGAAATAGCCCTTTTCGCCGGTGAGCTTCTCGTAGATGGCGTCGGCGATGATGTGGGAGATGCGGCGCCAGTTGTCCGGCTGGGCCACGAACTGCTGGGCGGCGAGTTGCTGGCCGGCCACCACGTCCCACAGGCGGAACACCACCTGGAACCGCCCGTCCGACTGGCGGGTGACCCGGCCGGTGAGCAGCGCCTGGGCGTTGATGACGCGCCAGTCCTGGAAGCGGGGCGTGTCGGGATTGGTGATCTGCTCCACGAACGCCTTGGGATCGATGGGCGCGAACAGGCCGGAGCGCTTCAGGTCGGCGCTGATGACGCCGGACATGGCGCGGCCCTGCTCCACCTCGCCGAGGAGGTCGGTGATGGCGATGGGGATGGGCTGCGGCGCCCCACCGCTCAGATCGAGGCGCAGGGCGGCCTGCGCCGGCGTGGCGAGCCCGGCGAGGCAGGCCGCTCCCGTGGTCAGGAAACGCCTGCGGTCAATGCTGAGGGGCTTCGCGGGCGGGGTCATTCGTCCTCTCGAGGGTTGCATTCGGCGGCGTCGGGAGCAGTGGCCGGGACCTATCTGCGGCTCATCAGCTTTCGCGCCTCATCCGGGGTGAAGCCGATTTCGATTTCCTTCCACGCCTCGTACTGCGACTGCGGCAGGAAGGAAAAGGGGGCGGACGCCATGACGGCCCGGATGGCGGACTCGCCGTAGGCTTGAACGTAGGGGGACCCGGCCGGGCTGGATTCGATCACGCGCGGCGTTCCGGCGAGGCTGCCGTCCGGGCGCAGGGTGAAGCGGACCACCACCTGCACCCACTGGTCGAACGGGATCTGGGCCGGATACCAGTTGCCGAAGATCTTGTCGTGCAGCGCCTGCTGGTAGTTCACGCTCAGCGTCGCCGCGCCGCCGGTGCGGGTGCCGAGGGACTGGGTGCTGGACGGCGCATCCGCGCTCGCCACGCGGCGCGTCGGCGTCTGCTTGTCGAGCAGCTCGCTGATCCTGTCGCTGGCATCGCGCTGGGGCTGGTTCTGCGCCTCCACCGGCTTGGCCGGCTCACGCGGGGGAGCGGGCTTGCGCGGCGGCAGGGGGGCGGCGGCGGGCTCGCTCTTCGCCTCCTCCTTCGGCTGCTCCTGCTTCTGCGGCTCGGGCTTCAGCGCCACGTCCGCCTGTTCCTTGGGCGGGGCCTGCTCGGCCTTGGGCGGGGCGGGCTGCGGCTGGTCGACCTTCGGCGGCGGGGGCGGCGGCGGCGGCGGGGGCGCGGTCGCCTCCACCGGCGGCTTCTCGCTCACCTTGAGCTTGGGATCGTCGACGGGGCTGGGCGGGGCCACCTTCTCGGCCACCTGCTTGGGGGTCTCGGCCTTCGGCGCGTTCCGCGTGCCCTTCATCATCTTGGTGAGGTCGGTCATGGACACCACGTCCACCGGTACGGTCTCGGGCATGGACTCGAACGGCTTCGCCCCGGTGAAGGACACCAGGGCAAAGACGATGACCGCCGCATGGGCGATGGTGGATGCCGCAAGCCCCGCGCGCATCTTCGAGGTCAGCCTCCCTGCTCGACTTCGGTGACGAGGGCCACGTGCTTGAAGCCCGCGCCGGACAACCGGCCCATGATCTTCATCACCTGCCCGTAATTGGCCTGCTTGTCGCCGCGCACGAAGATCCGCTCATCGGCCCCGCCGCGCGCCTGGGTGATGGCAAGCAACTTCGGGACCAGCTCTTCGAACCGGATCTCGGTGGGGTTGCTCGACAGGAAGATGCGCCCCTTGTCGTTCACGGTGAGGACCACGGGTTCCTTGTTGTCCTGGTTGACCGCGCTCGCCTGGGTCTGCGGCAGGTCCACCGGCACGCCGACCGTCAGCAGCGGCGCCGCCACCATGAAGATGATGAGCAGCACCAGCATGACGTCCACCATGGGCGTCACGTTGATCTCGGCCATCACCGGCGCCGACTTGCGGCGCGAGCGCCGGCTCTGCCAACCTCCCGCTCCCCCTGCCGCCATGCCCATGCTTCAGCCCTTCTGCTCGTCGATCTGGCGCGAGAGGATGGCGGAGAACTCGTCCGCGAACCCTTCGAGCCTCTGGGCCTGGCGCCCCGCCTGGGAAATGAACTTGTTGTAGAAAATCGTCGCCGGGATGGCGGCAATGAGGCCCATCGCGGTCGCGAGCAGGGCTTCGGCGATGCCCGGCGCCACCACGGCGAGGGAGGTGTTCTTCGAGGCGGCGATGGACTGGAACGAGGTCATGATGCCCCAGACCGTGCCGAACAGGCCGATGAACGGCCCGGCCGAGCCCACCGTCGCCAGCACCAGCAGGCGCGATTCGAGGCGCTCCACCTCGCGGGCGATGGTGACGTTCATCACCTTGTCGAGCCGCTGGTTGAGGCCGGCCAGGGAGCGCGCGCCACCCTCATAGGTGCGCTTCCACTCGCGCATGGCGGCGACGAAGATGCCGGCCATGCCGTGATTCGAGCGGCCGGCGAGGGTGCGGTAGAGGTCTTCCAGGCTCTGGCCGGACCAGAACACCTGCTCGAACCGGTCCATCTCCCGCTTGTTGCGGGAGAACAGCATCCATTTGTCGATGATGATGGCCCACACCCAGATGGAGGCCGCCATCAGCCCCAGCATCACCAGCTTCACCACGAAGTGGGCCTGGAGGAACAGGGACAGGAAGGAGAAGTCCGCGGGGGCCGGGGCCCGGCGGCGGGGGCGGCGGAGGGCTGCCCGGCCGGCGGCGGGGTGGCCGGGGCCGCTGTCACCGGCGCCGTCGGCGCGGGAGTCAGCGGCGCCACGCTCTGCGCCATGGCCGGCGCCGCGAGCGGCGTCAGGAGGGGGGACGATATCAGAGCCAGAAGCAGAGCCATGGCCGTGATGAAGTGTTTCATGTGCGATACCACGCCCCGCGTCGGTCCATCTCCGCAACCGGAGCCCGTCCGGCGTTTCGCGGGCTCTTTGAGCCAGCGATCCTGTCCAAACTTTGACGGGCATGCCGATCCGCGCTGCGACGCAACACGCCGCAGCTCGCCGAGAAGCTGTGCACGAACAGGCTTAATGAGCGGTTAGCGTCCGCCCGCGGCGGGGCGAAAGGCGCCTCACCTTTTCGCGTCGGCGAGGGATTCGGTCTCGCGCGCATCCTCGGCGGTGGCCTGGCGCAGGGCGTCGGGAATGCGCTTGGCGCGGCCCTCGGACACGAAGGCGACGCGGACGATCGCGGAGACCAGCACCTCGCCGTCGCGCTTGACCTGCTGCAGCAGGGTGATGGAGGCGCCCGCCACCTCCTTGGAGAGGGTGACGATCTCCAGCACGTCGTCGATGCGGGCGGGCTTGCGGAAGTCGATCTGCATGGAGCGCACGACGAAGTGGAAGCCGGGGGCCTCCTCGGCCGCCTGGGCGAACAGTTCGCCCTGCACCACGCCCAAAAGCCGCATGTAGTCGGAGCGGCCGCGCTCCATGAAGCGCAGGTAGTTGGCATGGTAGACGATGCCGGAGAAGTCGGTGTCCTCGTAATAGACCCGCACGTTCAGCGCGTGCCCGCCCGGGACCAGGCGGCCGGCGAGGGTGAGGTGCGGATCGGACGGGGAGGGGGTCAGGCGCTCGATCATGGCGCCCTCATAAACGAGACCGCGCCCCTTGTGAACAAAGGGCGCGGTCGAACGTGTCGCGGCGAATCTCCCGGTGGGGCCGGCCCCGGCGCGTGGCGAAGGGCCTCCCGCCGGCGTCAGTTGCCGCTGGAGGGGTCCGGCTGCGGCGGGGCGGGGCGGCGGCGCTCGGCCATGAACTGGTCGAACTCGGCCTTGTCCTTGGCCTGGCGCAGGCGCTCCACGAAGTCCTTGAACTCCTTCTGCTCTTCCTCGAGCCGGTGCAGCGTGTCCTGCCGGTACTCGTCGAAGGCGTGGTTACCGCTGGACGGCATGGGCCGGGTGCGGCAGCCGAAGCCGTTGCGCATGGCTTCCGCCCCCTGCTCCTGCCAGCGGCTGAAGCCGCGCTTGGCACCGCATCCCATCCGTCCACTCCCGATTGCGAAGGCCAGAATCGCCAGACCGAGCGGCCACCAGGCCATGAAGCCGAGGACCGTCAGCGCGATCCAGGCCGGTTTGCCGTAACTGTCGAGCTTGTAAGCGAGCTCCATGGCTGCCGTCCCGGTTAATGTTAAATACATTTACATAGATGGGGCAGATCCCGCCCCTTGTCAATGGCGGCCTGCGTTCAGCTGCCCGAGGGCGCGCCCAGGCCCTTCAGATAAACCAGGAATGCGGCCTCCAGAAGTTCGTCCGGCCCCATGGGCAGCTTGCGCCGCGCCCCGTCGGCGCGGCCGAACAGGGAGGCGACCCCATGCGCCAGCGACCAGGTGTGGAGCGCCACCATCAAGGCCGGCGGGCGGGATGGGCCGGCAATGTGAGAGACCAGAACTTCCGCCGCCTCGCGCAGGGCGCCGAAGGCGCGGTTGCTGGCCTGCTGCAGATCCTCATGCCCCTCCGGGGGCAGGCCGGCCTCGAACATGGCCACGTATTCCGCCGGATTGCGCCGGGCGAAGTCGAGATAGGCACGCCCGACCCGCTCATAGGCGGCCGAGGCGGAGGGCTTGCCGTTCTGCCAGGCGGTGGTCAGCGCCGCGGTCAGGCGGTCGAAGCCCATGGTGGCCACCGCCGCCAGCAATTCATCCCGGTCGCGGAAATGACGATAGGGCGCCGCCGCGCTCACGCCGGCCCGGCGCGCCGCCTCGGCGAAGGTGACGCCGGCGACGCCCTTCTCGAGGATCAGGTCGAGCGTCGCCCGCATCAGGGCTTCCCGCAGGTTGCCGTGATGGTAGGAGCGCGTCTCGCCGTTTCGGGTCCAGCTCATGTGAACGTGACTTACATGGGGGGCGGGGCGGCGTCGACGAATTACTCGTCCGCGGCGCCGCCCGCGTCGAACAACGGCAGGGGCCGCGCGTTCACCGGCTCCGGCAGGCCGAGATGGCGGAAGGCGGAGGCGGTGAGCAGGCGTCCGCGCGGGGTGCGCTGGATGAAGCCCTGCTGCACCAGGAACGGCTCGACGATCTCCTCGATGGCGTCGCGCGGCTCGGACAAGGCGGCGGCCAGGGTGTCCACCCCCACCGGCCCGCCGGCATAGAACTCGGCGATGACGGTGAGATAGCGCCGGTCCATGGCATCGAGGCCGGCCGCGTCCACCTCCAGGGCGAGGAGCGCACGGTCGGCGACCTTGCGGTCGATGCGCTCGGCCTCGGCCACCAGGGCGAAGTCGCGCACCCGCCGCAGCAGCCGCCCGGCGATGCGCGGCGTGCCCCGTGCCCGGCGGGCGATCTCGGTGGCCCCGTCCGGGGCAATGGCGATGCCCAGCACCCGCGCCCCGCGCACCACGATCTTCTCCAGCTCCTCCACCGTGTAGAACTGGAGCCGCACCGGAATGCCGAAGCGGTCGCGCAAAGGCGTGGTCAGCAGGCCCGAGCGCGTGGTGGCGCCCACCAGGGTGAATTTCGGGAGCGAGATCTTCACCGAGCGCGCCGCCGGCCCCTCGCCGATGACGAGGTCGAGCTCGTAATCCTCCATGGCGGGATAGAGGATCTCTTCCACCGCCGGGGACAGGCGGTGGATCTCGTCGATGAAGAGCACGTCCCGCTCTTCCAGGTTGGTGAGGATGGCGGCCAGGTCCCCCGCCTTGGCGATCACCGGCCCGGAGGTGGAGCGGAAGCCCACCCCCATCTCCCGCGCCATGATCTGCGCCAGCGTGGTCTTGCCGAGGCCGGGCGGGCCGACGAAGAGCACGTGGTCCAGCGCCTCGCCGCGCGCCCGCGCCGCCTTGATGAACACCTCGAGATTGGCGCGCGCCTGCGCCTGGCCCACGAACTCCTGCAGGAGCTGGGGCCGGAGCGTGGTGTCGGCGGCATCCTCGCCGCGCTTCTCGCCCGAGAGCAGGCGGGTATTCATGGAGCGCCTTGCTCCCCTTCGGGCTGGTGATCGGATACGTTTGATCGGCGACTTGCGACTCGCGCGACTTTAGTGCGCGCCGGTCCGGTACGGAAGGGGAACAGGCGCCGGGAGGGGCGGATGGACACGACGTTCGCCCGACATCCCCCGACACACCGCGACGACCCGGACCCGACACTCGGCCATGTCGGCCATGTCGGGTGCGTGTCGGCGTCGCGCAGATCGAACGGAGGCGTTCCATGAAGGACCTGCCGCTCGCCGAGGTCTACCAGCTGATCGAGCCGGGGCCGGTGGTGCTGCTCACCACCGCGCGCGCCGGCCGGGCCAACGTGATGACCCTGTCGTGGCACATGATGGTGGAGTTCACGCCCCCCCTCATCGCCTGCATCGTCTCCGGCGCCGACCACAGTTTTGCGGCCCTGCGCGCCACCAAGGAATGCGTCATCGCCATCCCCGCCGTGGAGCTGGCGGAGAAGGTGGTCCAGGTGGGCAACTGCTCCGGCCGTGACGTGGACAAGTTTTCCACCATCGGCCTCACCCCCCGGCCGGCGGCGAAGGTCAAGGCGCCGCTGGTGGCGGAATGCTTCGCCAACCTCGAATGCCGGGTCATCGAGACGCGCCTCGTCAACCGCTTCAACCTGTTCGTGCTGGAGGTGGTGAAGGCGTGGTGCGACCCGGCGCAGAAGGCGCCTCGCACCATCCATCACCGCGGCTACGGCAGCTTCGCGGTGGATGGGGAGGTGCTGAAGATCGCGTCGCGGATGCCGTGAGGCCGGCGCGGGGCCTACTTCGCCAGCTCCTTCAGCCCCAGCCGGATCAGCGTCTCCGCCGGCGCCTCCTCGCCCCCCGTGCGCAGGGCGGAGGCCACGGCGGCATTGGCCTGGGGGATGGCGTAGCCGAGATTGACCAGCGCCGACACCGCGTCCGCCGCCGCGCCGCCCTTCACCGACGCCACGACGCCGAGCTGCGCGGCCAAAGGCTCGGCGGCGGAGAAGCCCGGCATCTTGTCCTTCAGCTCGGTGATGATGCGCGTCGCCACGCGCGGGCCGACGCCCGGCGCCCGGGCCACGGTCGCCTTGTCGCCGAGGGCGATGGCCTGGGTGAGCTCCGACGCGCTCAGGGTTGAGAGCACGGCGAGCGCCGTCTTGGTGCCGATGCCCTGCACCCCCTGCAACAGGCGGAACCAGTCGCGCTCCGCCACCGAGGTGAAGCCGAACAGGCGGATCTGGTCCTCGCGCACGTGCGTCTCGATGAACAGGCTTGCCGCCTCCCCCGCCCGCGGCAGGGCCGAGAGGGTGCGGCCGGAGCAGTGCACGAGATAGCCGACGCCATGGACGTCGAGGATCACGTGGTCCTCCTCCAGCGTGTCCACCACGCCCTTCAGCTTTCCGATCATCTCACGCCTTTCAGGTGACGGCGGCCCAAAGGAAGACCAGCGTGGCGAGCGCGCCGAGGCCGGTGCGCACCATGTGCAGCTGGCCCCAGTTCTCGATCAGCTGGCGCGTCTCCGGCCCGGCCGCGGTTTCGCCGGTCGCCAGCAGGCGTCGGTTGGTGGGCATGATGCCGATGAGGGTATAGGGCCAGTTGGCGAGCATGAGCACCCCGCCCGCCAGCCAGTGCCAGTCGCCCTCGCGGGCGAACGCCACCGCTCCCAGCACGGCGCCGGCCAAGGCGAGGGAGGCCTGCATGGCGAAGCCGCGCTTGTAGGCCGGCTTCCATTGCCGCAGGGCCGCCGCGTCTGCCAGCGCCAGCCGCGCCGGCTGCTCGGCCACGTTGATATAGACAGCGGCCCCGGTGAAGAGCGCCGCCACCACAAGTGCCAGATGCCCGACGATCATGCCCGCCCCCTGCGGTGTGAAACGCAGTGATCCTACAGCGCGGCGTGGGCGCGCGCAGCGGCGCCGCGATGATGGGCGTGGGTGACGGCCACGGCGAGCGCGTCGGCGGCATCCTCGGTCTGCGGCGTCGCCTTCGGCAGGAGGATGGAGATCATCATGCGCACCTGCGCCTTTTCCGCCCGTCCCGCGCCCACGACGCTCTTCTTCACCAGCAGCGGCGCATATTCGGCGACGGAAAGCCCCATCTGAGCCGGGGCCAGCATCACCACCCCGCGGGCCTGCCCGAGCTTGAGGGTGGACGAGGGGTTCATGTTCACGAAGGTCTCCTCCACCGCCGCCTCCTGGGGCGTGAAGTGGGCGAGCACCGCTGCGAGCTCGCGGTGGAGCGCCGCGAGGCGTTGGCCCATGGGCGCGTCCTCCGGCGGCAGGATGGTGCCGCAGGCCACGAAGGCGAGGCGCGAGCCCGTGACGTCGATGACGCCCCAGCCGGTGCGCCGGAGGCCGGGATCGAGCCCGAGGATGCGAATCGTGTTGGAATCCATCATGGCAGGGTGCGTCAGCCGGCGCCGCGACGGAAGGGGCGGCGCGTGCCCGTGCCGCGCCGATGCCGTCCTGCGGCCGGCGCGCCTAAGCCGGAGCGCCGCCGCGCCGGGCCGGAAACCGCGTCATTTGGTCGATGAGGGGCGGCTCGCCGGCTTCGTGCTCGCCATCTGCGCTCCTGCCATCTGGGCTCCTGCTGCCTGCGGGCTCGCCGCCGGGGGCCGGGCTTGCGGGGCGGCGGACAGCGGGGCGGCGGGCTGGTTGCTCGCCAGCAGCAGCCCCTTGTCCGTCGCCGGCGCCGTGCTGCCGGCCATCCCCTGGGTGTCGGCGCCGTCGGTCCATTCCGGGCGCAGGTCCACCATGTTCGCCGACGGGTTCGGCGTGACCGGCACGAACACCGCGGATGCCTGCTGGGCGCGGGCGAGGGTTGCGGCGTCGGTGTCGCGGGCGATGATGTCGCGCTTCTTGGCGCTGTCGTCGTCGCCCTGGGCGGCGGCGAGGTTGAGCCACTTCCAGGCTTCGCCCAGATCGGCGCTCACCCCGAGGCCGCGGGCGTAGACCACGCCCAGATTGTACTGGCTGTCGCGATGGCCGAGCTCGGCGGCGGCACGGAACCAGCGCACTGCCCCTTCCCAGTCGGGCTTGCCGCCTGCGCCGGCGGTGCGGCCGTCGGACAAGAGCATGGCCAAGGCGTGCATGGCGCGGACGTTGCCCTGCTGCGCCGCCCATTCATAGAAGCGCCGGGCCTCGCCGATGTCGCGCCCGCCCGCCTCGTAGAGCACGCCGAGACGATGGGCCGCCGGCGCCGAGCCCTGCGCCATGGCGAAGGCGAGCCATTTGACGGCGCTGTCGAGCTCGCCGTCATCGGCGAAGCGGCCCGCCACCACGAAAGCGGCCGCCGGATCGCCGGCCCGCGCCGCGCTCTGCAAAGCGGGGGTGCCCATGGGGGCGGGAAGGTCGGTGCCCGAGACGCCGGTGACCGCCGGGGCGGCGAGGCGGCGCACGGCCGAGGTCACGCCGGAAATCAGCTCCGGGCCGTTGCGCCAGGCAAGGCCCACCGCAGTGCCGGCGAAGACGGTGGTGGCGCCGGCGATCAGCGCCACCATGGCCACGTGCCGGTGGCGGCGGAAGAAGTCGCCCCGCAGGATGCGGTGCTCCCGCTTGGAATCATGCCGCCGGGCTTCCGGCTTCTTGAGTTCCTGCCGCTTGGGAATCTTGCGCTCGCCCATGCGCGGGCGGGGGTCTGCTCCATCCGCGTGCTCGGCCTGCTCCCAGGGGGCCCGGCGCCCGGCGCGCGGCCAGGGCATCTCACCGACCCGCGGCGCCTCGCCCGGCCACGGCGTCTCGGTCGAAGCCGGTGGGGCCTCCGGCGAGGCCGGCGCAGGATGGGTCGGGGCCGCCGCCACGGGCTCGGGTTCCGGCTCGTGCATCTCGGGCGCGGCGGCGTGCGGCTGTTTTCCGGCGGCGCGCGGGGCATAGGCGCCGTTGGCGTCGCGATCCAGGGCGACGGCGATGTCGTTGAGCTCCAGCTCGAGGTCGTTCACGAGAATCTCGCTGGCCCGCCGCTCGATCTCGTCCTGCCGGGCCTCGAGCGCGGCGAGGCCGCGCTTCAGCCCGACCACCGCGACGCCATCCGGATCGGTCGAGACCTTCGCCGTGACGGCGCGGACCGCCTCGCTGGTGGCGCTGTGCGTCGTCTCGCGCACCTGACGCATCTCCTCGGCCATGCGCTGGATCGAGATCTCGATGGTATCGAGCCGGCCGAGCCGGGCATGGGCGTC
The DNA here is from genome assembly GCF_016807805.1 of Xanthobacter dioxanivorans. Lineage (NCBI taxonomy): Bacteria > Pseudomonadati > Pseudomonadota > Alphaproteobacteria > Hyphomicrobiales > Xanthobacteraceae > Xanthobacter > Xanthobacter dioxanivorans. The sequence continues at coordinate 617,791 of NZ_CP063362.1, read as the reverse complement.
GCGGAATTGCTCGGTCAGCGCGAGAAGATGGCGCTCCACCACGTCCGCCAGCGGCGCGATGGCGAGCTTGCCGGCTTCCTCGGCGGCGCTGATTCGCTGCAGTAGCAGATCGAGCCGCTGGGTCAGCTCCGCGCCGATGGCGGGCGAGAGGGCGACCACCTGCCGGCTCACCTGGTCCGAGACCTGGTCGAGGCGCCGGTGGACGGTCTCCAGAACGGCGAGAAGGGACAGCTTGAGGTCTTCGGCGGCCGCCGCGTCGCCGATCCGCGCCCGGGCCTGGAGGTTCTCCACCCGCTCCAGCAGGGCGACGGCGTTGCGCTCGAATCGGCTGGTGGCCTCGGCCAGGCGGCGGGCGGTGTCCTCGCCGGCGCGGGCGATGTCCTCGGCGCAGGTGGCGAGCCGCTCCGCCAGCTTGCTCAGTCCGCCGGGCACTGCGGCGGCGCTCACGGCGCGTCCCACGAGGTCCTTCAGCTCCGCCAGCTGACCGTGCAGGCGAGCCACTTCCACCGGGTCCACCGCCTTGGCGCCCATCAGGTCGATCTTGCGGGAGAGGGCGTCGAGGCCGGATTCCAGGGCCCGCACCCGTTCCGGGCGGGCGAGGGCGGCGACCCCGGCCTTCAGCTCGCCCAGCTCGCGCAGCAGGAGTTCCTCGCGGCCGTCGCGGCCTGCCGCGCCGGCTTCGCGAATGTCCTCTACCCGCCTGTTCAGCAGGCAGATGGCGCGATCCATCTCCACGATCGCCCGCCGCGGCGCGGTCTGGGCAAGGCGGGCGCGCAAGGCCTCCACCTCGCTCCGCAGCGCCTCGATCGTCGACGCCGGAACGTCCATCACATCCCAAACCGGCACGTCGGGCACGGTGTGGTCGTCCATGGACCGAATGCCCCGCGGCCGCATCGGGGTCACACGCGTCGCCGCACCTGTCTGGGCCGTGCGCACCATCCGCTCCATTCCGGCCTCCCCGTGGCGTGGATGGGTTTGGTGTCCCATTACCATGCCCGCACTCAGCTGATTCACTGAACAGAGAGTTTCCGAACTTGGTAAACGTCGCGTTAAAGTGCTGATTCCAGATGCCTCGTAACTGTTACTTTCCCCAACGGTAGCCCCCTGAACCTCGCGGCGAAGGCGGGAACGGCTTAGGCATGGGGTCATTGCGGCCCGCCGGGCATGACTCGGGCAGCGCCGCTCTCATCGACCACACACCGTTTGCCGTGTGCCCTCCGGGCCGCGGACTGCGAGGGGAAAACGGCACATGGACGCCAAGACGTTCGAAAATCCGACGTTCGGGAAGCCGCAGTTCGACCAGGGCTTCGGCTCCGCCATCGCGCGGCCGGTCCATGTCGCGTCCGAGCCGGTACGCGACGGGGCGCCCGTCTTTACCATCGGCGACCTCTCGCGCGAGTTCGCCATCACGCTGCGCGCGCTGCGGTTCTATGAGGACAAGGGCCTGCTCTCGCCGCGCCGCGACGGCATGACCCGGCTCTATTCGGAATCCGACCGCCGCCGCCTCGCGGTGATCCTCAAGGGCAAGCATCTCGGCTTCACCCTCGCCGAGATTCGGCTGCTCGTGGCGGCCCATGACGGCGAGGAGGGGAGCCTTTCGCTCACCCGCGACCGCTGCCTGTCGCAGCTCGCCCAGCTCGAACGCCAGCGCAGCGAGATCGATGCGGCGATCGAGGAGCTGAAGTCCATGGCGAACCAGCTCGCCGCCTGATCGCCCCGGAAGGTGCGCGACCGGACGTGAGACTGCGAGGAGGCGGCCCGGCTCGCCTCCTTTTTTATGCCCGGCGTCCGGGTACCGACATAGGCTCGCCCGGGCTCAGGCGCTCATCTTGGCGAGGAGCGCGTCGGACAGCTCGAAATTGGCGGTGACGCTCTGCACGTCGTCATTGTCCTCGAGGCTCTCCACGAGGCGCAGCAGCTTCTCGCCGGTTTCATCGTCCACAGCGATGGTGTTCTGCGGCCGCCAGACCAGCGCCGCCTTCTTCGGCTCGCCGAACTTCGCCTCCAGCACGTGCTGCACCTCGGCGAGATTTTCGGCCGCGCACACCACCTCGTGCCCATGCTCGGAGGAGGTCACGTCGTCGGCGCCGGCCTCGATGGCGGCTTCCATCATGGTATCGGCGTCCGCCTTCTCCGGCCCGTACTCGATGGCACCCACCCGGTCGAACATGAACGATACCGCGCCGGTCTCGGCGAGGTTGCCGCCGGACTTGGTGAAGTAGGAGCGCACCTCGGAAGCCGTGCGGTTGCGGTTGTCGGTCAGGGCTTCGACGATCACGGCGACACCGCCGGGGCCGTAGCCCTCGTAGCGGATCTCGTCGTAATTCTCACCGTCGGCGCCGGCCGCCTTCTTGATGGCGCGTTCGATATTGTCCTTGGGCATGTTTTCGGCGCGGGCCGCGAGGATGGCGGCGCGCAGGCGCGCGTTCATGTTGGGATCGGGCAGGCCCATCTTGGCCGAGACGGTGATCTCGCGCGCCAGCTTGGAGAACAGCTTGGAGCGCATCGCGTCCTGCCGGCCCTTGCGGTGCATGATGTTCTTGAATTGCGAATGCCCGGCCATGGCCGCCACCATTCCCTTTGAGCTTCGACCCCGCGCCCCGCTGATGCAGCGCCGCCCGGACCGATCCTGTTGACTGGAGCCGGCCTTATAGGTCCGAGCCGGGGAAAAGAGCAAGAAAGCGGGTGCAGCATGGCGTTCGCAGGCGCGCCAATTCCCCAGGGTCACTCCCAGAAGGCCGGTCGCGCCTCTTCCAGCCCGGCACCGAGGCGCACGGCGGCGACCCGCCGGGCGAGGCCGGTGCGGTCGTCGGTTTCCACCGCGACGCCCGAAAGCGTCGCCGGCCCCGCCGCCGGCTCGAAGCGGGCGGAGGCGAGCTTGCGGGTGAAGCGGCGCAGGGGCTCCTCCTTGTCCATGCCGATGACCCCGTCATAGGCGCCGCACATGCCGGCATCGGTCATGTAGGCGGTGCCACCGGCGAGGATGCGATAGTCGGCGGTCGGCACATGGGTGTGGGTCCCCACCACGAGGGTGGCGCGGCCGTCGCAATAGTGGCCGATGGCCTGCTTCTCGCTGGTGGTCTCGGCGTGCACGTCCACCACCACCGCATCCACCACATGGCCGAGCGCGGCCCCGTCCAGCGCCCGGTCCAGGGAGGCGAAGGGGTCGTCCAGCGGGTCCATGAACACGCGGCCCATCACGTTGAGCACCAGCACGCGGGCGCCGTTCTTCGCCTCGACGATGGCGGCGCCGCGCCCCGGCGTTCCGGGCGGATAGTTCATGGGCCGCACCAAAGCCGGGGCGCGCTCGATGAAGACGAGGGCCTCGCGCTGGTCGAAGGCGTGGTTGCCGAGGGTAATCGCGTCCGCGCCAGCGGCGAGCAGATCCTCATAGATGGCTTCGGTGATGCCGAACCCGCCGGCGGCATTCTCCCCGTTGACCACCACCAAATCGAGGGACCAGCGGGCGACGAGGCCGGGGAGGAGGGAGGTGACGCACTCCCGGCCGGGGCGGCCGACGACGTCGCCGAGAAAGAGGATACGCATCCGGACATCCGTTCGAGCTGCAAAACGGGGCATGCCCCGGCGGAGTGGACCCGGTCAGTGGGACTCAGTCTGACCGGAGCGCCCCCCGCGCGGTCGCGCGCAGGCGAGCGCCGCGCTTTCCGTTATCATCATGTCCACCGCCTCGTCATGGCTCTCGACGGGCACCGCCTCCACTTCCTGGCACGCGAAGGCGAAGCCAAGGGTAAGTATGGTATTATTTTGCCGCAAAAGATGCAGGGTGCGGTCGTAGAAGCCGGCGCCGTAGCCGATGCGGTAGCCGCGCCGGTCGAAGGCTGCGAGCGGTACCAGCACCACGTCCGGGATCACCTCGGGCGCCTCCGGCCCCGGTTCCGGGATGCCGTAGGCGCCGGCAGGGGTGAGGGACGCGGCCGCGTCCCAGAGGCGGAAGATGAGGGGGTGCCCGCGGCCGACGATCACCGGCAGGGCAAGGCGGGCTCCGGCCCGGCGCAGGGCGGTGGTCAGGGGAGCGGTGTCGATCTCGTCGCGGAAGGGGGCGAATGCCGCCACGGTGCGCCCGGCCACGGGTCCCAGCGCGGCGAGGGCATGGCCGGCGGCGACGCGGGAGGCCGCTTCGCGCACGCCAGCGCCCATGCCGGCACGGCGGCCCAGCGCCAAAGCGCGCAGGCGTTTCTTTTCGGCGGCAATGTCCATGGAAGGGCATAGAATGTGTGACGACGTGCGGAGCCACAGAAGTCGTCGGAGGTCGATCCCGGGAAACCTACAGCGTAGGTGGGCGCCATATGTCCAAGCCCGGAGGCAAGGTCAGGGACAGCTCCCTTAAGGATCGATAAGGCCCCGGGGAATTGTCTCCTAACGTGCCCCGCAGCCCCGCATCCCCAATGTAGGGACGATGCCCACCCGGCGCCAGCCCTTTCCTGTGGATGACTCCGGCTCCCTCAGCGGGCCTCCGCCTTGATCAGGTCGGCCGCCTTTTCGGCGATCATCATCACCGCCGCCGCCGTGTTGGCAGAGACGATGGTGGGCATCACCGAGGCGTCCACGACCCGGATGCCGTCGAGCCCGACCACGCGCAGCTTCGGATCCACCACCGCCTGTGGCCCGGTGCCCATGCTGCAGGTGCCCACGGGGTGGTAGATGGTCTGCCCGGTGCGGCGGGCGAATTCGAGCCAGTCGGCGTCGCTCTGCGTCTGCGGGCCGGGATTCATCTCGAACGCCCGGTAGGGGTCCATGGCCTTCTGGTCCACGATGCGGCGGGCGATCTTCATGCCCTCCACCAGACAATCCCGGTCCTCCGGCACGGCGAGGAAATTGGGGCGGATGGCCGGGGGCTCGAACGGGTCGGCCGACTTCACATGGATCGAGCCGATGGACTGCGGCCGGAGCTGGGCGACGCCGATGGTCATGCCCGGCAGATGGTCCAGCGCCCGGTCGGCAGCGTTGGCATAGCTCGCGTGCATGAAGAAATATTGCACGTCCGGACCCGCCAGCTCCGGCCGCGTCTTCACGAAGCCATGGGCGAGCCCGGTGCCCAGCGTGAGAATCCCCGTGCGTGTGAGGAAATACTGCGCCACGGCCTTGGCGAGGGCGAGGCCGCGCGTCTGCTCGTTGAGGGTGACGGGCTCCTTCACCCGCCAGTTCATGCGGGTGGCGAAGTGGTCGCGGTAATTGTTCCCCACCCCCGGCAAAGCGTGGACGAGGGGAATGCCGGCGGACTTCAGCGTCTGCGGATGGCCGATACCCGACAGCTCCAGAAGCTGCGGCGACTGCACCGCGCCGGCGGCCAGCAACACCTCGCCCCTGGCCGTCGCCAGGATGTCCTGCCCCCCCTTGCGGTAGGTGATGCCGGTCACGCGCCGGCCGTCGAGCGCGAGGCACAGGGCCTGGGCGTGCGTCACCACCTTGAGGTTGGGGCGCGACAAGGCCGGGCGCAGATAGCCGTCGACGACGGTCCAGCGGCGCCCGTTCTTCTGGTTCACCTGATAATAGCCGAAGCCTTCCTGATCCTTCCCGTTATAGTCGGGGTTGCGGGCGTAGCCCGCCTGCTCCGCCGCATCCAGGAACGCCTTCGACAATGCCGGGCGCTCGCCGACGCGGACGATGTTGATGGGACCGGAGGTGCCGCGCACCGAGGTGTCGGCGTCGGCGGCCTCGAAGGTCTCCAGCTTCCTGAAATAGGGCAATACGTCGTCCCACCCCCACCCGGTGGCGCCCATCTGGGCCCAGCCGTCGTAATCCTGGGACTGGCCGCGCACGAAGATCATGCCGTTGATGAGGGTGGAGCCGCCGAGCCCCTTGCCCCGCGGCACCACGATGGGCCGCTGATAGGTGCTTTCTTCCGGCTCGGTGTTGAACCGCCAGTTGAAGGCGCCGCCGGAGAGCAGCTTGGAGAAGCCGGCGGGAATGGGCACCCAGAAGCCCCTGTCCGTGCCGCCCGCCTCCAGCAGCAGCACCGTGCGGCGCGGATCCTCGCTGAGCCGGGCGGCGAGGATCGAGCCGGCGGTTCCGCCACCCACGACGATGTAGTCGAAACTGTCCATGGTCTTGTTCCTGCAAAGCATCCGGCCCCTGCGTCGCGGCCTCAGCCGGGCGCGGGCAGGACCTTTCCCGGGTTGAGGCGATTGTCGGGATCGAGCGCGTGCTTGAGCGCGAGGGCGAGGGCGATCTCGCCGGGCGCGCGCCGGCGCACCAGCTCGTCCACGCGATACTGGCCGATGCCGTGCTCGGCCGAGATGGAGCCGGAAAAGCGCGCCACCACATCGTGCACGAGGGCGTTGATGGCCGCCCCGTCATGGCCCGCGCCGAGGATGACGTTGTAGTGGATATTGCCGTCGCCGAGATGGCCGAAGGCATTCACCTTCGCCCCCGGCGCCCCCTGCGCGATGGCGATGTCGGCGGCGGCGAGGAAGGCGGGCACGTCGGCGATGGGCACGGAGACGTCGTGCTTCATGCTCTTGCCCTCCCGCGCCTCGCCGTCGGTGATGTGCTCGCGCAGGGCCCAGAGCTGGGCGGCCTGGGCCCCGGTCTCGGCGACGACGCCGTCCAGCGCCGTGCCGTTCTCCAGCGCCGCCGCCAGCGCCGTCTCCGCCGCCTCGCGCAGGCCCGACAGGCTGGCGCCGGCCTCCAACAGCACGAACCAGTCGCCCGCGGCGATGGGCGGGGTGAGGTCGAGGTGTCGCCGCAGCAGGTCGAAGGAATAGCCGCTCATCAGCTCGAAGGCGGAGAGGGTGTCGCCCAGTTCGTCCTGCGCCAGCGCCAGCAGGTCGAGCGCGGCCTTGGGGCTCGGCACGGAAAGCAGGGCCGTCACCGTGTGCCTCGGACGCGGCACGAGGCGCAGCACCGCGCCGGTGACGATGCCGAGCGTGCCTTCGGTGCCGATGAACAGCTGCTTGAGGTCGTAGCCCGCATTGTCCTTGCGCAGGCGGCGGTTGAGGTCGACCACCGTGCCGTCGGCCAGCACCACCTCCAGTCCCAGCACCAGCGCGCGGGCCATGCCGTAGCGCACCACGTTGACGCCGCCGGCATTGGTGGAGACGACGCCGCCCACCGTGGCGGAGCCTTCCGCCGCGAGGCTGATGGGCAGCAGGCGCCCCATGTCGGCGGCGGCGTCCTGCGCCACCTTGAGGATGCAGCCGGCATCGGCTGCGATCGTCAGCCCGACCGGGTCCACGTCGCGCACCTTGTTCATGCGCTGGAGCGACAGCACCACCTGCGCGCCCGAGGCGTCCGGCACCGCGCCGCCGGCTAGGCCGGTATTGCCGCCCTGCGGGACGATGGCGGCGCCGGCCGCGTGGCAGGCCTTCACGACCGCAACCACCTCGGCGGTGGAGGCGGGGCGGGCGATGCACAGCGGGCGGCCGGGAAAGAGGCGGCGCCAGTCGATGGCGTAGGCGGCCATGTCGGCCGCGTCGGTGACGAGGCCGGAGGGGCCGAGGATGGCGGCAAGGCGGGCGATGAGTTCGGCGGTCATGAGGTTGCCCTCGAACGATGGGAGGCGGGACAGGGACGGGCGAATCAACGCCCCGTCACAGATATCCGTACGCCGTCCAGCCGCCGTCCACCGCCACAACCTGCCCCGTCACCGCGCTCGCGGCGTCGGAGGCGAGGAAGACCGCCATGCGCGCCACCTCGTCCACCTCGATCAGCCGGCCCATGGGGGTGCGCTGCCTCAGGCGGTCGAGGTCCACCCGCCCGCGGGCGGCGAGGTCATCGAGGAGGGCGGTGCGCACATAGCCTGGCGCGATGGCGTTCACCCGTACCTTGTCGCGCGCCCATTCGCTCGACAGCGCCTTCGCCATCATGGAGACCGCGGCCTTGGAGGCGCAGTAGCCGATACGCTCGGGCGCGGCGACGATGCCGTACATGGAGGACATGAGCAGGAGAGAGCCGCCGCCCTGGGCGATCATGCGCCGCCCGGCCTCCTGCGCCGTCAGGAAGGTGCCGGTGAGGTTGATGGAGATGACGCGCTCCCACTCCTCCTCGGTCACCGAGAGGGTGGGCGCGTTCTGCGACACGCCGGCATTGGCAAGGCAGATGTCCACCGGCCCGAAGCGGGCCTCGGCGGCGTCGAAGGCGGCGACGATGTCGGCCTTCTTCGTTACCGAGCCCTTCACCGCGATGGCTTCGCCCAGCTCCTGCGCACGCGCCGCGGCGCCGGGATCGAGGTCGAGCAGGACGATGGATGCGCCTTCCGCCCGGAACGCCCGCGCCACCGCGAGGCCGAGGCCGGCGGCGCCGCCGGTGACGAGGGCGCAGCGGCCCGCGAGGGCTCCGGTCTTCTCGTCGCTCATCGGACCGCCTCCGGGAGGGCTCGCATGCCGAGGAAGTCGGCCATGAGGTCGAGCTGGCAGGCGAGCATGGGCTTGCCGGGATGGGTGCGGCAGCCCGCCGCCTTCGCCGCGGCGAGGATGGCGGTCTCCTCCGGCTGCATGATCACCTCGGCGACGATCTGCCCGGGGGACAGGCGGGAAGCGTCGAGGGGCAGGGGGTCCCCGTCCTTCAGGCCGAGGGAGGTGCCGTTGACCACGATGTCGTGGCCGGAGGGATCGCTGGTGCCGATCTCCACCGCCGCTGCCGGGTAGGCCTCCGCGAGGCGCTGGGCGAGGTCCTCCGCCTTGGCCCGGGTGCGGTTGGCGAGCGTGAGGCGGGACACGCCGCGCTCCACCAGCGCGAAAGCGATGGCGTTCGCCGCCCCACCGGCGCCGGCGAGATAGGCGCTCCTGCCCTTCGGATCGATGCCGGCGGCGACGAGGCCGCCGACGAAGCCCTTGCCGTCCAGCATCTCGCCCACCAGGCGCCCGTCCGCCTCGCGGCGCACGGTATTGACCGCTCCGATGCGCCGGGCGCTGTCGGAGACTTCGTCGCACAGGTCCACGATGGCGGTCTTGTGCGGCACGGTCACCACGAAGCCGCCGAGGCTCTTCATGCGCTTCAGGCCGGCGACCAGGGTGGGGAGATCCTCGGAGGAGACCTGGAAGGGAACCATCACCCCGTCGCGCCCCTCGCGCGCCATCAGCGCGTTGAGCATTTGCGGCGTCTTCACGTGATGGATGGGATCCGCGAGAATGCCGAAGACGCGGGTCAGGCCCGAGATCTCGCGGCCGGGGGGGAGGGCGTTCGAAACGTCGTTCATGGGGCGGGTCCGGATCGTTCAGATGCCGAGATAGGCGGTCTTGATGTGGGGATCGGCGAGCAGGCCGGCGCCGGTATTCTCGAGCGCGATCTGGCCGTTCTCGATCACATAGGCGCGGTCGGCGATCTTCAGGGCGTGGAACGCCTTCTGCTCCACCAGCAGCACCGTGGTGCCGCTCTTGCAGATGCGGTCGATGACATCGAACATCTGCTGCACGATGATGGGGGCGAGGCCCAGGGACGGCTCGTCCAGCATGAGCAGCTTGGGCTTTGCCATCAGTCCGCGGGCGATGGCCACCATCTGCTGCTCGCCGCCGGAGAGGGAGCCGGCGAGCTGGGTCAGGCGCTCGCGTACGCGGGGAAAGATGTCGAGCACCTCCTCGAAGCGCTCGGCCAGCCCCGCCCGGACCTTGGGGTGGTAGCCGCCCATCAGCACGTTGTCCTTCACGCTCATCACCGGGAAGAGCTGGCGCGCCTCCGGCACCATGATGAGGCCGGAACCGACGATCTCGTCCGGGCTCATGCGGTCGATGCGCGTACCGTCGAACTCGATGCTGCCGGCGGTGGGCTTCACCAGGCCGGAGATGGCGCGCAGCAGCGTGGTCTTGCCGGCGCCGTTGGAGCCGATGATGGTGACCACCTCGCCGCGACCCACGCGGAGGGAGATGTCCTGGAGGATGACGGTGCGGCCGTAGCCGGCGGTGACGTCACAGACCTTGAGCATGGACGAAATCCTCTCCGAGATAGGCCTCGATCACCCGGCGCTCGCGCACCACGGTGTCGGGCGCGCCTTCGGCGATCACCTTGCCAGAATCGATCACCACGATCCGGTCGGACAGGCTCATGATGGCCTGCATGTTGTGCTCGATGGCGATCACCGTGACGCCCGTGGCGCGGATGGCGCGGATGAGCTCCACCATCGTCTTCGTGTCCGACTGGCTCTGGCCCGCCATCACCTCGTCGAGCAGCAGGATGGTGGGCTCGGTGGCCAGCGTGCGGGCCACTTCGAGGCGTTTCAGGCCGCCGATGGGCAGCGTGCCCGCCTCCACGTCCTTGACGTCGTCGAGGCCGACGAGCCTTGCCACCCTGAGGGCGACGGCGCGGGCGTCATCCACGGAGCGGTGGCGCAGGAAGGCGCCGATCATGATGTTCTCCAGCACGGAGAGCTTGCCGAAGGGCTGCACGATCTGGAAGGTGCGGCCGATGCCGAGCCGGGCGAACGCGTCGGGGGCGCTGGGCCGGTGCCACTTTCCGTCCGGCCCGAGGATTTCGACGGTTCCGGCATTGGGGATGAGGAAGCCGGACAACTGGGCGAAGACGGTGGTCTTGCCGGCGCCGTTGGGGCCGATGACGCCGAGGATCTCGCCCCGCTTCAGGGTGAGGGAGACGTTGTCGGTGGCGGTGAGGCCGCCGAAGCGCTTCACCAGATTCTGCGCCTTCAGCACCTCTTCACCGGGGGTGCCGGTGATGGCCTTCACGGCGGGGGCCACCACCTCCTCGCGCCTGCGCCCGCCGCCGGGCAGCCTGTCGATGAGGCGCACCACGAAGGGACCGAACGTGCCGACGAGGCCGCCGGGCAGCGTCAGCGTGATGACCACCAGCACGGTGCCGTAGACGAAGCCGTGCAGGCCGTTGGCCGAGGCGCCGAGCCAGCCGCGGGCGAGTTCCGCCAGCGGCACCACGAGAACCGTCCCCAACAGCGGCCCAGCCACCGTCCCGAGGCCGCCGATCAGGGCAAACATGGCGATCTCGATGGCGGTGGCGAGAGAGAACAGCGTCGCGGGCTCCAGGAAGGTCATGTACATGGCGTGGAAGGTGCCCACCGTTGCGGTGAGCGCCGCCGAGATCGCCATGGCCCAGAGCTTGACGCCGTTGATGTTGATGCCCGCCGCCTGGGCGGCGCTGTCGCGCTCGCGCACGGCGGTGAGCGCGTAGCCGAGGCGGGAGTGGCGGATGGCATAGGACACCGCCAGCGACAGCAGCAACAGGCCGAAGGCGATGTAGAGATAGTTGATCTTGTCGCGGAAGATCATCCACGGCCAGCCGATCTGCAGCGGCACCACCAGGCCCGCCGAGCCGCCGGTGAGGCCGTTGAAGTGGATGGTGAGCAGGCGCACCACTTCCAGAAAGGCGATGGTGGCCAGCGAGAAGAACGGTCCGCGCAGGCGAAAGCAGGGATAGCCGATGCCGAAGCCGACCGCAGCCGCCAGCGCCGAGCCGACGATCATGCCGATCCACGGCGACAGGCCGAAATGCTGCAGCAGCAACGCCGCAGTATAGCCGCCGATGCCGTAGAACACGGTGTGGCCAAGGGACAGCTGCCCGGCATAGCCGCCGAGGATGTTCCACGCGGTGGCCAGCGCCCCGAACACGCAGATGGTGACGAAGACATGCACCATGAAGGTGGAGCCGGACCACGCCGGGATGATCACCAGCAGCGAGAGCGCGATCAGCGCGCAATAGACCCGCGGCTCGGTGAGGCGGGAGAGGAGGGAAAGCCGGCCCGTGGTGGCGGGGGTGGTCCGGGCATCCTCAAGCGAGGAGTCGTGAAGGCTCATCGGATCACTCCGTGCCGCGACCAAGGCCGAACAGGCCGGTCGGCTTGAAGATGAGGATCAGGAGGAAGAGCGCGAAATACACGACCTCTTTCAGGTCGGGCGCGATGTAGTAGCCGGAAAGACTGTCCACGAGGCCGATGATCATCGCACCGAAGAAGGCGCCGTACATGGAGCGCATGCCGCCCAGAACCACCACCACGAAGGCGGTGAGCACGAAATAGGTGCCGATGGTGGGCGTCACCGGATAGAGCGGCATGACCAGCGCGCTGGCAAGGCCCACGCAGGCCGCGCCCATGCCGAAGGCGATGACGTAGATCTTGTCCACCTTCACGCCCATCAGCAGCGCGGCGTTGCGGTTCTGCGCCGTGGCGCGGATGGCGCGGCCGAGCGCGGTGGACTGCATGAACAGGTGCAGGCCGGCCACCAGCGCGAGGGCGCAGACGAACATGACGATCTGCCCCTTCACCAGCGAGTAGCCGGCGACCATCACGGAGCCCTGCACCGTGGACGGGGGCACCGAATAAAGGTCGGCCCCGAACAGCAGCAGCGCGAGGTTCACGAGCGCGGTGGACAGGCCCACCGTGGCGAAGATCTGAATGTGCTCTTCGGCGCCAAGCAGCGGCTGGATGAGAAAGCGCTGGACCAGGGCCCCGAGGGCGAACAGCAGCAGCACGACCGGAATGGCGGACGCATAGGGATGCAGGCCGAACTTCGCGGCCAGGAGATAGGCCGCATACATGCCCACCATCAGGAACTCGCCATGGGCGAAGTTCACCACCCGGACGATGCCGAAGATGAGGGTGAGGCCGACGCTGATGATGGCATACATGCTGCCGAGCAGGATGCCGTTGAGCACCAGCTGAATAAGAACGTCCATCGCGCTTGGCTCCAGTGCGCAGGTGGTTTGAGGCGTGCCGTTCGGTTGGCAACCGGCAGGTTGTCGTTCTCTGTCTCGCGTGCGCGGAAACGGCGCGGAAAGGGCAGGACAAGGACCGCTCGTCATCCCCCGGCTTGTCCGGGGGATCCACCGTGCGCCCGGGCCGGTTTTCAGGCCTCATGCACCGCACGAGCGCCGGGGTGGATGCCCCGGACAAGCCGGGGCATGAGCGTTCCTGAGAAAGGCGCCGAGCCTTTCCCGCTCAGTTGGCGCCGATGCCGACCTTCATCTTGGCCACCGCGGCGGCCTCGGGGAACACGGTGACGAGGTTGCCGCCCTGCCACTGCATCAGGAAGGGGGTGGCTCGGGTGTTCTGGCCCTGCTCGGAGAACTTGGCGCCCCAGCCCGTGGCGGTCTGGCCGATCGGGATGTCCACCTTCATCACGGCGGCGCGGACCTTGTCGGCATCCGTGCTCTTGGCGGCCGCGATGGCGTCGAAGAACACCCGGGCGCCCATGTAGTTCGCCAGCGAGTGGCCGGAGCGCGGGTCGATGCCGTATTTCGCCTTGTACATCTTCACGAATTCTTCGATGCCGGGGGCGGCCTTGGGGTTCGTGTTGTACTGGGTGAAGTCCACGTCGAGGGCGCCTTCCATGTTCTCCGCGCCCACCGCCATCATGGTGTCGCGGGTGGAATAGCCGCCGCCGGCGCCCATCACCGCCTTGGGCTTGTAGCCCTGGTCCTTCATCTGGCGGAAGAACAGCACGGTGTCGTTCTGGTAGGAGGTCTGCAGCACCACGTCGGCGCCCGCCGACTTCAGGCGCAGGATGACCGGGGTGAGATCCACCGACTTGGCGGAATAGGGCAGCACCTCAACCACGTTGAGGCCCTTTTCCTTGGCGCGGGCCTTCTGGAAGCCGGAGACGGTCTGCCCGTAGAGGGAATCCTCGTGGATGATGCCGATCTTGAGGTCGCCGGGCTTGGCGCCGAGCGCCGGGGCGATGGCCTCGATCACCGAATCCACCATGCGGTTGGCGAAGTCGCGGGCCGTGGCATTGGTGCGGAACACGTATTTGAAGCCGCGCTCGGTGATGGGATCGGAAATGGCACCGAGCTCGAAATAGGGAATGTTCGCAAGCTCGGTCACCTGTGTCGCCGCCAGCGAGAGCGAGGAGGAATAGGTGCCGAAGATGGCCGAGACCTTGTCCACGGAGGTCAGGCGTCGGGCTTCGCCGACCGCCTGGTTCGGGTCCACCGCATCGCCCTTGATGAACTCGATCTTCTTGCCGTCGATGCCGCCGGCGGCGTTACGCTCCTCCACCGCCAGCTCGAAGCCGCGGAAGCTCTCGTCGCCGAGAAGGGCGAGGCCGCCGGAGAAGGGGTAGAGGGCGCCGAACTTGACGGTGCCCTGCGCCGCCGCGGGTCCCGCCAGGGGAGACGCGCCGATGAGCAATGCGGCAGCGAGCGCTGCCCGCGCGAAACCTTTCATTCTTTCCTCCCTCACCCGACACCGCGTTGGCGCCGGCGTTCATAACCCGTTGTCCAGGCAAGATTATTGTGTGCCCGTTCGGTCCGCCGCCGGCTTGGCCAGCCCACGAACGGGCGGGATAATGCAGGTAACCAAGTTGCCTGACAAGTGGGACTTATGTAGCCTTCCACGCATCAAATGTGCGCCGGCGGGACAGGGCATCGCAGAATGGGCGATGCTCGTCGTTCAACGCCGCGAGGGAGGATCAACGTGGCCGAAATTCCAAAGACGATGCGCCAGGTCCGTTTCCAGGGGGCCGGGGGCCCCGAGGTCGTGGCGGTCGAGACCGCCCCGGTGCCGGCGCCGGGTGCGGGGCAGGTTCTGGTGGAAGTGGCGGCCGCCGGCGTGAACCGGCCGGACTGCCTGCAGCGCGCCGGCAACTATCCCCCGCCGCCCGGCGCCACCGACGTGCCCGGCCTCGAGATCGCCGGCCGCGTGGTGGCGCTCGGCGCCGGGGTCGACACGCTGGCGATCGGCGACGAGGTCTGCGCCCTGGTGATTTCCGGGGGCTATGCCGAGTATTGCGTGGCCGAGGCGCCCCTCTGCCTGCCGATTCCCAATCCGTTGTCCCTGCTGGAAGCGGCCGGGCTGCCGGAGAATTACTACACCGTCTATGACAACGTCTTCACCCGGGGCCGGCTGAAGGCGGGGGAGACCATCCTCATCCATGGCGGATCGAGCGGCATCGGCTCCACCGCCATCCAGCTTGCCCATCACGCCGGGGCCCGTGTGATCGCCACCGCCGGCTCGCCGGAGAAATGCGACTTCTGCCTGAAGCTCGGCGCCGACGCCGCCATCGACTATCGCGCCAGTGATTTCGTCGAGGAAGTGAAGGCGCTCACGGGTGGCCGGGGCGTGGAGGAAATCCTCGACATGGTGGGCGGTCCCTACGTGGCGCGGAACCTCAAGGCGCTGGCGGTGGAGGGGCGGCTCGTGCAGATCGCCTTCCTCCAGCCGAGCGAGGTGACCATCGACCTCATGCCGGTGATGCTGAAGCGCCTGACCTTCACCGGCTCGACGCTGCGCGCGCGCCCGGTTGCGCTGAAGAAGGAGATCGCGGACGCCCTGCGGCGCGACGTGTGGCCGCTGCTGGACGCCGGGCTGGTGAAGCCCTTCATCCACGCCACCTTCCCGCTGGAGCAGGCGCGCGAAGCCCATGCGCTCATGGAATCGAGCGCGCATCTGGGCAAGATCATGCTGGAGACAGGACGGTGAGCGCCCCCCTTTCCCCCGTTGTTTTTGTCACCGGCGCCGGGCGTGGCATCGGCCGGGCCATGGCCGATGCCCATGCCGATGCCGGCGCAGCCGTCGCCTACGTGGACCATGACCCCCTCCTCGCCGAGGAGGCGGCCAACGCCGCGGCGTTGCGTGGCGTGAAGGCGGTGGGCCTCACCGCCGACGTCGCCGACTATGCCGCCGTGGAGGCCGCGGCCCGCGCTGCGGAGGCGGCGCTCGGCCCGGTCACCGTGCTCGTCAACAATGCCGGCATCTCGCCCAAAAGCGGGGCCGATGGCCGCCGCGCTGAGGCTCCCGACATGGATCCCGCCGAATGGCGGCGCGTCATCGACGTGAACCTCACCGGCGCCTTCAATTGCGTGCGGGCGCTCTCGCCGGGCATGAAGGCGATGGGGCGGGGGCGCATCATCAACATCTCGTCGGTGGCCGGGCGCACCTATTGCGACATCGTGGGCGTCCACTACGCCGCCTCCAAGGCCGCGCTCATCGGCTTCACCAAGCATCTGGCGGGGGAGCTCGGTCCCTACGGCATCACGGTCAACGCCATCGCGCCCGGCCGCATCGACACGCCCATGGTGCGCGGCACCGCCTTCGCCGCCAACGAGGCGGTGCGCCTCGTCACGCCCCTGCGCCGCCTCGGCCAGCCGGAGGACGTGGCGCAGGTGTGCTGCTTTCTTGCCTCCGATGCCGGCGCCTTCGTCACCGGCCAGGTGATCGACGTGGCCGGCGGGTGGCTGCTCACCTGACATTCAGGGGTTTCAGGATGTTCGACTTCAAGAACAGGACGCTGCTGCTCACCGGAGCGAACGGCGGCATCTCCCGCGCCATCGCGAAGACCTTCTTCGATCTTGGCGCCAATTGCGTGCTCACCGATCTCGACGAGGCGGGCATCCAGGCCTTCGCCGCAGAGCTCGATCCCTCCGGCGCGCGGGCGGTGGGGCTGAGGCAGGATGCGGCCAGCCCGGAGGACGCCGAGCGCGTCCTCGCCTTCACCGCGGAGCGCTTCGGCGCCCTCGACGTGCTGGTCACCTCCGCCGGCCTCTACCGGGAGAAAAAGGTGGCCGAGATGAGCGACGCCCACTGGCGCACGGGCATCGCGGTCAATCTCGACGGCGTGTTCTACACCTGCCGGGCAGCCATCCCGCATTTCGCCGACAATGCCGCCATCGTCAACGTCGCCTCCATGGCCGGGCATCGCGGCAGCGTCGGCCATGCGGACTATGCGGCGGCGAAGGGCGCGGTGCTCACCTTCTCCCGCACCCTCGCGAAGGAACTGGCGCCCAAGGTGCGGGTGAACGCCGTCTCCCCCGGCCTCATCGACACGCCCATGGTGCGGGGCCTGATGGACGCCAGCGGCGCGGCCCTCCTCGCCGACACGCCGCTGAAGCGCCTCGGTACCGCCGAGGAGGTGGCCCGGGTGGTGGCCTTCCTCGCCTCCGACTGGGCGAGCTTCGTGAACGGCGAGACGGTTCATGTGAACGGCGGGCTGTACATTGCGAGCTGAATGCACGCCTGATTCGACCCGGGCGCGGCCCAAGGCCTGGAGCTGAACATGGCTCAACACCGCGATATCCTCGGACGGGCGCCGTCCCTCGCCGACACCCTTGCCCAGCGGCTGCGGGAGGAGATCGCCTCGGGCCGGCTGCAGCCGGGGGCGCGCCTTCCCACCGAGCACAAGATATCGGAGACCTACGGCGTCAGCCGGCCGGTGGTGCGCGAGGCGGTGGGGCGGCTGAAGCATGACGGGCTGGTGACCTCTCGGCAGGGCGCCGGGGCCTTCGTGGCCGATGCGGGCGCTGCCTCCAGCTTCCGCATCGACATCGCCGACTTCAGCGACAAGGAGGAGATCAGCGCCATCGTCGAGCTCCTGATGGCGGTGGAGGCGACCGCCACCGCCCATGCGGCGGTGCGCCGCTCGGACGAGGAGCTCGGCCGCATCCGCGCCCAGCTCGAGGCCATGCAGCGGGCCATCGACCGGGGCGAGCCGGGGGTGGACGAGGACATGGCCTTCCACCGGGCCATCGCGGAATCCACCGGCAACCCCTTTTTCCGCGACCTGTCGCATTTCCTCGATCACCGGGTGCACCAGTTCATCCGCATGGCGCGGTCGAACACGGCGCGCCACGGCGGCCTGGCGCAGACGGTGCAGCGCGAGCACGAGGCGATCTACGCGGCCATCGAGAAGAAGGACGCCGGCGCCGCGCGTCTTGCCGCCGAGGAGCACCTGCGCAATGCCGCCGCCCGGCTCGCGCTCTACCTGAAGCCGTAAGGACGCCCCCCGGCGTGCAGCGGCGGCGGATCAGGGCACGGCGGCGAGCTGCTCGTATTGCGACAGCACCACCTTGCCGTCGGCATCGAGCCAGGCGCGGCCGAACTTCGATTTCACCAGGGTCTCCTGCTGCTGGTAGATGGTACCGCCCAGCGGCGGGGAGGCGTCCTTGCGGGCGCAGGAGACGGCGATCTCCACCTTTTGCCCGGCGGTGAAGGCGGTGCCCCGCTCCACCACCTTGACCGTGCCGCTCACGGTGCAGGTGCCGAACTCGCGCCGTGGCGCGTCCACTTTCTCCACCGCGATCACGATGACGCTCTTGGCGTCCGCGCGTGCATTTTCATAGACGTAAGGGGGCATGAGGGCGTGGGCGGGGAGCGCCAAGGCCCCGAGCAGAACGGGCGCCATCGCAAGCCGGGCGATCCGGCCGCCCATCGGCCACCATGTGATGCCGTTTCGCATCTGTCGTTTCCTCCTGCTCGTGCGGCCTGATTCTCCCGATCTTATAGCCAAGGATGGGGAGGGGCCGAGGCCCTCCTGCATCTTTCCGGTGCATATGATGGCGTCGCGCGCTGTGGTCGAGTGCGCCGTGCGCTGCGGCAATTCAGCGGCGAATGGGTCATGGAGCAAGGCGCATGCGGGCGACGGGATCGCCGGACGTCGCCGGGGGCGCCCCGGCCCGCAGGCCGGGACAGCCGGCTGCCGTCCCGCCGGCGCACCTTTGTCAGCCGAAAGATTCACTCTATATAGCCCCCATGCTCGACACCGCCCAATCCCAGGGCTCCGGCGCGGCCGACGTGCCAGACTTCGCCCGCCGGCGTACCTTCGCCATCATCTCCCATCCGGACGCCGGTAAGACGACGCTCACGGAAAAGCTGCTGCTTGCCTCCGGTGCCATCCGCATGGCCGGCCATGTGAAGGCGCGCGGCGAGCGCCGCCGCACCCGCTCCGACTGGATGGAGATCGAGCAGCAGCGCGGCATTTCCGTGACCTCCTCGGTCATGACCTTCGAGCGCGACGGCATCGTCTTCAACCTGCTGGACACGCCCGGCCACTCGGACTTCTCCGAGGATACCTACCGCACCCTGTCCGCCGTGGACGCGGCGGTGATGGTGATCGACGCCGCCAAGGGCATCGAGAGCCAGACCCGCAAGCTGTTCGAGGTCTGCCGGCTGCGCGACATCCCCATCTTCACTTTCGTCAACAAGGTGGATCGCGAGAGCCTCGACCCCATCGCCCTGATGGATGAGGTGTCCTCCACCCTCGCCCTCGACCTGACCCCGCTCACCTGGCCCATCGGCATGGGCGTGGACTTCCGCGGCCTCATCGACATCGCCAACAAGAAGGCCCTGCTCGCCACCGAGCGCGGCGGCCCGCTGGTGCGCGAGGTGCCGTTCGAGAGCCCGGAGGACCTCATCGACCTTGAGGGGGTCGAGGAGCGCATCATCAACGAGGCGGTGGAGAGCCTGACGCTGGCGCTGGGCGTGCTGCCGCCGTTCGACCTCGCCTCGTTCCGCGAGGGGCACCTCTCTCCCGTCTATTTCGGCAGCGCGCTGAAGGAGGCGGGCGTGGCCGAGCTGCTGTTCGGCCTCGGTTCGGTCGGGCCGAGCCCGCTGCCGCGCATGGCCAAGGGCCGCGTGGTGGAGCCGGCGGAGGACCTCGTCTCCGGCTTCGTCTTCAAGGTGCAGGCCAACATGGACCCGAACCACCGGGACCGCGTCGCCTTCGTGCGCCTGTGCTCGGGCCGCTTCAAGCGCGGCATGAAGCTCTACAACGCCCGCGAGAAGCGGCAGATGGCCATCGCCAACCCCATCTTCTTCTTCGCCCAGGAGCGCGAGACGGTGGACGAGGCGGTGGCCGGCGACATCATCGGCATTCCCAACCACGGCATGCTGCGGGTGGGCGACACCCTTTCCGAGGGCGAGACCATCCGCTTCGAGGGCCTGCCCGACTTCGCACCGGAAATCCTGCGGCGCGTGCTGCTCTCCGACCCCATGAAGGCCAAGCAGCTGCAGAAGGCGCTGCAGGACATGGCGGAGGAGGGGGTGGTGCAGGTGATCAAGCCCGTCTCCGACCCTTCTCCCATCGTCGGCGTGGTGGGCACGCTCCAGCTCGACGTGCTCGCGGCGCGGCTGGAGAAGGAATATGGCGTGCCGATCCGCTACGAGGCGGTGTCCTTCGTCACCGCCCGCTGGATCGTCGGCGAACGCGCTGAAGTGGACCGCTTCATGGAGCAGAACCGCTCGTCCACCGCCCGCGACCGCGACGAGGCGCCGGTCTATCTCGCCCGCAGCCAGTGGGTGCTGGACCGCGCCATCGAGGAATGGCCGAAGCTGAAATTCGTCGCCGTGAAGGAACGCGGCTGACCTCTCATCCCGCCTTGAATTCTAATGCCCGGTCGCGCGGGGGCGCGGCCGCTCCGGAGGACACCATGCCCGACGCCGCCCACCTTGCCGCCCTGTCCCGCATCATCGACGACGCCTTCGAGGCGCGCTCGGAGATCGGCTTTTCCACCACCGGCGCGGTGCGCGACGCGGTGAACGAGGCCCTGTCCCTGCTCGATGCCGGCACCGCGCGGGTCGCGCAGCCGGGCGCCGACGGCAGCTGGCAGGTGAACCAGTGGCTGAAGAAGGCGGTGCTGCTTTCCTTCCGCCTCAACGACATGGAAGCCATTCCCGGCGGCCCCGGCGGCGCCCACTGGTGGGACAAGGTGCCCTCCAAGTTCCTCTCCTGGGGTGAAAAGGAGTTCCGCGCCGCGGGCTTCCGCGCCGTGCCGGGGGCGATCGTGCGCCGTTCCGCCTACATTGCCCCCAACGTGGTGCTGATGCCCTCCTTCGTGAATCTGGGCGCCCACGTGGGCGAGGGCACCATGGTGGACACCTGGGTCACTGTCGGCTCCTGCGCGCAGATCGGCAAGAATGTGCACCTGTCCGGCGGCGTCGGCATCGGTGGCGTGCTGGAGCCGCTGCAGGCGGGCCCGGTGATCATCGAGGACGATTGCTTCATCGGCGCGCGTTCCGAAGTGGTGGAGGGGGTGGTGGTGCGCCGCGGCTGCGTGCTCTCCATGGGCGTTTTCATCAGCGCCTCCACCAAGATCGTGGATCGGCAGACCGGCGAAGTCTTCATCGGCGAGGTGCCGGCCTATTCGGTGGTGGTGCCCGGCGCGCTCCCCGGCAAGCCGCTTGCGGACGGCACGGCGGGCCCCTCGCTCTATTGCGCGGTGATCGTGAAGCGCGTGGACGAGCAGACGCGCTCGAAGACCTCCATCAACGACCTCCTGCGCGACTGACCCGAGCCCGGGCGACCGGATACGGGCGGGCTGTGTGCGGCGGAAAGAATCCGGCTTGCCAGACCGCAACGAGCCGTTATATTCCGCCGCCTCGCCCGGATGCGGCGCCCCAGTGGCGCCGTTCGTTTTCCGAACAGACTTTGGAGACGACCCGGCGGCTCCGGCTTCGCGGGCTCCATGCCGGCGAGCCGGGGGCAGGGTGGTTCAGCGCGCGGGCATTCAACCGGCCCGCACTGGCTTGTTCCATCCCGCGTGAGTTCTGCATGCGCCTGGGCGCGTGCGGCTGGAGAGGTGGCCGAGTGGTTGAAGGCGCACGCCTGGAACGCGTGTATACGGGAAACCGTATCGAGGGTTCGAATCCCTCTCTCTCCGCCAGCTTATCTTCCCAACATATTGATATCGCATCAGTTTGAGCCTGATGTGGCTGGGTAACCCCACCCCTGACCCCACCTCGTGCAATTCCTTCCGCTCGGTGGGAGTTCTCCGGCCGCCATGGGCAGCCTACGGCTCGCCTCGGCCTGCTCCCTACTGGCGATCCCTACCATCACTGTCTTTCTCTCTCTCCTTTGCCAGTTAATCCAGCTATCCAGAATCTGGAAATTCAACAGTTTTTCAGATAGATACAGCTGGATTGGTTCAATCCAGCAACGGGGCTGTGCGCCAGATAAAGCCCCAGCCCCGCCTTACTGAGCCGGGCGGGCTTCCCATCTTGGGAAATTTCCTTGATTTTCCCAAATTGGGAAGGCGTCATCCCCTGCCATGAGGATCATCGCCCGCAGCACCTTGGCCGCGTTCTGGGAGCGTCATCCCGAGATGCGGGCGCCGCTGGAGGACTGGGAGCAGGTGGCGAAGGCGGCCCGCTGGGCGTCCATTGCCGACGTGCTCGCTACCTTCTCCGAGGCGAAGGCGCTCAATCGCGAGCGGGTGCGGTTCGAAATCCATGGCGGCGACTATCGCCTGATCGTCGCCTTCAACTTCCGCATGGGCATCGCGTTCGTGAAGTTCATCGGCACCCATGCCGAGTCCCACCGGATCGATGCCCTGACCGTCTCGCTATTCTAGAAGGCCGATATGGAGATCAACCCCATCCACACCGAG
Organism: Xanthobacter dioxanivorans; assembly: GCF_016807805.1. Classification (NCBI taxonomy): domain Bacteria; kingdom Pseudomonadati; phylum Pseudomonadota; class Alphaproteobacteria; order Hyphomicrobiales; family Xanthobacteraceae; genus Xanthobacter; species Xanthobacter dioxanivorans. Next base: position 595,780 of record NZ_CP063362.1, on the reverse strand, counting down.
GCCGACCATGCGGCGGCTCTTGCGGAGATCGAGCGCCTGCTCGATGCCGCTCCCGGCACGCCTGAGGCTGACAAGCTGGACATCCTCGCGACCCTCGTGGAGCGCTATGAGGAGCAGCGCTGGCCTGTTCCGGAAGGCGATCCGGTGGAGATCATCCGCTTCATGATGGAACAACGTGGGGAGGGGCAGGCCGGCCTCGCTCGCCTTTTCGGCTCCGCTTCGCGCGCGTCGGAGATCATCAACCGCAAGCGGGCGCTCACCATGGAGATGGTGCGGCAACTCCATCGTGAGTGGGGCATCCCGGCGGAGTTGCTGATCCGGCCATACGAGCTGGCGGTCTGAGCGGCCATCTCCTCTAGCTCGGCGAAGGCGCGGCGCGTGGGGCACAGGATGGCCAGCGAGCACACGGACTGATCCCGCAGGAGACGCTTGGGGACGGCTCAGGCCGTCCCCAGCCGGGAGTCAGAGGGAGCGGGCGTTCTGGAGATCGCGAGGGTGCGGAAATGGCGTGCGGCCGCGGTCTCCCACTGGGGCGCATGGGCGATGGCGAGCGACACGGGCGCCATGGCGTCCAGCTCCGGCAACCGGCGGAACCGTGTCTTGCCATCGCCGCTGCGGGTGACGATGGAGGGGACCAGCGCCACCCCCAGGCCGCTTTCCACCAAGCTGATGATGGTCTGAACCTGGATCGCCTCCTGCGCCACGTTCGGGGTGAAGCCCGCCTGCTGGCAGGCGAACATCACCACCGCATGCAGGCTCGGCACGGTGTTCGGCGAATAGGCGATGAAGGGCTCGCCCTCCAGGTCCCTCAGCCTGATGCCGGGGCGCTGCGCGAGGGGGTGGGAGACCGGTAGCGCGAGGACGAGGTGGTCGTTCTCAATGGGCGTGACATGCGCCCGGTTCGCCCGCGCCAGCGGCGTGCGGACGATGCCGAGGTCGATGGTGCCGCGCTCGATCTGCGACAGGATCTCGGTGGTGGTGGATTCCCTCAAAATGAGCTGCACCCGCGGAAAGGCCGCGCGATAGGCCGGGACGAGATCGGGCAGCACCGCATACGTGGCGGTGCCGACGAAGCCGATCGTCAACGTCCCCTCTTCGCCCGTGGCCGCTGTCCGGGCCGCCTGAAGCGCCTGATCCGCCTCGAACAGCGTGCGGCGGGCCCGATCGAGGAAGACGCGTCCGAACGCCGTCAGGTGCATCTCCCGTGTGGTGCGCTCGAACAGCTGCGTGCCCAGCCCCGCCTCCAGCTTGCGCAGGGAGATGGACAGCGGCGGCTGGGCCATGTTCAGCCGCTCGGCCGCCCGGCGGAAGTTCAGCGTTTCCGCCAGCATCACGAACTGGCGCAGCTGCTTCAGCTCCATTGATATTCACCCGATATATATATGTTTAATATCGATATTAGATTCGAACAAAATCCGTTGCTAGGGTCCCTCCAACGAATAACGGGAGGAGCCGAGGATGACAGGCGCAGGCATGCGGCTGCTGGATGGCATCCGCGTTCTGGACCTCAGCGCGGTCGTCATGGGTCCTTTCGCCGGACAGATGCTGGGGGATCTCGGCGCGGACGTCATCAAGATCGAGCCGCCCGAAGGAGATTCCACCCGTCGCACCGGACCTGCGACAGAAGCCGGCATGGCGGCGCTTTTCCTCGGGGTAAATCGGAACAAGCGCAGCGTCATGCTCGACCTGAAGCAGCCCGAGGCGCGCGCGGCGTTGTTCGCTCTCGTGGATACAGCAGACGTGTTCATGCACAGCATGCGGCCGCAGAAGCTCGATGCCCTCGGCATCTCGCCTCAGGCCCTGCTCGCACGCAATCCGCGCCTCGTCTATGCCGGGCTTCACGGCTTTTCCGAGGATGGCCCCTATGGCGGTCGACCCGCCTATGACGACACCATCCAGGGCATGGCGGGCCTTGCCGCGCTCGCCCAGCTTCAGGGTGGCGAGCCCCGGTATTTTCCCACCATCGCTGCCGACAAAACCAGCGGGCTCTTCGCGGTCAACGGCATCCTGGCGGCTTTGGTGCGACGGGAGCGTACCGGCGTGGGCGCGTTCGTGGAGGTGCCGATGTTCGAATCCATGGTCGCCTTCAACCTTGTCGAACACATGTACGGGCATCACTTCGATCCGCCCAAGGGCGCACTCGGCTATCCCCGCGTTCTGGCCGAATGGCGCCGTCCCTACCGCACCGCGGACGGCTACATCTGCTTGATGCCCTACACCGACCAGCACTGGCGGGCCTTCTTTGCGGAGGTGGGCGAGGCCGACCTCGCCACCGACCCGAGGTTCGCCGACATCGCAGCCCGGACGCGCAACATCGAGGCGCTTTACGAAGTGGCCGGAGGCCATATCGCCCGGCGCACGACGCAGGCCTGGCAAGACACCAGCGAGCGCCTGCAGATTCCCTCCGCGCCCATGGCGAGCCTCGATCAGGTGGTGGACGACGCGCACCTGCGCGCCACCGGCTTCTTCGTGGCGAAGGACGACCCTTCCATGGGGCGGCTAGTGTTCCCCGGCGTGCCGCTGAAGTTCGACGGCGAGCGCCCGGCCATCGCCGTTCCGCCGCGCCTCGGTGAGCACACCCGCGACGTCCTCGCGGAAGCGGGCCTCGACGCGAAGGCGATTGACGCGCTGGTGAAGAAGGACGCGACTCCCGAAGCCACGGAAAGGGCACAGGCGTGACCCTCAAGCCTCCCTCCGCCGGCAAGGGCCTGCCCACCCTCGGCCAGGGTGCGGTCTGGCAGGACCTGTCCGTGGGACAGAAGTTCCGCACCTTCCGCCGCACCATAACCGAGACCGATCTCGTCAACTTCATCTCGGTCACGGGCATGCTGGAGGCGATCTTCATCGATGCCACGTTCGAGGGCGCCGCCATGTCCGGCCGCCCCGTGCCCGGTGCGCTGACCTACACCCTCATCGAGGGCTTCATCCTCCAGACCATGATCCAGGGCACTGGCCTCGCCATGCTCGAACTGGAGCAGCGCATCCACGCCCCGGTGTGCGTGGGCGACACCATCTGGGCCACCGTCGAGGTCACGGCCGTCAGGCCGACGTCCAGAAGCGGGCGCGCCGTGGTCACGTCGCTCATCGAAGTCTTCAACCAGAGCGATCGCAATGTGATGACCTACACCGCCAAGCGCCTGCTCGCAGGCGCGCCACAGGCCTCGCAGTCCGGCGGGAGGAGCCAGGGATGATCGCCTTCGACACCGAATTCACCCTCACCATAGACGGATGTGGCGTTCCCGGCGCGGGCACATTCGATGTCCTGAACCCGGCCAACGAGACCGTTTTCGCGCAAGCGCCTGCGGCATCCCGCGCGCAGCTGGATGCGGCTGTCGCGGCTGCACGCCGGGCCTTTCCGGCATGGCGCGCGCGTCCCATGGCGGAGCGCCAGGACGCCCTGCGCCGCATGGGCGAGGCCATGCTCGATCATGTAGACGACCTCAAGCGCCTCCTGACCCGCGAGCACGGCAAGCCCCACGCCGACGCCGAGCGCGAGGTCCGCGGCGCCGCCCATTGGTGCGCCACCTATGCCGCCTTCGACCTGCCGGAGGTGGAGACCGTCAACACCCCGGACCGGCGCAGCGTCACGCGGCGCGTGCCCATTGGAGTGGTGGGCGCCATCGCGCCCTGGAACTTCCCCATCACCCTGTCCATCTGGAAGGTGGCAGCGGCCGTCCTCACCGGCAACACGGTGGTTCTCAAGCCGTCGCCCTTCACCCCGCTGACGACGCTCAAGATCGGCGAGCTGTTCAAGGACATCCTGCCCCCGGTGTGCTCAACGTGGTGAGCGGCACCGACGACCTCGGCCCGTGGATGACCGCGCATGAGGGCATAGACAAGATTGCCTTCACAGGTTCCACGCAGACAGGCCGCAAGATCATGGCGGGAGCCGCGCAGACGCTGAAGCGCGTGACCCTGGAACTGGGCGGCAACGATCCGGCCATTGTGCTGCCGGATGTGGACGTGGATGCGGTTGCCAAGGACCTGTTCTGGGCGGCCTTCGCCAATGCGTCGCAGATCTGCATCGCGGTGAAGCGCTTGTATATCCATGAAGACATCTACGCGCCGCTCTCCGCCGCCCTCGCGGACTACGCGGCCACCGTGAAGGTGGGTGACGGCGCCGAACAGGGCACGCAGATGGGGCCGATCCAGAACCGCCCGCAGTATGAGCGCGTGCGGCGGATGATCGAGGAGGCGCGGTCCGCCGGGCTGACCTTTCTCACCGGGGGGGCGGTGGACGACGCGCGTCCCGGCTACTTCATTCCCCCGACCCTGGTGGACAACCCGCCGGAGGACTCCCCGGTGGTGCAGGAGGAGGCCTTCGGCCCCCTGCTGCCGCTGCTGAAGTTCAGCGACATCGATGATGTCGTTCAGCGCGCCAATGACACCATCTACGGCCTCGGCGGCTCGGTGTGGTCGCGCGACCTGGACCTTGCCGCCTCCATCGCCGCCCGGCTCGACTGCGGCACCGTCTGGATCAACGAGACCCGGTTCCTTTCACCCCTGAGCGCGTTCGGCGGTCACAAGCAGTCCGGCATCGGCGTCGAGAACGGGCACGAGGGGCTGCTCGAATACACCAACACCCACACCACGGTGGTGAGGCTACGGCCCTAGGCTCGCCGCGCCGCCGCCATCGGCCTCCAGCGTTCCAGTGCCCGTCCGCGCGGAGAGCCTCCGCGTGCCGGGACAAGACGCGCGAACGGCGCCGTGGGCGCCACACCCAACAAGACGGCCGAGATCCGTCGCTGCAGGGAAGGATCACCAGCATGCGTATGAAGGACAAGTGCGGCATCGTCACCGCCGCCGCCTCCGGCATGGGCCGCGCGGGTACGCTGCTGCTGGCCCGCGAGGGGGCGAAGGTCTGCGTCGTCGACCGCGATGCGGCGGGCGCGCAGGCGGTGGTGGACGAGATCCGGGCCGCGGGCGGCACGGCGTTTGCCATCGGCGCGGATCTTCGGGACCTCGACATCGCCAGCGGACTCGTGGCGCGGGCGGTGGCTGAGTTCGGCGCCCTCGACTTTCTGTGGAACCACCTTGGCCATCCCGGTCCCGCCGCCGTCGAGGGGCTGGACTGGAACGACTTCGACCTTGCGCTGGATCTGAACATTCGATCGCAGCTCGCCTCCACCATCGCAGCTCTTCCCGAGCTGCGGGCGCGCGGCGGCGGCTCCATCCTGTTCACCGCATCCACCTCCGGTATGTCCGCCTCCACCTTCAGTCCCGTTTATTCCGGCATGAAGGCGGGCGTCATCGGGCTCGTGCGGGGCCTCGCCAAGCGCTATGCGCGCGAAGGCATCCGGGTCAATGCGGTATGCCCCGGGCCGTTCGATACCCCCATGGCGCGCGAGTTCGTGGATCGCAAGGACCAGACCGCCACGAAGGGCATGGACCGCGAGGAACTGGTCCAGAAGTTCGGCGCGAGCACCGCCATGGGCCGCGCCGGCCGACCGGAGGAGGTCGGCTACGCCGCCCTCTTCCTGCTGTCGGACGAGGCCTCCTTCATCACCGGCGCCTACCTGCCGGTGGACGGCGGCCTGCTCGCCTGACGCGTCACGAAAATCCGAAAACAAGCAACGAGGGAGGAAGCGATGAAGCTGAAGCATATCGCGGTGCTGGCCGGCCTGATGGGCCTTCCGGCAGGCGCCAGTGCCGCCGACGGCCCGGTGCGCATCGGCGTCCTCACGGACATGTCGAGCGCGCTCGCCGACACCCAGGGCATGGGGTCGGTCGAGGGCGCCCGCATGGCCATCGAGGATTTCGGCGGCAGCGTATTGGGCCGCAAGATCGAGCTGGTCCATGCCGACCACCAGAACAAGCCCGACATTGGTTCCGCCACCGTGCTCAAGTGGTTCGACAACGACGACGTGCGCCTGGTGGTCGATCTCGGCAATTCGGCGGTGGGGTTGGCGGTGCAGCGCATCGCCAAGGAGAAGGACCGTATCACCATCGCCACTGGCGCCGCAACTTCGGAGCTGACCGGAAAGGCCTGCTCCCCCAACAGCTTCCACTGGGGCTATGATAGCTACCAGTTCAGCAAGGCCGCTCCGGCGCAGATGGTTAAGTCGGGGCTCGACACCTGGTTCTTCATCACGGCCGACTACGCCTTCGGCTATGCGCTCGAGAACGACACAAGGCAGGTGGTGGAGGCCAACGGCGGCAAGGTGATCGGCTCCGTCCGTCACCCCATCAACACGCTCGACTTCAGCTCCTATTTGCTCCAGGCCCAGGCCTCCGGCGCGAAGGTGATCGCGGTGGCCAGCGCGGTGTCTGACCTGCAGAATGTGCTGAAGCAGGGCCAGGAGTTCCAGATCTTCGGTGCCAAGCAAACTCCGGCGGCGATGGCGCTGCTGCTGGTGGACGTTCACAGCGTGGGACTGAAGGCGACGCAGGGCACCGGCATCAGCACGGTCTTCTACTGGGACCAGGATGATGAAACCCGCGCCTTTGCCAAGCGCTTCAAGGAGCGCATGGGCCGCCCGCCGACCGAGGCGCAGGCCATGAACTACAGCGGCGTCGCCCATTATCTGAAGGCCGTGAAGGCGGCGGGCACAACCGAGACGCAGGCGGTGCTCGCGAAGATGCGGGAAATCCCCGTCAATGACCTCATGACCCAGAACGCCATGGCCCGGGCGGATGGGCGCCTGATGCGCGACGTGCGCCTCGCCAAGGTCAAGACACCGGCCGAATCCAAGGGGCCTTGGGACTATTTCGCCATCGGCGAGGTCATCCCCGCCGACCAGGCATTTCGCCCCACGGCCGATAGCGCATGCCCGCTGCTGAAGAAGTAAGGTGCGGCCGCCCCCGGCCTGACTGCCGGGGGCGGCACATGCGAGCAAAGGGAGATTTGGATGCCGAAGGGTTACATCGTCGGCCGCATCGACGTGATCGACGCGGAAAAATACGCGGCCTATGTCCCGCTCGCCACGGCGGCCATCAAGGCGCACGGGGGCGTGGTGCTTTCGCGCGGCGGGCGCTACGAGGGGCTTGAGGGCCCGGCACGGGCGCGCAACGTGCTCGTGGAATTCTCCTCTTTCGAGGCGGCGAAGGCCTACTACCACTCGCCAGAATACAAGATCGCCCGCGACGCGCGGGATGGCGCGGCGCATGTCGAAATTGTCGTAGTCGAAGGTATCTAACCAAGCGGCTGGAGATCGTATCAAATTTGAGGTGTCAACTATCATTGAGTCGCGCCGTGGAGCGCGTCCAAAGCGGGGCGTAATTCAAGTTTATGGACATCGGAAAAGTCCATGCCGCGTACTTGGCCTTGAACTCGTATAAGGTCGCCGAGGAGATGCCGTGCTTGCGGCAGACGTCAGCGGTCTTCGCCGCCGCCTCCTGCTCCTTCAGCATCCCAATGATCTGTTCCTCAGTGAACCGTGAGGCGCGCATCGTCCGTCTCCATGGTCGACGGACTCTACCTAAATCTGGAGGAGGATCAGGGTCTCAGGTCATGAGCCTTGGACCAGTCAGGTTCCAAGGCTCATCGCGACCGGGCACGCCGCCGCCGCGACACACGACTGCTTCCTTGCGAAGGGAAATCCGGCCGCAATAACGCGGCAGATGGTTTTTTGTACCTCGCTGCCGAACGGCGATGACCGGCAACAGGAAGGTCTGACCCGAAAGCGGAGTTCGGATAGTCCGCTTCCAAGCGTTGAGGAATCCCAGCCTAGCATTGTTGTGCGACCTCACCAGTGCCCAATGGAGCTCACATTGCCCGCTAGCGTTCCGACTCCACGGCTAAAGCTGGAGCGGGATTCCGGTGGACGAAATGTCTCACCGTTAGAATGTGACGGCGAAACGCACGCTGGCTTCCTGCGCGAGGTAGTTGTTGCCGAAATCGGCCTTGTACTCCGTGCGCAGCTCGTATCCCGTGGTGGAGAAGAGCTGCAACCCGGCCGTTACGTTGCCCAGCACCGAAGGGATGGTCGTGCGCGTGAAAAAGTCGGGAACCAGGCCCGGCGTTGCGCCGAGGCTGACGCCGATGTCCATCCCATCGTTCGCGAAGAACGAGGCGCCCGCCGACGCATACGGCCGCAGCCAGAACTCCGGCGTCAGATCGATGCGCCCACCGATCTCGAGCTGGGGGCTGATCGCGACGTTCCATTGATCGGCCGAGAAGAAATGCAGGCTCATGCCGCCGGCGCCCTGCTCCGTGTAGCCGGGCATGCCGGTGTAGAGGAAATCGACGTCGGCGAACGGCTTGAGATACCACCCTGCATTGACGAACTCGTAGCTGGCGCGCAGCCGGGCGGCGGCCGTCAGCACGTCCGATGTGCCCTGCGTGCGCCATAGGGCGGGACCCACGTCGAGCAGGCGGTCCGTGTCGAAGCTGCCGTAGCCGAAGTGGCCCGATGCGGCGAACAGCCAGGGTCCCACCTGATGCTTCAGCGAGACCGCGATGTCTCCGGCCACGCCGCTGGTGTCCGACAATCCGCTGACGTCGGAGAGCCACGACTGGGTGAGACCTGCTGTTACGCCAAGAAACCAGTCATCGGAGATTTCCTTTTGGGCGCCAAGACGGTAGGTCACGCCGTTCAGGCTGTAGCCACCGGCGTCTGCGCTGGACGTTTGGTGCACCCAGCTGCCGGTGATGCGCGCCCAGGCGCAGCTCGTCTCCTCCATCAGCGTGCCCGAGCCGGCGAAGATCGGGCAGCTCATGGCCATCTTCATGGATGTCATGGCTCCCAGCGTCTGGGCGGAGGCGACGCTGGCGGATTCCTCCGGGGTGATGCTGTCGATGGAGCGCGTGTAGTCCTGGACGGAGGAGGCATTGGCGAGCTGACCAAACAGCTTCGCGTCCGACATGTCGACGCTGCCGCTGTTCCATCTGCCCTGGAGGGCGGCCGTGGTGCGATCCTCGCTCTGGGTCATATCCACGCCCCCGGGCGCGGAGAAATCGGCATTGGGCGAGACGTAGACCATGTCGGCGTCGCGCACGACGGACCAGGAAATGGGGCTGTATGTGCCGCTCTGCGCGACAGCCGTCACGGAACCGCCCTTCCCCAGCTCGATCACGCCGAAGCGGCCGGGCTTGAGCGCATTCACCACGTGCACGTCGATGCTGCCTTCCACCGTCGCGGACCCGGTGAGCTTGAGCAGGTCACTTTGCTGGCCCGAGGCGGAGCTCTCCACGTCCACCATCAGGCTGCCGGTGGCGGACTGAACATAGCCGCCCGTGACGGTAGCCGTGGCGAAGCTGTTGGTGCCACCGATGTTGAAGGCACCATCGTTCTGAATGGTCCCCGCCAGGCCTGCGCTGACGATGCCGCGGGTTGAGCTGACATAGGTTCCGCCCAGCTCGTTGATGAAGCTGTTCACCTCGCCCGTGCCGCCGAGCGCGAGGTCCACGTCGCCGATGAGAGTGCCGAAATTGCGCAGCGTGTCCCGGCCCCAGGTCGATTCCACCGCGATGCCCGAAAGCGCGCTGACGGTGGAACCCGGCCGGAACTCGATGTGGTTGCCATCGCCGCCGTCGATGAAGAGAGCGGCACCGGTGCCGCTGCCGCCGGTCAGCGTTCCATCCATGAGGACGCGGATGCTCTTGCCGGTGCCGAGGACCACCCGGCCGGAACCGCCTTGTGCGCCGCTCTGGGCGTAGATGCCCATGGCTCCGTCGCCCGTGGCCGTCACGCTGCCCTTTAGAGCGATCTCGATCAGCCCGCCCCCCTGCCTATCGGGGGTCCGCCCATCGGTGGTCCCGATGGCGGACGGCAGCACGATGCCCTCCTCGGTGGCGATGGCCCCGCCGCCGCCACCGATCGCCTGCGCGAACACGCCATGCGCGTTCTTGCCTGTCGTGGAGATGGTCACGGAGCTGGAGGGATCGGCCATCTTGATGAGGACGCCGCCGCTGACGCCGGTGGAAGGATCTTTCTGCGCGAGGAGCTTGTCGTAGGTGGCAGCTGTCGTGTCGAGCGCGCCCGTATAGCCGCCGCCGCCACCGATGGACTGGGCGAAGATGCCAACAGCGCCCTTGCCGGTGGTGGTGATGCTGCCGGTGCCGAGTTCAATGGCCACGAGCCCGCCATTGCCGGAGCTGTTCGCCGAGCCGCCGAGCCGGCCGGTGACGGCCATCGTGCCGATGCTTGAGCCGCCGCCATCGGAAATCAGGCCGCCGCCACCCCCGATGGACTGGGCGATGATGCCGAAAGCGCCATTGCCCGTCGTGGAGATGGTGTTGGACTGCTTGACAGTAACGGTGCCGGCATCACCGAAGGCGCCGCCGGTGGCGCCAAGCTGAAGCGAGAGCTTCTGCACGGTGGCGGTTTCGGCCTTCTTCGCGGCTTCCGCCTCCTTGATGAGCGCGTCGACGTCGACCCCGTACTGCCTGAGGGTCGCCTTCTCGCTGGCGGTGAGCGACTTCAGCTCCAGCACCGTGTAGGGGTCGGCGATGTCGAGCACCAGCACGCCGCCGCCGCCGCCGATGGATTGCGCGATCACGCCGTGCGCTTCGGCACCACCCGTGATGATGGCGCCGGCATTGGTCACAGTGACCTCGCCGCCCGTGCCCCGGGCCCCGGCGCTGCCCCCTGAGATGAGGGAGGGCGTCGACAGCAGGGCAGACGAATAGTCCATGCCGAGCGTGGATTTGCCGCCGCCGCCGCCGACGGACTGGGCCAGGATGCCGAAGGACGAGTCGCCTGCCGTCTGGATCCGGCCCGTAGCGGTGTTCGTCACCGTCACGGTTCCGCCGTTGCCGGCTGCCCCGCCGCTCGCACCATTGGCCATCTTGATGGAGTTGGCGACCGACGCGCCGCTCATCGAGGCGGCGCCGCCATCGCCGCCGCCGCCGCCGATGGACTGCGCGTAGATGGCCGCGGCCACCTGCCCGTAGGTGTCGATCCCACCCTCGTTTTGGACCGTGACCGCCTTGCCGTTGCCGCCGCTGCCACCGCTTCCGCCGATGGTGACATTGCCGGTGACCTTGATCGGGATGTCTGCCTTGATCCCGTATTTGGCGGAAAACTTCGGCAGCACCTTCATTGCGAGGGCCTTCAGGCCGTTCTTCGCCAGCGACGCACCGAGCTTGGTGATCGTGGTTTCGCCGGCGCCGGCGGCGCCGGATCCTCCGGAGCCGCCGCCGCCGCCGATGGACTGGGCCTGGATGCCGTGGGCGCCATCGCCATAGGTGGTGATCGCCGCCGTCGAAGACAGGTTCTTCACCGTCACGTCGCCGCCGTCGCTTGCGCCGCCGCCCTTTGCGCCGACGCTCACATTGACCTGCACGGTGTTGGCGCCTTGTGTGGTGCCCGCCCCGCCGACACCGCCGCCGCCGCCGATGGACTGGGCGAGGATGCCGCGGGCTTCCACCCCGCGCGTCGTGACGGTCGCGGTGTTGACGACCTCGACCAATCCCCCGTTCGAGCCGCCGCCGCCGGCGCCGCCGACGCCGACGTCCACCACGGCCTTGATCTGAACCTTGTTGCCTCCGGGGTTTCCGTCCTTCGGCTTGTCCTTGCCGATACCGATGCCTGACGACGATGCGGCCACCGTGCCGGCACCGCCGTTGCCGCCGCCGCCGCCCACGCTCAGGGCATGGATGCCGTGCGCGCCGTATCCCTCCGTCTCGATGGTGCCGGCGTTCTTGACCTTGGCCGTTCCGCCGGTGTTCCCGCCGCCGCCCTTGCCGCCCACGGCGACGTTCACGCCCACGTTTCCGGTCGCGCCGGAAACAGCTCCGGCCGCGTAGGCGCTGCCGCCCGCACCACCGCCGCCGCCGATGCTGTAAGCGGCGATTCCGATGGCCTGATCGCCCTTGGTGCTCACGTCGCCGGAGCTGTCGATCTTGACCTCGCCACCCTTGCCGCCGTCTCCGCCGGTGCCACCCAGGCTGACGGTAGTTGAGATGTCGACGAGCGCAGAGCCGCTTGCTTTGGTGCGGGCATCGGATATGCCGCCGTCCCCGCCGCCGCCGCCGACGCTTAGGCCCAGAATGCCGAACGCGTCCGCCCCGGTCGTTGTCACGGTGCCGGAGGTGTTGACCGTGACGGTCCCTCCGTTGCCGCCCTTGCCTCCGGAGCCGCCCAACGCCACGCCGACAGCGATATTGGGAACACTCTTGTGGACCGCTTGCGAATACGCGAGCGCGTAGGAGGCCCCCCCATCGCCGCCCCCGCCGCCGATGCTCATCGCCTCGATGCCGTGAGACCGTTCGCCGGCAGTCGAGACGGCGGCGTTGCCGCTCACCTTCACCGTTCCGCCATTGCCGCCGCCGCCGCCGGTTCCGCCGAGGGCTGTAGCCGAAGACACGACCGCGCTCGCGGTGGCCGCCACCGCGGCGCCGCCGGAACCGCCGCCGCCACCCACGGACTGGGCGAGGATGCCGGCGGCATTGTCGCCGGTCGTGAACACGCCGCCAGCGACCCCCTGGTAGCCCAAGTTGTTGATCACTTCGACCGTGCCACCATCCCCGCCGCCGCCGGAGGCGCCACCGCGCGAGACACTGAAGGCAGCACCCAGCACGAGGGCGCTGCCGCCGCCACCGCCGCCGCCACCGATGCTCTGCGCGAGCACGCCGGTGGCCTCCTTGCCTCCGGTCCGGACCGTTCCCTCGTTCGTGACGGTCACGTCGCCACCGGTGCCACCGGTGCCGCCATTGCCGCCGGTGCCAAGCCACATGGCGAAGCTCTCGCCACCATCGCCGCCACCGATGACAATCGTCCCGTCGCCGGGCTGGAAGGCCTGGAGCGCCCGCCCGCCGCCGATGCTCTGCGCCACGACACCATTAGCGTTGGCGCCGGACGTCGAGACTTCGGAGCGGATTTCCACCCCGACCTTGCCGCCGTTGCCGCCATTGCCGCCATTGCCGCCGGAGGCGATACCGTTACCGCCTTTGCCGCCGGCGCCACCGACCGACTGGGCCACGATGCCGTAGCTGTTGGCCCCGCTCGTCTTTACCGCGCCGCTCTGAACGGCCTCGATCTGGCCGCCATTGCCACCGTCGCCAGCCCGCGTGCCCCGCCCGGAAACCGCAGCCTGGCCGCCCGTTCCGCCCGCGCCGCCGATGCTCTGCAGCAGGATAGCGGGCGCGTCGTCCGCGCGCGTCGTGACCTTGCCGCCGCCATTATAGATGATGGATCGCCGGTCCTCGTTGTTCGCATAAGCGTGGCCCGCGGACGCGCCGCGTGTATCGTAGCCGTTGCCGGAGCTGGAGCCGTCGCCGCCCACGCTTTCCACCACGATCCCCGGCGCGTGCCAGCCCCAGGTTTCGATGTCCGCTCCGCGCTTTATGGTCACGGTGACAAGGCCGGTGGCGCCGCCGTGGCCGTAGCCCATGGATTCGAGCGCGTCGTCGTCCAACAGGCCGTAATCGCCACCGGCGCCGCCCCTCGAACTGACGGAGAGCCCGGCGATGTAGTTGCCCTCGGTCACGAAGCCGGTCGACGTGGAGAACGTGACGGCTCCCCCGTCGCCGCCGCGCCCGGCGGAGGCATAGAGCTCGTTGTTGGGCGAGCCGACGTAAAGGTTGCCGTTCCCGCCTTTGCCACCCTTCGAGTAGATGGAGACCAGGGCAGTGGGATTGGCCTTGTCCCCCTGCTTGTTGGAAAGGCCAATCTTGGCATTGTTCTCGACAGTGACCTTGCCGCCGGCGCCACCGCCGAAGGCCTGATAATCACGCTTGAGCCCGGCGCCACCGTGCCCGCCTTCCGAGCCCACGACCAGTGCCGGCGCGATGGACTGCATCCAGATGATCTGGGTGGGATCGACCGCGCGGATCGTCCCGTTTGTGACGACGTTCAGTTCTTTGCCATCTGCGCCCTGCGTCGCCTGATAGTAGTCTTTAAAGATCCAGCCGGTGCTGTAGGCATCCTGCCCATGGATTGGAGACGGGTTGACAAACAAGCTGTTGCGCGTGCCGCCGTAGGTCTGGGCAAGCGTCGGGCTGGTGGCTACAGCGAACGCCAGCACGCTCGCGCTTGCACAAAGCTCCAGCCGCCGCTCCGCAAGACTACGCGCCCACGCCTGGCGCCCCATCCCCTTCGCCATCAGTCCCCCCGATTTAATGGACCTGTTTAAGTCGGCTGCAAGCTTACCCTCGGGAATGAGTGGTATCATGACGCGGCAGTCAGGGGGAAGGCGGACTTGTATCGGCGGGAGGATTTTTTGACGATCAGCGGTCGACCGGCGATTGTCGGAACAGAACGAACCCACTGAACCAAGCGATTGCGCAGGCTCTGAAGTTGCTTCGCAGGACAAGAGCACTCGCCAAGCTCCCCCGGCGGTCAATCCCGGTCTTCCGGGTACTTTTCCAGCATGGCGTGGGCCAGTCCTTGCAGACTACCCCGCGGAGGGAAGCAGCCGGTCCATCCCATGAGCGGACCTTAACGATGACCGCTTTTGGGATATCCCCAACCCTCGGCCGGTTGCCGATCTGGGTCATGTGGACTTAGCCTCACCGCAGATGCTTGCTCCTGGCAGGGCGAAGGCGAAAGTTGGCAGGACAGTAACGGACAGCTGTTTTTGTCCATCTCCGGGGAACACTTCCTAGGGTGTAGGATCAGTTGCCTGCTGCGCACGCTGAAAGCTTTCGATCACGGCAGCATAGTTCGGAGCGACAAGTCCATACAGCTGAGCTAGGCTGGCGGCTTCCGGTCGCGCCCAGGTTCTGTGGAGTTCCGACAGGAGGGCATTGGTTGAGGTGGGCTTCACACCACCTTGAACGAAGCGGGCCAGGGAGGTGCGCGAGGCCATCTCGCTGGGGTCGCCCGAGGCATCCACCACCGCGTAGACCTCATATCCGGCGACCTTCGCGTCGAGCGCTGGGAACATCACGCAGACGCTGGTCCAGACGCCGGCCATGACGAGCGTCCTGCGGCCCGTGGCCTCGACCTGCGTGACGAAGTCATGATTGTCCCAGGCGTTCACCTCGCCCTTGCGCGGAATGTAGATGGCATGGGGGCCAGTTGGTGAATCTCCGGCATCAGCGGCCCATTGGTGCCGGCAGGCTCCGACGCGGTCGTGATCACCGGAATATCGAGAAGCGTGCAGAGCCTCGCGATCATCTCCACATTGCGCCGCAGGTCCGCGACCGGAATATCCTTCACCGTCTGGAACAGGCCGGACTGGTGATCGAGGAGAAGGACGAGCGTATCGGAAGGATCCATCAGCGCGGCACCCCCGCCGCTCGGCAGGACGCTGGTCTTCTTGGGCGGTGCTGTCATTTCTGGCCTCCGGGTTTGACGCGCCGATGCTCTGGACTGAAATCGACCCTGCGGTTAGTGCCGCTCACAGAACGCGCATCGCCTGACTGACGGCTAGGCCCGCGGCCCGGGCCTCAGGCGTGCGGCTCCTCCTTGCGGGCCGCGGCCGCATTGGCCTCAAAGCGCAGCCTTTCGTTCTCGCGCCGCAGGGCGGCCATTTCGTCCCGCACCGATGCCAGCGCCGTCTCCAGCTCGGCCTGGGTGAAGCGCGGCGTGATGTGCTGCGGGCAGTTCCAGTCGAAGGCCACGACGGCGATGAGGACGACGCGCTCGATGCGCGCTGCATAGCCCGGCACCGCCAGCCGTTCCTGCAAGGCCGGGTCGTCCGCCGCATCGACGATGCGCGCGCGTCCGAATATCTTCAGGCGCTGGCGATGCGCATAGTCCATCAGGAACACGGATACGCGGTCGTTGGCCTCGACATTGCCGGTCGTGATGTATTGTCGATTGCCGCGGAAATCCGCGAAGCCGAGTGTCTGCGCATCGATCACGCGAAGGAAACCGGCCGGCCCGCCGCGAAACTGCACGTAGGGCCAGCCGGTCTGCGAGACGCTGGCGAGATAGAACCCGTCGCGGGCGGCGATGAAGGCCTGTTCGGCGGGGCCGAGCGGGTCGTAGCGCCCGGTCGGATCCGGCGAATGGCGCGCACGCGCCCATTGGGCGGCGCTGCCATAATGCTCCCGCGCGGCCCTGACGGAGGGGGTCGAGGCAATCTCGATATATTTTTCGTGCATGGCGCCGCCCTTGCCTTGATCGCCGCCCGTGCGCGGGGGTCAGGACTGCAAGGCCCAGTCCGTCACCTGCCAGCGCATCTGGCCGCGGTCCAGGACGACGCGGCCGAGCCCGGGAAAGGGCATGTGGGTCGCGGCGATCAATGCGCCTTCGGAGGCTGCGAGGGGAAAGAAGCGATCCCGCATGGCCTGGGCCGCCGCGCGGTCCTGCTCGAACACGAAGCCCACGTCGGTCGCCTGCGGGTGCACCACGGGGAAGAGCATGTCGGACACCATGATGAGGCTCTGCCCGGCATCGGCGATCCGGACGCCGATATGGCCGGGGGTATGACCGGTCAGGTCGATGATCGAGACCCCCGGCGCCACCTCGCGCTCGCCGTCGATCGCCTGGAGCCGGGGATAGAGCTTCACCACCTCGGACGCCATCCGGAAGCTGTTCTGAAGGTAATCCGGCGCCCCGGCCCGCTTCGCCGGATCGGTCCAGTGCCTGATGTCCCGCCGGTCGATGTAGAGTTCAGCATTGGGATAGTTGTTCTGCCCGCCGACCACCAGTCCGCCCATGTGGTCCTCGTGCATGTGGGTCACGATGACGGCGTCGATCTGGTCGCGGCGCAGCCCGATGGCTGCGAGCGCCTGCGGCAGCGCGCCGGTCTGCCCGATGGAGCCGGCCGGGCCGGTATCGAGCAGGATCCGGCGCGCGCCATCCTCGATCAGATACTGGTTGAAGACGAAGCGGACGCCGCTCGGCCGCGCGACGAACTGCGACACGGCAGCCTGCTCGACCTGGGCGGCCGTCCGGCCGGGGAAAAAGGTGTAGGGCATGTCCGCATACCCGTCCGTGAGCGCCGTCACGGTGAAGCGGCCGACCCTGATCTGCGCCAGCGGAGTCACCCGGGCCGCGACGGGACTGGGGGCAGGACCGGCCGCCGGGGCTTCCGCAGCACTGTGGCCGGTGGTGAGGATCTGGAGAGCGCTGCCCCCGACAAGACCCAGAGGAAGGCCGAACGCGAGGGCGCGGCGGGAAAGGTTGGCCATGGCAGCATCCGTATGGTGATCGACGGGCGGGGAGGCCATCTGGACTCTCCATCGGTCTCCGAACGACGTTAGGATATCTAACGCCCACGCAGTAACCGGGCCATTCCGGGAGCTATCCTCTCAAAATTCGGAAGGTACGATGGACCGCTTCGATGCTATGACCGTGCTGCTGGCCGTCGTCGAGGCAGGCAGCCTCTCGGGCGGCGCCCGGCACCTGCGGGCGCCGCTGGCGACGGTGAGCCGGAAGGTTTCCGAACTCGAGCATCACCTGGGAACCCCGCTGTTCGTGCGCAGTCGCGGGGGACTGCGGCTGACTGAAACCGGCCGCGCTTTCGTGGCGGCGGCCCGTCGCATCGTCGGCCAATTGGAGGAGGCTGAGCGGGAAGCGGCCGGCGAATTCAGCACCCCGCGCGGCACGCTGCATGTCACCGCGCCCATTGCCTTCGGGGAGCGCCATCTCTTGCCCGTCGCACTCGAATTTCTTGCGCAATATCCCGACATCTGTCTGCGCCTCATGCTGGCCGACAGGCAGATCAGTCTCGTGGACGAGCACGTCGACGTTGCCCTGCGCATCGGACACCTGACGGACAGCACCCTCATTGCCACCCGCGTCGGCAGCGTCAGCCGGGTGATCTGCGCCAGCCCCGCCTATCTCGCAGGACACGGCACGCCGTCTCGGCCGGAGGATCTCGCCTCCCATGACGGGATCAGCTTCCAGGGCTTCGCCGCCGCGCCCGAATGGCGCTACCGGCGCGACAGTGCCGCCTTCACCGTCGAGCCGCGCCCGAGATTGTCCGTGAACACGACAGAGGCCGCCATTCAGGCGGCGTGTGCCGGTCTCGGGGTCATCCGCGTCCTGTCCTATCAAGTGGCGGACGAGATTAAGTCCGGCCAGTTGCAGATCCTCCTCCCGGAGTTTGCGCCGGAGCCGCTTCCGGTGAGCCTCATCTATCCGCAGGCCGAGGTGCTGCCTCTGAAGGTTCGCAGCTTCCTGGACTGGACCGCCCCGCGCTTGCGCGCCCGCATGGCCCTCCTGGACTCGGAGGGATCGTGAGATGTCCCGAAAATCCGAGCCTTGCCCCGGGGCGATCGGGATCACCAGCGGCGCTTGAAACAGGTGATAAGCCGAGATGAAAACCTCATAAGCTCGATGTGCTCAATGTTTGATGCAGAAGCGCGCTTTATTTGATCTTGTTTGAATATTTAATTCTATCTAACGATTGCGAACTGAATTGAGGACAATAAAAATGCGATCGTTTCCAAAATTCAAAGTCGCCGCGATGCATGCGAGTCCCGTCTTCCTCAACACACAGAAGACGGTCGAGAAGGCATGCGCGCTGATCGAGGAAGCGGCGAACAACGGCGCAAACATCGTTGTCTTTCCAGAGGCTTTCATTCCCTGCTTCCCGATCTGGCACTCGCTGCGGGCGCCGGGGCTCAATCACGATTACTTCCGGCGCCTCGCGGCCGCCGCCGTCCACGTTCCCGGTCCCGAAACCAAGCGGCTGGCCGAAGTCGCCAAGCGGCGCGACGTAATCATCTCGATGGGCATCAACGAAGGCACGCCCGCCAGCCTCGGGTGCCTGTGGAACACCAACATCCTGATCGGGAATGACGGGCGCCTGCTCAACCATCACCGCAAGATCGTGCCCACCTACATGGAGAAGCTGACCTGGGCCAATGGCGACGGCGCGGGGCTGCGCGTCGTGGACAGCCCGCTCGGCCGCATCGGCGCCCTGATCTGCGCCGAGAACTGCAATCCGCTCGCCCGGCATGCGCTGATGGCGCAGGGCGAACAGCTTCACATCGCCACCTATCCGTCGAGCTGGCTGAACGGCGGCAACATGAGCCTTGCCGAGGGCGTGCGCATCCGCACCGAGGCCCATTGCACCGAGGCGAAGGTGTTCACGGTCGCCGCCTCCATGTTCCTCACGGAAACCGCGAAGGACATCATCTCGGAGGGCGATCGCGAGGTTCGCGGGCGGCTGGATGCGTCCGAGCGCAATCCAACCATGGTGATGGGGCCGAGCGGCGAGCTGAAGGCCCCCGTCCTGCGCGACGAGGAGGGCATCCTCTATGCCGACATCGATATCGAGGACTGCATCATCCAGAAGCAATTCCACGATCTGGCCGGCTACATGAACCGGTTCGACATCTTCAACCTGACCGTCAACCGGTCCACCAACGATCCGGTCACGTTCACGCCCATCCGTGGCCGGCGCGAGTTCCTGGACATGGATCTTACGGAAGATGTCGTGCCGGCGTGGTCGCGCATGGCGCAAGCCGCCGGCTGAGGCCGGCGCATTCCCGGCCACCGTGTGAGATCGGCGCCCGCCAGGACAGGCGGCGGCGCAACCCCTAGAGGAATCGATGCAGGCCGCCCTGTTGAAAGGCATCTTTGTCGGCGAGCCGGCTCCGCTCGGAGCGGGCGGCACCCTGAGCGCCTTCGTCAAGCGCCCTGTCGAAGGGCCGGTGGACGTGGGCGCGGGCGGGCTCGCCGGCGACCGGCAAGCCGATCTGCGCGTCCACGGCGGGCCGGACATGGCGGTCTACGCCTATCCGTTCGGGCATTACGACCAGTGGAGGTCCGAGTTTCCCGAGCATGCCGCGCTCTGGGGCATGGGAAGCATGGGCGAAAACCTCTCCATGGAGGGATGGGATGAAGCCGGGGTGTGCGTCGGCGACGCCGTCCGGCTCGGCGCGGTGCTGCTGCAGGTCACGCGGCCACGCAAGCCCTGCTTCAAGCTCGCGCTGCGCTTCGATGACCTGCGCCTGCCGCGCAGGCTGACGCAATCCGGGCGCTGCGGCTGGTATTTCCGCGTGCTGGAAGGCGGCCGCATCGCTTCCGGAGCATTGGCGGAATTGGTCGAGCGGCCGAATCCGGCCTGGCCGATCCGGCGCCTCAACGACCTTTCGGCGAACCCGGGTGCCGACGCCGATGCGCTGGCGGAACTCGCCGCGGTGCCGGAGCTTGCGGAGAACTGGCGCGCCCAGGTGAATGCCGCCCTCGCCACGCTGCGGACCGGTGGCCGCAGCCGCGGGTTCCGCGATTTCCGCATCGCCGCGACACAGGATGAGAGCCGATCCATCCGCTCGTTTCTGCTCGAGCCTGCAGACGGCGGCGGCCTCCCGCCCGTGCTGCCGGGCCAGCATATTGTCGTGCGTGGCGAAGGTTCGGAGCGATCCCGCGCTTACTCGGTGTCCGAGCTGCCGGCCGGCCACCTGCGCATCAGCGTGAAGCGAGAGCCGGGCGGCTTTTCCGAGTGGCTTCACCTCAATGCCAGGGCAGGCGACCGCCTTCGCGTGCTCGGTCCGCGCGGAAGCTTCGTGTGGAGGGGAGACTCAGCCGCGCCCCTCGTTCTTATCTCGGCCGGCGTCGGCATCACGCCGATGATGGCGATGCTGCAGGCGGCGACGACCAACAACGGCTCGCGCTGCGTGCCCGAGAGCATCACCTTCATCCACGGGGCGCGCAGGTCGGCGGATCACGCCTTTGCGGACCAGACGCGGGAGATCGCCCGCAATCATCCATCGGTTCGGCGCCATGTTCGGTTCAGCGCTCCGGGGAGCGAGGATGTTCTGGGGCGCACCCACGACAGCGTGGGCCGGATCGACGAGCCGCTGCTTGCGGATCTGCTGCGCGGTCTGGTGGACGCCCGCATCTACATTTGCGGCCCCGCGTCCTTCATTCTGGACGTGACGCGCTGGGTCGGCGAGCTGGGGCTTCCCGGCGCCGAAATCTTCACGGAGGCCTTCGGCGCGCCGCGGGGGGCATCGGGCGCCGACGCATCCCCGATGAAGCCCGAGCCGCCATCCGAGGCGCAAATCCATTTCGACGCAAGCGGCGGCTCCGCCGTCTGGCGCCCCGGGATGAGCCTGCTGGACGTGGCCGAAGCCGGCGGCGTGGCGATCGAGTCCGAATGCCGCTCCGGGGTCTGCGGCCGGTGCGCCACGCGCATCGTCTCGGGCCGGACCGGATATCAGGTCGCGCCCTTCGCCGAGACGACGCCGGGCGAAGTGCTGCTGTGCTGCGCCGTCCCCCTGGACCGCGACGTTCACACGGACCTCTGACGCAATCGAAAGAGCCGGGAGCGGCACGTCTCCCGCGCGTACCACGAGAGGATGACGGGATGACTGAGATGAACCGGCGCCTGTTCAGCGGAATGATGCTGGCGCTCATGACACCCGGCCTGGCACGGGCGCAGGACGCGGCGACCTTGCGCATCGCCCACGACACCCCGATCGCGTGGCTCCCCTTCTACGTGGCCTACGAGAAGAAGCTCTGGCAGGCGCGGGGCATCAATCCGGTCGTGGTGCCGTCGCCGCACGGCACGGCCACGCTGATCGCGGTGGCAGCGGGGGGGGCGATTGCGGCGTCTCTACCGACCTGTCGATGGCCATCGGTGCATTCAACAAGAGCCCGGCCAAGATCCTCGCCTCGTTCAACAGGGTCGAGAACATGGAGCTGGCCGCCGTGAAGGCCATCAAGTCGCCTGGAGACTTGAAGGGAAAGAAGATCGCCATTGTACAGGCCAATCCCTCGCATTACTACTTCTCGTTGCTGCTGAAGAAGCATGGCCTCAAGCCTTCGGACCTCTCCATCGTGCGCCTCGGCCCGCCGGAGATGATCTCGGCGCTGAACGGCGGCGCCATTGACGGCTTCGTCTGGCAGGAGCCGTTCCTGACCCAGGCCGTCCGGCTTCCGGGAGAGCGCTTCCACCGCCTCGCCGAACCGGGCCTCAACGCGATCCATGCATCGCTGATCGCTGGCAACACGGCCATCGCGAAGCAACGCCCCGTCCTCGTCAACGCACTGCGTGCGCTCGGCGAAGCGTGCGACTACATCAAGGCCAATCCCGCGGACGCGATCAGCATCGGCGCCAGATATTCCCAGATGGATCCGCAGATCGCCGCCGACGCCATCACCCGCATGCAGATCGGCCTGACCAACGACGTCCCGACCATGAAGCGCCTCATGACGGAGGAGGCGAAATGGGCCATGGCCGAAGGCATCGTGCGTCCCGACGCGACCATGCCTGACTATGAGGACTATCTGGACGCCACCCTGCTGGCGGATGCGAGGGGCTCATGACCGCGCATCGACCGGTGCCGGGCCGAGCGGACGGCAGTGCCAGCTTCATCCAGATTGACTCTATCTCATTCTCCTTCGATCCCGCTCATCTCGCATTGCGTAGTGTCAAGTTGAGCATCCCGAAGGGCCAGTTCGTCTGCCTGCTCGGGCCGAGTGGATGCGGAAAGACGACCCTTCTCAACCTGATCGCCGGCTTCCTATCGCCGTCTGACGGATACATCTTCGTGAACGGACAGGTCATCGACGGGCCGGGGCCCGACCGGGGCATGGTGTTTCAAGACTATTCGCTGTTTCCCTGGCTCACCATCCAGGGAAACATCGAGTTCGGGCCATCGATCGCGGGGCTTCCCGCCAAGGAGCGGCGGGAACGCGCGGGCCACTATCTCGACATGGTCAATCTCGGCCATATCGCCGACCGCTACCCCAACGAGCTTTCGGGCGGCATGAAGCAGCGCGTCGCGATCGCCCGGGCGCTGGCCGCGGGTCCGAAGGTGTTGTTGATGGACGAGCCCTTCGCCGCCCTCGACGCCATGACGCGGAACCACCTGCAGGGCGAGCTCATCCGCATCCACGAACTGGAGCAGCCGACCATCCTGTTCGTGACCCACAACATAGACGAAGCCATCCGGCTGGCCGATCGCGTACTGGTTATGTCGCCCAATCCCGGGCGGGTCGTGCGCGACGTCCTGATCGATCTGGAGAAGCCGCGTGTCCGTACTTCCCTCGAATTCGCCCGCCTTTACGATGCTTTCGAGGCTGACATCGGCCATGCGGCTTCCTAGAAGCGATGTCAGGCTGGCGGGCGGGAGCGGGACCGCCCGTCGGCTTGCCGTCAGCGCGCTGGGCATCTTCTCGTTCTTCCTCCTCTGGCATCTTGCGGCGGCGAGCGGCCTTGTCGATCGCATAATGCTGCCTTCTCCGCTCGAGGTGTTTCACTCCGCAGCCGCGATCTACGAGACAGGTGAACTGGCGCAGCACATCCAGGCCAGCATCCTGAGGATGGCGCTCGGATACGCCGTGGGCTCCGCGCTCGGCATCGCGCTCGGAGTAATCCTCGGCAGAATTGCCTTCATGGAGTGGTTCGTCGGCCCGGTTCTGCAGATGGCGCGGGCTATTCCGCCGCTCGCCCTTGTTCCCTTGATCATCTTTTGGTTCGGCATCAACGAGGGGGCAAAAGTGTTCCTCATCGCCTGGGCCACGTTCTTCCCGGTGTGGATCAACACCCTGCTCGGCGTGAAGGGGGTGAATCCGCTGTTCGTCCGCGCCGGGCAGAGCCTCGGCGCCAAGCGGGGAACGCTGCTGCTGCGGGTCGTTATTCCCGCCGCCCTCGCGCCAATCTTCTCCGGCCTGCGGGTGGCATTGTCCATCTCCTTTACCGTCCTCGTCGCTGCCGAGCTCGCCGGCGCCATCGCGGGCCTTGGCTATTTCATCCAGAATTCGGCGCTGTCCTTCCGCGTGGACAACATTTTCGTTGGCATCGTGGTGCTTGCCATTCTCGGTTTCATCGCCGATACGCTCTTCATGGCGCTGCTGTACTGGCTGTTTCCGTGGTATCGCGCGCAGCAGAGCGGGAAATAGAGTAAGACCGACAGGTCTCCTGAATTTCGCCGGGTGTTCGCGGCGAAATGCTGCAAGGATCTTGAACAGCTCGATAGGCGCCCGGAGAAGATATTGCAGATCAACCAATTTCGCTATTTGGTCGCCTTGGCCAAGGAGCGGCATTTCGGTCGCGCCGCTGCATCTCTGGGGATCAGCCAGTCTGCGCTGTCCCAGGCGCTCCGGCAGTTCGAACGGCATTTCGGGGTGCCGATCGTCCAGCGTCACCAGGGGGGATTCCATGGCTTCACCCGGGAAGGCGAGGCCGTCCTCGCTCTCGCGCGTCAGTTCATCGCCGATCACGACAGGCTGCTGAACACCAATTGGGAGGATCCCGATGCGCACCTGACGGGCACGCTCCGCATTGCCCTGTCGCCGGTCGCGATGACGATCACGTCGCTGCTCACTGCACCATTTGCGGCGAAGTATCCCGGCGTCAAGCTTTCGGTCCTTTGCAAAACGATGCCGGAAATCGAACGGGGATTGAAGGAGTTCGAGTACGACATCGGAGTTACTTACCTGGACGGGCTGACGCTCGGCGGGCTTCGCCCTTACGCATTGTATGAAGAAGCCTATTATTTGCTCGTTCCCAGGGACCACCCCCTGAGCGCACGAAAGTCGATCGACTGGAAGGAAGTCGGGATGCTGCCCTTGTGTCTGCTCAGCCCGCATTTGCATAACCGGATCATCATCGATCGCATCCTCGAGAGCGTCGGAATCGTGCCCCAGGCCGTCATTGAAACAAACTGCAGCCTCGGCCTGTTTGCCCATATGCGAACGGGCAACTGGCTGACCGTCGTGCCCCACTCATATTTCTATCTGCTGGGGGACTGGGTCTCCATTCGGTCAATTCCCATTGTTAATCCCTCGGAGACCGCCACGATTGGTATCGTAATCCACGAACGCGAGCCCCTGATGCCGGCGGTGCGTGCTTTCGTAGAGATCGCCCAGCAGACGGGTGTCGGCAAGCAATTGGATCGGTATCGGGCCTAGCTCGGCAAGCTACGACCGTCCGCTTCGCGTCGTGTTCGAATGTTCGGAGTTGGCGGATGGCCTCAGACACCTCCATCCCGCCGAAATGGGCCTTCCTCTTGTAGATGCTCGCGTCACTGACCCCGTGCTTGCGGCACAGGTCGAAGACCGGCACCCCGGCCTCGTGCTCCTTCAGGATCCCGATGATCTGCTCTTCCGTGAACAGGCTGCGCCTCATGTCCTGGTCCTCCCGATGGGCCAGAACAGACTTCAAACTGGATCAGCCAGGAGGGGCAACGTCACCGGTGTTGATCTATTCCTTGCGGGGTCGTCCCCGCTCGATGGTGGCCCATGCCCTCCACACCTCGAACAGGTCTACGGGTCGGTGGCAGCCTCGCTGGGCGATCGTTCTCGCGCCGCCGCCACTCATCACGTTCGAGGGCCCGGCGTCCACGAGCAGCTACAAGAGCCCGAAACGAACACACTTGGCCCGCGACTGTGCGAGCTGACGAACAAGGATCCCACCTTCAGTTGCGCAAGGGCACGCCACTGGCCAGCATGTGCGCGATACGCGCCCGTGTGGCGGTTGTTCGTGCGAGATCCCTAAGGGCCTCCCGTTCGAGCCGCATGAGAAGGTCCTCACTTGCGGGCTGCTCGGCTGCGTCCGCCGTAAGCACGGTGGCAAGGTGACCCGCAATCACTTCGTCGGTTTCGGTCAGGTCGCCCGCGAGGCGGCCCTCGCGCGCCATTTCCAGCAGCCGTGACCTGCTGGCGGCACCACCCAAGGCCAGGGTGCGTGGACCCGGTGCGGCATATCCCGTATTGGCCAACCCAAGAGCCCGTTCCTTGGCTTTACCGAGCAGCCTCTCGCGCTGGGGCACGATCGGGTCCGCGGCACGCAAGATGAGCAGGTCACGCGCGTCCTCCGCCGAGGTCGAGATGCCTCCCGACATGAGACTCTCGAACGCGCCCTCGACAATCCGGAATGGCTCATCGTCGGAGCCCTGCCTGTCGGCATGGCGCAGCAGCAGTTGCGTGCAGCCGCCCCACCCCGGCAGGAGGCCGACCCTGGTCTCTGGAAGTCCGGCCTTCAGTTCGGCATGAGCGACGATCGCATCGCAGTGCAAGAGAATTTCGCAGCCGCCTCCGAGCGCGAAGCCAAAAGCCGCGCCCACCACGGGGATCGGACTGCGCCGGATGGTGCTGAACGCGGTCTGCCCGCGCGCAATGAAGGCCTCGAACCCAGCGAGGTCGCTCGCTTCGATGGCGCCAAGCAGGACACGAAGATTGCCACCCGCAGAAAACGTCCTTGGATCCTCGTTGCCGATCACCAAGGCCCGAAAGGTCCTCGGGCCAATTTCCAGCGCCTGCTCGAGCGCGTCGAGGACACTGTCGTCGAAGGCGTTCATCTTCGTGTGAATCTCGAAGCATCCTACGCCATCCCCGAAATCCCAGAGCGATGCGCCGTCGGTCGCGACCACCGGCGCTCCCGACCGCTTCACCGCGGCGAGGGAGAGCAGAGCCTCCTGAGCCTCCAGTGGGCACGCCAGCACGCTGCGCGCCTTCATCAGGATCTTGGCGCGACCCGACTGGACGGCTGTGCCGTCCTGATTGACCAGATCAAACTGGAAATCGACCACGCCACGGTCGGGCTTGCGGGTGGCCCGCTTGCCGAGCACGCTGATGCGGGCGCCGATGGTATCCGACGGCCGCACCGGAGCCGCGAAGGTCCACTCCAGCGCGAGAAGCCCGAGGACGGTCCCGTCGAACAGCCCCGCCCGGGCGCCGAAGCCGAAGGCCATGCCGATCAGCATGGGGCCATGGGCGATGCGTCCGCCGAAATCGCTCTCCGCCGCGAACACGTCGTCGGTGTGCAACGGGTTGAAGTCAGAGGTGAGGCCGGCAAAGGCGAAGATGTCGGCGTCGACGATGGTCCGCCGCGGCGTCTCTATGATCTCGCCGGTTTCGAAATCCTCGTAGTGGCGCCCCATGACCTACCTCGCAGCATGCAGGGGCGTCCGCTTCTTGCGGCCGCGCATGTCGAACACATCCGGACTGTCGAAGGGCGGCACGCCATCGGGGAAGATCTGGTGCTTCTGGATCTTCTGGGTTCCGGTGGTGGGCAGCCGGTCGAGGAAATAGATCCAGCCCGGCGCCTTGTAGTAGGCGAGCTCGCCGCAGCAATAGGCGAACAGCTCTTCCGCCATGGCCGGGCGATCGGTCTCGTTCTTCAGGACGATGCAGGCAAAGACCTCTTCTTCCCGGATCGGATCGGGCGCGGCGAGGACCGCCACCTGCGCGACCCCCGGATGGGCCAAGAGAACTGCCTCAATCTCCGCAGCGGCGATGTTCTCCCCGGAACGACGGATGATGTTCTTCTTCCGATCCACGAAATAAAGCCCGCCGGCCGCATCCTGCCGCACCACGTCGCCGGTATGGAACCAGCCGTTGCGCCAGGCCTCCGCGGTGGCCTCATCGCTCTTCAGATAGCCGGAGAAGAAGCCACGACGCGGCGTCTGCGCCGAATGGCGGACCACAAGCTCGCCCGGCACGCCCGTCGGCACCTCCTCGTCGCGGTCATCGACCACGCGCACGTCGATGCCGGGCACCGGATGGCCGAAGCACCGGGTGCCGGCGGGGCGTCCCTCCTCATTGTCGAGCAGGACGCGCACCATCTCCGTCATGCCCCAGACCTCGACAAGTGGGAAGCCGAAGCGCGCCTCGAACGCCGCATGCAGCGGTGGCTCTACGCCGGCGCCCAGCCCGAATCGCACCGAATGGCTACGGTCCTGCGGGCTCTCCGGTCGCGCCAGCAGCATGGGAACCACCACGCCCAGATAGTGCACGATGGTGGCGCGGGTCTCGCGCACCTCGGTCCACCAGCGATCGGGGTGGAAGCGGTCCGACTGGATCTGGCAGCCGCCCGTCAGCATGGCGCAG
Source organism: Xanthobacter dioxanivorans (assembly GCF_016807805.1). Lineage (NCBI taxonomy): Bacteria > Pseudomonadati > Pseudomonadota > Alphaproteobacteria > Hyphomicrobiales > Xanthobacteraceae > Xanthobacter > Xanthobacter dioxanivorans. The sequence goes on along the minus strand of NZ_CP063362.1, from coordinate 568,214 downwards.
AAGAAGGAGAGGACGGACGAGTTCACATGGTAGAGCGGCAGGGGGTTGTAGATGCGCTCGCCGTCGGGCGAGACGCGCGCCAACTGCCCGCGCGTCGCATACCAGGCGCCGGCCTCCAGCTCGTAGCCGTGGGAAAGGATGCATCCCTTGGGGCGGCCGGTGGTGCCGGACGTATAGAGGATGCTCGCCGCGCTTGCGCCGGTGACCGGGTCCGCGCGGCGCGGTCGGGCCGGCGCCGGCAGAAGCTCCAGCGCGTCGAACGGAACGACCGGAGGCTTCGCCGTCGCGACGGCGAGACCGGCATCGAGCTGCTCCCGACGCTCCGGCGCCACGATGGCAAGGTCGACCTCCGCATGATCGATCAGGTAGGCGAGCTCATTGGGCCGATAGTCCGGATTGACCGGCACGCAGCAGATGCCGAGGCCGGCAAGCGCCAGCTTGTGCAGCAGGTGCTCCGGGCGATTGTCGAGCAGCATGGCGACGCGGTGCCCATGCCCGAACCCCGCCCTGCCATAGGCTTCGCGCAGGGCGCCGACCGCGCGCGCGGCGTCGGCATAGCTGATCTCGTAGCCGTCACGGTGGTAGGGGCGGTGCGCCCCGCGCGGCACCGCCAGGAACGGGCGCTCCGCAAAGGTGCGCGCCGCGGCCTCGAATGCCGCCCCGATGGTCGACGTGTCGCTGACTTCGATCATGCGACGCCTCCTCCTTCCTGCTGCCCGCTTCTCAAGCCAATGGCCGGGCGGAACCTATTGATGAGGTTTATTCATTTATTGCAGTCGATGGCCGGGAAAGTCCAGAGCCTCCATCAAAAAAGTTTGATCTGATCCATAGCTGGGCATCCAAACAAGGCGGTTATTGGCATAATCCGCTCGCCAATTCAGCTCGCCGTGCACGTTGACGCAATAATGAATTTAATTCATTTTCTCTCTATAAGAGGCCGGCCCCATCGGGAGCCAGCCATCGTACGGGAGGAAGGCTTGAAGACAATCCATGCAGCGGCCGTCGCGGCGGCGCTCTTGCTCACGCCCAACGATATGGCGGCAGCCCAGGACAAAGCAGCGCAGGACAAGACGGTCAGGATCGGCGTCCTGACCGACCTGTCGAGCCTCTATTCCGACATCACGGGTGCGGGCTCCATTCTCGCTGCCGAGATGGCGGTGGAGCTGTCCGGCCTGCGGCAGAAGGGCTGGAAGATCGAGATCGTCTCCAGCGACCACCAGAACAAGGCGGACGTCGGCTCCAACATCGCCCGGCAGTGGTACGACACCGGGGGCGTCGACGTGATCGTCGACGTGCCCAACTCGGCCGTGGCTCTGGCGGTGAGCAACCTGACCCGGGACAAGAACCGCGTCTTCCTCAATGCCGGCGCAGCCACCTCCGACCTCACCGACCGCAGTTGCACTCCCAATACCGTCCACTGGTCGTTCGACACCTACATGCTGGCGCACGGCACCGGCTCCGGCATGACGAAGGCCGGCGGCGACACCTGGTTCTTCATCGCTGCGGACTACGCCTTCGGCGCCTCGCTCGAGCGCGACACCTCGGCGGTGGTGACGGCGCTGGGCGGGAAGGTGCTGGGCAGCGTGCGTCACCCGCCGAACCTGCAGGACTATTCTTCTTTGATGCTCGCCGCCCAAGCGTCGAAGGCGAAGGTGATCGGCCTTGCCAACGGCGGCGGCGACACCATCAACTCGGTGAAGCAGGCGAAGGAGTTCGGCATCGTCCAGGGCGGCCAGAAGCTCTCGCCGCTCTTGATGTTCATCACCGACGTGCACGCCCTCGGCCTTCCCATCGCGCAGGGCCTCACCTTCACCGAATCCTTCTACTGGGACCTGAACGACGGCGCCCGCCAGTTCTCCAAGGCGTTCGCCTCACGTGGCCGCAATAAGGCCATGCCGACCATGGCCCAGGCGGGCGTCGCCTCCTCCCTCATCCACTATCTCAAGGCACTGGACGCCATGGGCGCAAATAGCCATGACGGCGCTGCCATCGTCGCGAAGATGAAGGAGATGCCGACCGACGATCCGCTATTCGGAGCGGGACGGGTGCGGGCGGACGGCCGCAAGATCCACCCGGCCTATCTGTTCGAGGTGAAGACGCCAGCCGAATCCAAGGGCCCGTGGGACTATTACAAGCTCGTCGCCACCATTCCCGCGGAAGAGGCCTTTCTCGACATCGCCAAGAGCAAGTGCCCTCTGGTGGCGAAGTAGGCCGCACATTCCGACCCCGCCCGCCCCACCGCCCGGCGGCAGGGCGTAGCTACAGCAGGCACCTCAGCGGGCGGGATCGTCCACCAGCCGCTCCAGCCGCTCCGCGGCCTTCTCGAGCCGCTCCGCGGCCTTCTCGAGCCGGTCGGGCCTGTCCTCCGCGGGGATGGCCATGGCGCGATAGACCATGTTGGTAAGGTCGTCGGCGAGGGCGACGGGATCGAAGTCGCCTTCGTTGCGCAGGAAGGCCCAGGTGCGGTGCTCGACACCGCCGAAGATAAGGTCCCGCACCAGTCCGGCCGAAACGTCCGGGCGAAGCTCTCCGGCCGCGACGGCGGCGCGCACGATGTCCACGATGCGGTGGGTGTAGGCCTGGTTCAGCTGGAAGACGCGGGTGGCGCGATAGGTCGGCTCCGAGCGCAGCTTCTGGAACACCAGTCGGCTGAGGCCCGGCTCGCGGCGGATCGAATAGAGATGCTGCAGCACCACGAAGCGGATCTGGTTCCAGGTGCCGCGCACGGCGGAAAACTGGGCACTGTCCTCCTCCAGCATCTCCTCGTACCAGCTCTCCACCACCTTCACCAGAAGGTCGCGCTTGTTGGTGAAGAAGCGATAGATGCTTCCCTCCACCACCCCCGCCCGCTCGGCGATCTCGGAGATCAGGGCATCGTCGTAGCCGCGCTCGGTGAAGACCTGCCGCGCCGCTAGCATGATGTCGGAAATCCGCTTCTCGGCGGGCAGCCGGTTCGCATGGCGTCGCGTGCGCGTCTTCTCTGGCGCTCCTGCCTTGCCCATCCCGTGTCCTTCCAAGCCCTCCGGCGCACCGACGCCGGCGGGGCAATCAAGAAGCATTCATAAGTATGCCCGGCGGAAAGGCAATTCGCGGCGCATCCGTCAGTCATAGCGGCGCTCGTCCACCACCCGCCGCCCGTCGCCGGCGAGTGTCCCCGGAGGCAGCAGCCGGACACCGCCGCCAAGGCGCGTGACGGCGCGCAGCGTCTCGGCGAGGCGCGCATCGAAGCCCTCAGGCGCGCACTCCACCTCGGCCTCCAGCGTCAGCACATCCCGCTCGCTGGCGCGCGATATCACAAGGCGGGCCCGCGCGACCTCCGGGTGCAGACGCAGCAGCTCCGCGACCTGGGACGGATGCACGAACATGCCCTTCACCTTCACTGCATCGTCCGCCCGGCCGAGCCAGCCCCGGATGCGCACGGCGGTGCGGCCGCAGGGGCTCGTGCCCGGCTTCACCGCCGAGAGATCACCCGTGGCGAAGCGCAGGAGCGGATAGAGGGGGTCGGGCCGGGTGACGACAAGCTCGCCGACCTCGCCTTCAGGCACCGGCGCGCCGGTGGCGGGATCGAGGATCTCCACGAGGAAGCCCTCGTTCACCACGAAGCCGTCATGCGCATCCGTCTCGTAGGCGACGATGCCGAGCTCGGCGGTGCCGTAGAGCTCGAACACCTCGATGCCGCGCGCCCGGAAAGCCGCGCGCAGCGTCGCCGGGACCGCGGCCCCCGCCACTGCGGCGCGCAGAATCGGAAAGGCGATGTCGGCCGCATCCGCCGCGCCGGCGAGGATGTTGAGATGGTCCGCCGTGCCCACATAGGCCTCAGGCCGGTAGCGGGCCAGCACCTGCAGCACCTGCTCGGTGCCCGACGCTCCGGCCGGAATAACGGCGCAGCGGAGGGCGCGCGCCGCCTCGTCCATCATGAGCCCGCCGGGCGTCAGGTGATAGTTGAAGGTATTGAGCACGATCTGGCCGGCGCGGAAGCCGGCCGCGTGCAATGCACGCGCCGCATTCGAGCCATCCGGCGCCGGCAGCTGCGGCTCGCAGATGGGTCCCGGCGACAGGAACAGCCGCGAAAAGCCCCTGACTGGGCCCGCCACGAGACCGCCGAAGGGCGGCCGCTCCGCCTGCAGCCGCGGCAGATCGGATTTCCGCAAGATCGGCAGCGCCTCCAAGGCCGCGCGATCGAACGGGAGATCCCGCCGGACCGACGCCCCCGCAACCGCGCCGATGAGCGCCAGGAGCCGCGCCTCGCGCGCGTCCGGCGCATCCCGATCCCCCGCGTCGTAAAAGCCGTTCATCACCACCTCACCTCCCTTGCATCCCGCGCGCCGCATTCGCTCATGCGGCATGTCGTTATGAAGACAATTCATTTTTCAGCATAGGGATTCAAGTCGGCTTATTTGCGTGATTTTTAGCACATATGCGCAGCCATGAGACGAAATTCATGCGCTATTGACAGCATATAATGAAGTCTGTTCAATACGGCAAAACGACGGACACAAAGTCCGCCCGCAGCCGCCTCGCCGGGGTGGAGCGGGTCATGGGGAGGATCGGCATTGACGTACGCCAGCGCGCAGCCCTTGCGCCCTGCGCCGCCGCTGTCGCGTGGCCGCGCCGGAAGTTCCGACATCGCCCTGTCCTGCCGCGGCATCGAGCGGTCCTTCGGCGGGCTGAAGGCGCTGAAGGGCGTGGACCTGAAGGTGCGCCGGAGCGAGATCTTCGGCCTCGTCGGGCCGAACGGCTCCGGCAAGACCACCATGGTGAACGTGATGACCGGCTTCTACCCGCCCAATGCCGGGCAGGTGGAGCTGTTCGGCCGGGACATCACCCGCATGGCGCCGCACAAGGTGGCTCGCTGCGGGGTGGCGCGGACCTTCCAGAACCTCGCCTTGTTCAAGGGCATGAGCGTTCTCGACAACATCCTGCTCGGCCGGCACGTGCACATGCGCCCGAGCGCGCTCGGCAGTCTCTTCTACTGGGTCTGGGCCGAACGGGAGGAGCTGGCCCATCGCCGGATCGTGGAAGAGATCATCGACTTCATGCAGCTCCAGGACATCCGCAACGAGCCCGTGGAGGTCATCCCGATGGGCCTGCAGAAGCGCGTGGAGCTGGCGCGGGCCCTCGTCGCCGAACCGCGCTTCCTCATCCTGGACGAGCCCATGGCGGGCATGAACCAGGAGGAGAAGGAGTACATCGCGCGCTTCATCCTCGACGCCCGGGACGAGCGCGACGTCACCATCTTCATCATCGAGCACCACATGGACGTGGTGACCGCCATCTGCGACCAGGTGGTCGTGCTCTGCTACGGCGAGGTCATCGCGGAAGGCGAGCCCGTCGCGGCCATAACCGAGCCGCGGGTGGTGAAGGCCTATCTCGGCGAGCGGGCGGCGGCGCGCCATGCCGGAGGCGTGTCATGACCGCCGCTGCCGACCACACCGCCGTCGACTGGCCGAGAACGGCCGACGGACACCCCGCCACCCTGGTCGGCGCGCTCGCGCGCAACGCGGCCGAGACGCCCAAGCGGATCGGCTTCCGCGAGCGCGACTTCGGCGTCTGGCAGGAATGGTCCTGGGCGCGCGCGCTCGACGACATCCTCGCGATCGCGGCCGGCCTCGAGCACCTCGGCCTCGGCGCGGGAGAGGCCCTCACCGTGGTGGGCGACAACCGGGTGCGGCTCTACTTCGCCATGATCGCGGCGAACATGCTGCGCGCCTTTCCCTCCCCGGTTTTCCCCGACGTGCCCGCGGAGGAGTTCCCGATCTACATGCGCTTCGGCACTCCGCGCATCGCGCTCGCCGAGGACCAGGAGCAGGTGGACAAGCTCCTCGAGGTGCGCCAGCGCACCGGGCGGCCGGAAATCATCATCTATGACGACCGGCGCGGCATCTCCGCCTATGCGCAGGACGGCATCGTCTCCCTCGACGAGGCGATCCGGCGCGGGCGCGAGCGCTTGGAGCGCCAGCCGGAGCTGCGGGCGGGGCTCATCGGCCGCGCGGGAGCGGACGACATCACCGTCCTCCTCTATTCCTCCGGCACGACCGGCACGCCCAAGGGCATTCCGCTGAGGCACCGCAACATCGTGTCCGGCATCGCCAATGCGGAGGCGGGCGGATACTTCCGGCAGAACGAAGAGCTGTTCGCCTACCTGCCCACGGCATGGGTGGGCGACTTCGTCTTCACGCTCGGCGCGGGCGTCCTGCTGCAGGCCACCATCAACGTCCCCGAGCGGCAGGAAACCGCGCTCCACGATCTGCGCGAAGTCGCTCCCACCTTCTATCTCGCCGCGCCGCGAGCGTGGGACAACATGCTCACCCGCGTGCAGGTGGGCATGGCGGATTCCACCCCGCTGAAGCGCCGGCTGTTCGACTTCTTCATGCCCCGCGCCATCGCCACCGAGCGCAAGCGCATGGCGGGCAAGGCCCTTACCGTGTCTGAGCGCATCGTGGCCGGCGTGGGCGACGTCGTGATCTACGGCCCCATCAAGGACTATCTCGGTCTGTCGCGGGCCGAGCGCGCCTTCACCGGCGGCGAGGCCATGGGCGACGAGACCTTCCTGTTCTTCCGCGCGCTCGGCATCAAGCTGAAGCAGTTCTACGGCCAGACCGAAACCTGCGCGCTCTCGGCGGCGCAGGGCGAGGGCAGCGTGCGCGGCCACACGGTGGGCCGCGCCATGCCGGGCGTCGAGGTCCGGATCGACGACACCGGCGAGATCCTCATCCGCTCCGGCTCCGTCTTCGACGGCTATTTCGACGACCCCGCCGCCACCGAGAAGGCCCTCGCCGACGGCTGGCTGCGCACCGGCGACGCCGGCTATCTGGAGGAGGACGACAGCCTCGTGGTGCTCGGCCGCGTGAGCGAGGTGGTGCGCACCAGCACGGGCGAGCGCTTCATTCCCAACTTCATCGAGAACCGGCTGAAATTCTCCCCCTTCCTGCGCAACGTCGCGATCTTCGGCGCGGGGCGGCCCGAGCTCACCGCCATCGCCTGCATCGACTACGACGCCGTCGGCCATTGGGCGGAGCAGCGCTCCATCTCCTACGCCTCCTATGCGGAGCTGTCGCAGAAGCCGGAGGTCTACGCCCTCGTCGCCGATATCGTCGCCAAGGTGAACGAGAGCCAGCCGGAGCCCCTGTGCATCCGCCGCTTCGTCAACCTGCACAAGGATTTCGACGCCGACGACGGGGAGGTGACGCGCACCCGCAAGCTCCGTCGCAACGTGATCGAGACCAGCTATGCGGCGGTCGCCGACGCGCTCTACGACGGCTCCGAAAGCGTCTCCTTCGACGCGGCCATCACCTATGACGGCGGCGGCCGCGGCAGGCTGCGCCGCGAGCTGCGGATCTGGAAGGTTTAGCCCATGGACCTGTCGCTGATCCTCGAACTTTCGGTCAACGGCGTCTTCGTCGGCCTCATGTATGCGCTGGTCGCCGCCGGCCTCGTGCTCATCTACAAGACCTCCGGCATCGCCAACCTCGCCCAGGGCGCCCTCGCCATGATGGGCGCGTACGTCACCTGGGCCATCTCCGCCCGGCTCGGCACGCCGGTGTGGCTCGCTATCCCGCTCGGCCTCGCGGTGATGTTCGGCGCCGGGGTGCTCACGGAGCGCCTCGCCCTGAGGCGCATGATCGGCCAGCCGGTGATCATGGTCATCATGCTCACCATCGGCATGGAGATCATGCTGCGCGGCGTGCTGCCGGGCGTGTTCGGCGCGGCGGTGAAAAAGCTGGACGTGGGCATTCCCAACGATCCGCTCTTCCTCGGCGACATCCTAGTCAACCGCGCCACCATGATCGGCGGCCTCATCTCGCTGGCGCTGGTCATGCTCGCCATCGTCTTCTTCAACTCGCGCTTCGGCGTGCTCATGCGCGCGGTCTCGGACGACCAGACCGCCTCCTGGTCGGTCGGCATCCGTGTGGAACGCGCAATCGCCGTCGCCTGGGGGCTGTCGGCGGTCATGGCGACCACCGCCGGCATCCTGTGGGGCGCCACCCAAGGCGTGGACTGGTCGCTGTCGCTGCTGCTCATCAAGGCCCTCGCCATCGCCATCCTCGGCGGGCTTGATTCCATCCCCGGCGTGCTGGTGGCCGGCGTGCTCGTGGGCCTCGCCGAAAGCCTCGCCACCGGCTTCCTCGACCCGCTGGTGGGCGGGGGTACCCGCGATGTGGTGGCCTCCGTGATCATCCTGATGACGCTCATGCTGCGCCCCCACGGCCTGTTCGGCCGCGAGCATATCGAGAGGGTGTGATGTTCTATCGCCGAGCCGGTACCCTGCACACCCGCTACCAGGACGAGCGCCAGCTGTGGCCGTTCGCCTTCGACCGTGGCCTCGTGGCCGTGGCATTCGCGGTGCTGCTCGCTGCCCCGTTCGTGTTTGAGCGGCTCTATCTCGTCACCTACATCCTGCCCTGGATCATCTGGTCCACAGCGGCCCTCGGCCTCAATTTGCTGATGGGCGGCGCCGGACAGATCCATCTCGGCTACGGCGCGGTGATCGGGATCGGCGCCTACGCCTCCGTCCACCTCCTGCGCGTCGGCGTCCCGCTGGAAATCGCCATGCTCGCCGGCGGGCTCATGAGCGCTGCCGTCGGCAGCCTGTTCGGCGCGGCGGCCCTGCGCGTGAAGGGGCTCTACCTCGCCATGGCGACGCTCGCCATGCAGTACATCGTCGACTTTCTCATCAGCCATTTCGAGTTCATCAGCGGCGGCACGCAGGCGACGCTGCAGGTGCCGCCGGTGCGGTTCCTCGGGGTGCCTCTGTCGAGCGATGGCGCGGCCTATTACTTCGCGCTCGGCGTGTGCGTCGTCGTCACCCTGTTCATGCTGAACGTGAAGCGTACCAGCTTTGGCCGTGCGCTCGCCGCCGTGCGCGAGAAGGATTACGCCGCGGCGGTGATCGGCGTGGATTCCTTCCGCTTCAAGCTGCTGGCCTTCTGGGTCTCGTCCTTCATCGGCGGGGTGGTCGGGTCGGTGCTGGCGGTGAGCTATTATCGCGCCATCTCGCCCGACCAGTTCCACCTCGATTTGTCCATTCAGCTGGTGGCGATAGTGATCGTGGGCGGGCTCGGCAGCGTCCTCGGCTCCTTCTTCGGCGCGGCGCTCATCCTGTTCGCCCCCATCGTGCTGAACCATCTCGTGGGCGCGGGCGCGGCGCTGCTCGGCCTCTCCATCTCGGCGGAGCTGCGCGCGCACCTGCCGCTGATGCTCTACGGCGCGATGATCATGGGCTTTCTGCTGTGGGAGCCCCTCGGCCTCGCCAAGATCTACAACAATGCCCGCAACTACCTCCTGGTCTGGCCCTTCCGCCACGCCAGATAACGCCGGCCGCACTGCGTGAGGGAGGGCGGCGGGAAAGCCGCCCCGCAAATACAAGGGGAGGAAATCATGTCCGTGACACGCCGCACCCTGCTGACGAGCGCCGCCGCGGCCGCGCTCGCCGCGCAGTTTCGCATCGCGCCCGCTTCGGCGCAGGAGAAGGTCATCCGCTTCTCCATGCCGCAGGACTTCACCAAGATCTATACGTTCGTGACAGCCGAATACAATCAGGGCCAGCGGGACTACATAAGCCTCGTCAATGCCCGCGGCGGCGTCAACGGATACACCATCCTTCCCGACGTCTCCGACCACGGCAACGACCTGCCCCGGGCCATAGAGGCCTACGAGCGCGCCAGGAGCCAGGGCGCGGTGCTGGTGGATCCGCTCTCGACGCCCGTCGCCCGCGCGCTCACCCCCCGCGCGCTGGAAGACAAGATCAACCTCATCACCGCCTTTTCCGGCCGCAGTGACGCGGCGGATGGCACGGTATTCCCCTACGTCTTCCCGCTCTCGCCCAATTACTGGACGCAGATAGCGCTGCTCGTGGACTATTTCCGCCAGCAGTCCGGCGACCTGAAGGGCAAGAAGATCTGCTTCGTGCATATCGACACGCCCTTCGGCAAGGAGCCACTACCGGTACTGAAGCGCCTGCAGGAGAAGCTCGGCTTCGAGCTCTCCACCTTCCCCTACACACCGCCCGGCAACGACCAGTCCGCCATCTGGCCGCAGGTCCGCCGCACGCGGCCGGACTGGATCGTGTTCTGGGGCGCCGGCGTCGGACAGACGGTCGCCCTCACCGAGGCCATCCGCAACGGGCTGCCGCTCTCCAAGGTGTCGTCGAGCGTGTGGCTCTCGGAATCGGACATGGACGTGGTGGGCCGCGAGCAGGCGTCCGGCGTGCTGAAGATCGAGCCGTGCGCCTCCGGCCGCACGCCCAAGCTGATCCAGCAGATCCTCAAGGACGTAGTCGAGCCCGGCAAGGGCGCTGGTCCCGCCGACAAGGTGGGCACCGCCTACTACAATTACGGCGTCATGCTTGCCTCCCTCATGGTGGAAGGCGTGCGCCAGGCCTTCGCCAAGGCACCGCAGGGGCCGATCTCCGGCAGCTGGCTGAACGCCGGCCTCACCTCCATCACCAATTTCGATGCCGAAGGGCTGATCCCGCCCACCACCGTCACGCGGGAGGATCACCAGGGCGGCGGCAAGGCCCGCATCGCCCGCTGGGACGGCGCCAAGTTCGTGCCTGTCACCGACTGGTTCTCGGCCTATTCGGACGTGGTCTGGGCGGTGATCCGCGAGAGCGCCGCCGAGTTCCAGAAGTCCGGCAAGTAGCCGGGCCACACGCCCATCTGATCGACCATGCGACGCGGGGCATCGGAGGCCCCGCGTGGAGGCGCACCCCATGTCCCTGCTCGCGCTGAACAACATCGAGGTGGTCTATGACGGCGTGTTCCTCGCCGTGAAGGGTATCTCCCTCGGGGTGCCGAAGGCCGGCCTCGTGGCGCTCCTCGGCGCGAACGGCGCCGGCAAGAGCACCGTATTGAAGTCCATCAGCGGCCTGCTGAAGGCCGAGCGGGGACAGGTGACACGCGGCCAAGTGACGTTCGACGGCGAAGACATGCTCGCCCTCGACCCGCCCGAACGGGTGCGCCGCGGCCTCGTGCACGTGCTGGAAGGCCGCCGCGTCTTCGAGCACCTGACGCCCGAGGAGAACCTGCTCGCCGCAACCTCCATGCATGCCGACCGGGCCAAGGTGAAGCGGCTGGTGGACGAGATGTTCGCGCGCTTCCCGCGCCTTGCCGAGCGCGCGAAGGCGAAGGCCGGCTACCTTTCCGGCGGCGAGCAGCAGATGCTCGCCATCGCCCGCGCCCTGATGACCGAGCCGAAGCTGATCCTGCTCGACGAGCCGAGCCTCGGGCTCGCGCCGTTCCTCGTCGACGAGATCTTCGACATCGTCCGCCGCATCAATGCCGAGGCCGGCGTCGCCGTGCTGCTCGTGGAGCAGAACGCGGTGGCGGCGCTGGAGCTCGTAAACTCCGCCTATCTCATCGACCAGGGGCGCATCGTGATGAGCGGCACGGCTGAGGTGCTCGCCTCCAATCCCGACATCCAGGACGCCTATCTCGGCGGCGGGGCGAAGCACGTGGACTATCACGCCGTGAAGCACTACCGGCGCCGCAAGCGCTGGCTCGCCTGAACGTAAAAAAGGCCGCGCCAGCCAATGGCGCGGCCGAGGCTTCCCGAGAGAGGGTCACGGGAAGGCGTGTGGAGCGGTCAGACCTTGAAGTAGTCCGGCTTCTCGATGGTCCAGGTCTCACCCCAGAGCTGGCTGCCGCCGGCAACGTTCAACACCTCGCCCGTGACGAAGGCGCCCGCAGGCCCGCCGAGATAGGCGCAGGCCTCCGCCACCTCCCAGGTGGTGCCGTTGCGCATCATCGGGTTGGATTTCGGATAGGCGGCCACCGCCTTCGTATCGTAGACGCGCCACCCCGGCGTCTCGATCACGCCCGGCGCGATGCAGTTGATGCGGATGCCGAGCGGCGCCCATTCCACCGCCAGCGCCTGGCTGAGGCCGATGACGCCCGAGCGGGCGGCGATGGTGTGCGCGACCCCGTGGAGGCCGTGGCTGGTCACCACCACGATGTTGACGATGCTCCCCGGCCGGCCCGCATCGCGCCACGCGCGTGCCGCCTGCTGCATCATGTGCCAGGTGCCGTTGAGGTTGGTGTTGATGACCGTGTTCCAGCCCTTCGCCGAGAAGTCGATGGCGGCTTGGGGAAACTGGCCGCCCGCGCTGTTGATGAGAATGTCGGTGGCGCCCACCTGCGCGCCGATGGCGGAGAAGAGCGCGGCGATGCTCTCGGGATCGCGGATGTCGACCTGCTGGCCGCTCACATCGAGCCCGTGCCGGCGCATCACCGCCACCGCCTTATCGAGTTTTTCCGCACTGCGCCCGGCCAGGACGACGCGCGCGCCGAGCCGGCCCAGCAGCCAGGCGGCCGCGCGGCCGATGCCTCCTGCCCCGCCGGAGATCAGTACCGTCTTCCCGGCGAAGGCGCCGGGCGCATAGACCGTCGGGTGGGTCGCGAGGGCTTCGTCGTCGAGCCCGTATGCCATGTCTGCCGGCTCACCCTGCACTCGCTCATCCATGGCGCTTCAGGTCCTTCAGCAGCTCGCCGGCGATGATGAGCTTGCGCACCTCGGTGGTGCCGGCGCCGATCTCCAGCAGCTTGGTGGAGCGGAACAGGCGGTTGATCTCCGATTCCCAGATGTAGCCGGATCCGCCGTGGATCTGCACCGCCTTGTCGAGCACCTGGTGGCAGGCCTCCGCCGCATACATCACGGACGCCGCGGTGAGCATGTGGATGTCGCCCCGCCCGCCGCCGCCGACCTCCAGGGGTGCCGCAGCCGCGAGGGTGCGGTACGTGAAGCTGCGCATGGTCTCCACCGCCACATACATCTCGGCGAGCATGGACTGCACCATCTGGAACGCGCCGATGGGCTTGCCGAACTGCTGGCGGGTCTTGGCGTAGTCGATGGACAGTTCCAGCGCGCGCTCGGCGACGCCAAGGCAGATGGGGGAGATCATGGCACGCTCCAGGTCGAGCCCGCTCATCACCACCGCGACGCCGGCATTCTCGGCGCCGACAAGGTTCTCCGCGGGGACGCGGCATTCCTCGAACACCAGCTCGGCCGTCTGGCTGCCGCGATAGCCCATCTTGGCGAGCTTCTGCGCCACCTTGAAGCCGGGATAGTCCTTCTCGACGATGAACGCCGAGATGCCGTGGGCCCCGAGCGCCCGGTCGGTCTTGGCGTAGACCAGCAGGATGTCCGCCACCGGGCCATTGGTGATGTAGATCTTCGAGCCATTGAGCACGTAGCTGTCGCCCTCGCGCCGCGCCGTGGTCCGCATGGAGCCGAGCGCGTCGGAACCGGCCCCTGGCTCGGTGAGGCCGAGGCAGCCTATCTTCCGGCCGGAGCACAGGTCCGGTAGGTACTTGCGGCGCTGCGCGTCGTTGCCGTTCCGATAGATGTTGTTGGCACACAGATTGTCGTGCGCCACCCAGCTCAGGGCGAGGGCGTGGTTCCAGCGCGAGAAGCCCTGCAGGACCAGCCCCGCCGCCGTCAGATCGAGGCCGGCGCCGCCAAACTCCTCGGGAATGGTGATGCCGAACAGGCCGGCGTCGCCGATCTTGCGGAAGGCATCCTCGGGCCACCACTCCTCGGCATCCATGCGCTCGCTGAAGCCATAGAGCTCGTTGCGGCCGAAGCGGTCCGCCTGGTCGAGGATGGCGCGCTGCTCCTCGTTCAGGTCGAACATGGGATCGGGTGCGAAATTATCGAGAGCACTGCTGTCCAGCGCGACCATTGATGTCCTCCCTGCGCTTCGGATCGATGCCGTCGCGCCCGTTTCCCGGCTTCCCCGCCGATTACTGAGTGATTTTCATAAAATTGGCAGAGGCGCCCTCCAGCGTCAAGCGCGGCGATGAGCCTCGCTCATATCAACCATTATATGCCAATTTTTCCTTTGTTTACCAATCCTGAACCAGCTTCATCCGCCCGTGCTGCAGAACGGAGTTGACAGGGTTGGTGAATTGAAATCATTTATTCACAACGACGGCAATGACCAACAAGAACCACACAGGGGGAGACGCGTGACGGAACCGGTGCGAAGCGAGCGCTCGGGCGCGGTGGTGACGCTCGTCATCGACCGCGAGACCCGACGCAACGCGCTCAATGCGGACGTGGCCGCCGGCATCTGCGCCGGGCTCGACGCGGCGGAGGCGGACCGCAGCGTGCGCGCGGTGGTGCTCACCGGCGCTGGCGACAAGGCCTTCTGCGCAGGCGGCGACCTCCAGCCCAACGCCGAGGGCACGCCGTTCACCATCGACGCTGCGGACCCGCGCCACTACGTGGCGGGGCTCATCCGCCGCATGGACGCCTGCCGGCTCCCCCTGATCGCGCGGGTGAACGGCCACGCGCTGGCCGGCGGCTTCGGCCTCGCCTGCGGCTGCGATCTCGTGGTGGCGCGGGAGGATGCGCTGCTCGGGGTCACCGAGGTGAAGGTCGGCCTCTTCCCCATGATGATCCTGCCCATGTTGCTCAGGGTCGTGCCCTATCGCGTGCTGATGGACATGTGCCTCACCGGCGAGCCCATCACGGCGATGGATGCCGTTGCCGATCGCATCGTGAACCACGCGGTGCCCGCCGACGCGCTCGACGCCAAGACCGACTGGCTCGTCTCCCGCATCGTGGACAAGTCGCCGACAGGCATCCGCCTCGGCAAGCAGGGGCTCGGCAAGATCCGTGGCATGAGCATGGACAACGCGCTCGAATACGCGCAGTTCATGCTCGCCAACATGGCCCGGACGCAGGATGCGCGCGAGGGCTTCGCCGCCTTCTCCGAGAAGCGCGCGCCCCGCTGGACCGGGGAGTGAGCGCCATGGAAAAAATCGTCAGAATCGGCTGCGGCGCCGGCTTCTGGGGCGATACGCCGGAAGGGCCCGTGCAGCTCGTGCGCTCCGGCGACATCGACTATCTGGTGCTCGACTATCTGGCCGAGATCACCATGTCGATCCTCGCCCGGATGAAGTCGAAAAAGCCGGAGCTCGGCTACGCCACGGACTTCGTGACCTCGGTGATGCGTCCGCTCGCGCGGGAGATCAAGGACAGGTCGATCCGCGTCGTCACCAATGCAGGCGGCGTCAATCTCCCCGCCTGCCGGGCCGCCCTGGAGCAGGCCTTCGCGGCCGAGGGCGTGGACCTGAAGGTGGCCGTGGTGGATGGCGACGACCTCACGCCGCAGATCGCGGGCCTGCATGCGAAAGGCATCACCGAGATGTTCTCCGGCGCCCCCCTGCCGGAGCGGCTGGAGAGCGTGAACGCCTATCTCGGGGCGCTGCCCATCGCGGCCGCGCTCAGGGCCGGCGCGGACGTGGTGCTCACCGGCCGCTGCGTGGATTCTGCCTTGGTGCTCGGCCCGCTGATGCACGAATTCGGCTGGGGGGCGGACGATCTCGACCTGCTCTCCGCCGGCAGCCTCGCCGGGCATGTGCTCGAATGCGGGGCCCAGGTCACCGGAGGCGTCTTCACCGACTGGCGCGACGTGGTTGGCTGGGACCGGATGGGCTTCCCGATCGCCGAATGCCACGCGGACGGCACCTTCACCATCACCAAGCCGGCCGGGACGGGTGGACTGGTGGATGTGCGCACCGTGGCCGAGCAGGTGGTCTACGAGGTGGGCGATCCCACGGCCTACATCCTGCCCGACGTCACGTGCGACTGGTCCGCCATCCGGCTGGAGCAGGCAGGTCCCGACCGGGTGCGGGTGAGCGGCGCGCGTGGCCGGCCCGCCACGCCGAGCTACAAGGTGAGCGCTACCTACCAGGACGGCTTCCGGGCCACCGCGACCATGATGATCGCGGGGCGCGAGGCCGTGGCCAAGGCGGAGGCGGTGGGCGGCGCGATCCTCGCCCGTGCCAGCCGCCTGATGCGCGAGGCCGGCCACGACGCCTTCACCGAGACCTCCCTCGAAGTCCTGGGCGGCGAGTGGAACTATGGCGCCCACAGTCGCGCCCGCGCGGCGCGGGAAGTGATGCTCAAGATCGCGGTACGCCATCCCCGGCGCGAGGCGCTGGCGATCTTCACCCGCGAGATCTACCCGGCCGCGACCGCCATGGCGCAGGGCATCACCGGCTTCGCCGGCGGGCGCCCGGAGCCGCAGCCGGTGGTACGGCTGTTCTCCTTCCTGGTGGACAAGGCCGCCGTTCCCGTCAGCGTCGAAGCGGACGGGGCACGGCACGCAGTGGGGATTCCCATCCCGCCGTCACCGGTGCCTGCCGTCCCCGCCGCGCCTCCGGTCGAGGCCTTCGCCCTGGCCGGGCCTCTCGTCGAGGTTCCGCTGATTGCCCTTGCCCATGGGCGCTCCGGCGACAAGGGGGACATCGCGAACATCGCCGTGCTGGCGCGCCAGACAGCGTTCATCCCGATCCTGCGGCGCTGCCTTTCGCTGGAAGCGGTCGGGGCTTACCTGTCCCATGTCGCGGTGGGCGCCATTGAGATCTTCGAGTGGCCCGGCCTGGACGGCTTCAACATCCTGCTCCACCAGGGCCTCGGGGGCGGCGGCATCGCATCGCTCCGTTACGACCCGCAAGGCAAGGCTCTTGCCCAGATCCTTCTCGACATGCCCGTGGCCGTCCCCACTGCCTGGATCGCGCCGGGCGGTCCCTTGGCCGAATGGGGCGTCGACACAGCCTCCGGAGCCGCCGCATGAGCCATTCTGCCCCGCCACGCGACGCATTTCGCCTCGACGCCGCCCTGGACGTCCCGTCCGAACCACGCACCCGTGCGCCGGTGCCGTTCCGGCGCGTGCTCATCGCCAATCGCGGCGAGATCGCCGTGCGCATCCAGCGCACCCTGCGCCAGATGGGCATCGGCACCGTCGCCGTGTTCCACCGCGTAGACGCCGACGCTCCCCACGTGGCGGGCGCGGACGAGTCCGTCGAGCTCGTGGGGGACAGCGCGGTCGCCGCCCATCTCGACGGGGCGCAGATCGTCGCCTCGGCCGTCGCCTGCGGCGCGGACGCGATCCACCCCGGCTATGGCTTCCTCTCGGAAAACGCCGGCTTCGCGCGGCAGGTGGCGGAGGCCGGCCTCACCTTCATCGGCCCAGACGCGGACACCATCGCCCTCATGGGTGACAAGATTTCCGCGCGGCAGTTCGCGGAGGCCCACGGCGTGCCGGTGGCCCCGTCCGTCATGCCGACGGGAGACCTCGACGCCTTTGCGGCCGAGGCCGAGCGCATCGGCTTTCCCCTCCTCATCAAGGCGGCGGCCGGCGGCGGCGGCAAGGGCATGAGCATCGTGCCCGATGCGGGCGCCCTGCGCGAGGCCGCCCGCATCGCTTCCAGCGAGGCCCAGCGCTATTTCGGCGACGGTCGCGTCTATGCCGAAGTCTATGTGGAGCGCCCCCGCCATATCGAGGTGCAGGTGCTCGGCGACGGGACGGGCGGCGCCATCCATCTCTTTGAGCGGGAATGCTCGGTGCAGCGCCGCTTTCAGAAGATCATCGAGGAGGCCCCGGCCGCGCGCCTTCCGGTCGCCCTGCGCGACGAGATCTGCGCCGCCGCGGTGCGGCTCGCCTCCGCCGCGCGCTACAAGAATGCGGGAACGGTCGAGTTCATCCTCGGTGCCGATGGCCGCTTCTTCTTCCTGGAGATGAACACGCGCCTCCAGGTCGAGCATCCGGTGACCGAGATGATCACGGGCATCGACCTCGTGCGGGCGCAACTGGAGATCGCGGCGGGGCAGGGCCTGCCGGCGCCGCAACAGGAGATCGTCGCGCACGGCCATGCTGTCGAATGCCGCATCTGCGCCGAGGCGCCTGATCGCGGCTTCCTGCCGGCGACCGGCGCCGTGCGCCATCTCGGTGTCCCGCAGGGGGCTGCCATCCGCTTCGAGAACGCGTTAAGGCAAGGCCAGAAGATCACAGCCGACTTCGATCCCATGCTGGCCAAGCTGGTGGTCGCGGGCGCCGATCGCGGCGACGCTATCGACCGCACCCTCTCGGCGCTGGGCGAGCTGGCGATCCTCGGCGTCGAGACCAATGTGGACTATCTCGCGCGGGTGCTGGATCACCCGGCGTTCCGGGCCGGCGACCTGCACACCGCCTTCGTCTCCGAGCACGCCGACAGTCTCGCCCCCCGCCCGCTCGATGCCGCCGCCCGGGATCGCGCCCTGATCGTCGCGGCCCTCGGCCAGCGGATTTTCCAGACCCTTGTGACCGACGTGCCTGAACCGCACGCGAGCATCGGCGCCTGGAGGAATTGAGGTCATGACATTGAAGCTGAAGCTGGAGGACGGTGTCCACGAGGTGGAGATCGTCGCCCGCCGGCCGCACCTCACGGTGCGCATCGACGGCCGCCTCCACACCATCGCCGATCTCGGCCCGGCCGGCGACGGATCCGGCGCCATCACCTTCGACGGCGCGCGCCTCCCGTTCGAGCGCATCGCGAGCACCGGTACCACGCTGGTGCGCATCGACGGGCGCACTGTCGCGGTGGACGTGGTCGATCCCTTCGACGAGGGCGCGGGCCCGGGCAGCGGCCGGGACGAGATCCTCGCGCCCATGCCCGGCGCTGTCGTCCACGTCCACAAGGCGGCGGGCGACCCGGTGATCCGGGGAGAGGCCGTCCTCACCATCGAGAGCATGAAGCTGCAAACGACGCTGGTGGCGCCCCGCGACGGCGAACTCGTCGCCGTGCTGAAGGGCGATGGCGACACCTTCGAGAAGGACGAAGTGGTCGCGCGCCTGGCGCCGGCAGAAGGAGATCAATAGGTCATGCGTGTCATCCGCTCGATGATCGACACCGCGGGCGCCGACTTCCGGCGCAACGCCGCCCATAACCGGGACCTGGTCGCCCGCTTTCGCGAGCGGCAGGACGCCGCGCGTCACGCCCGGCCGCAGCGGGATCTGGAGCGCCTCGCCCGCCAAGGCAAGATGCGCCCACGCGAGCGCATCGAGAAGCTGCTCGATCCGGGGACGCCGTTTCTCGAATTGTCCTCGCTTGCCGCCAACATGGCCTATGAGGGGGATTCTCCTTCCGCCAGCTCCGTCACCGGCATCGGCGTCGTCTCCGGCCGCGAGGTGATGATCCGCTCTGACGATTCCACCGTGAAGGGCGGCGCCTGGTATCCGCTCACGGCCAAGAAGATCGTCCGGGCCCTGGAGATCGCCATGGAGAACCGCCTGCCGGTGGTTCACCTGTGCGATTCCGCGGGCGGCTTCCTCCAGCTCCAGTCGCAGGTGTTCCCCGACAAGCACATGGCGGGACGCATCTTCCGGAACCAGTCCCACCTCTCGCGGCTCGGCGTGAAGCAGCTCGCCCTCGTGTTCGGCCATTGCACGGCCGGAGGCGCCTATATTCCCGCGCTGTCGGACTACAGCGTCATCGTGCGCAGCACCGGCGCCGTCTTCCTGGGTGGTCCGCCGCTGGTGCGTGCCGCCACCGGCGAGGAGGTGAGCGTCGAGGAGCTTGGTGGCGCCGACATGCATACCAGTGTCAGCGGCACCTGCGACTACCCCGCGACGAGCGAGGACGAAGCGATCCATATCGGCCGGGAGATCGTCGCCCAGTGGGACCGTCCGACGAGGTGGAACTGCCAGCAGGAGACGCCGGAGCCGCCGCTCTACGATCCCCAGGAGATCTACGGGATCGTTCCCGACGACATCAAGAAGCAGTTCGACATGCGCGAGATCATCGCCCGCATCGTCGACGGCAGCCGCTTCCACGAGTACCAGCCCGCCTACGGCACGACCCTCATTTGCGGCTTCGCCAACATCTGGGGCTTCAAGGTGGGCATCCTTGCCAACAACGGCGTGCTGTTCAACGATTCCTCGCTGAAGGGTGCCCATTTCATCGAATTGTGCAACCAGAACAATACGCCGCTCGTCTTCCTCCAGAACATCACGGGCTACATGATCGGCCGCGAATACGAGCGGCGCGGCATCACCAAGGACGGCGCCAAGATGATCATGGCGCAGAGCTGCTCGCGGGTGCCAAAATTCACCGTGATGTGCAACGGCTCGTTCGGCGCCGGGAACTACGGCATGTGCGGGCGGGCGTTCGACAGCCGCCTGCTTCTCACCTGGCCGAACCACCAGATCGGCGTCATGGGCGGCGACCAGGCCGCCAATACCCTCGCCGAGGTGAAGGCCAACCAGATGCGCCGCAACGGCGGCGAGGTGGATGCCGAGGTGCTGGAGCGGGTGTGGGAGGATACCCGAGCCGCCTATCAGGACCAGCTCTCGGCCTACTACTCCACCTCCGAGCTCTGGGACGACGGCATGATCGATCCTGCGGACACGCGCAACGCGCTGGGCATCGCCATCTCCGCCTCGCTCAACGCACCGCTCGGCGAGCCCGGCTACGGCGTGTTCCGCTTCTGACCATGGCGGCGCCGATCCGCTTCTATTTCGATTTCGCCTCGCCCTATGCGTGGTTCGCGCTGAACGGCATCGAAGGGCTGGCGCGGGAGCATCGGCGCAGCATCGCGTGGCGACCGGTCCTGCTGTGGGCCGTGCTCAAGGCCCAGGGGATCCCGGCTCCCCTGGATGCACCGGCCCGGCGCGGCTATCTGGTCGCCGACATGGTGCGATCGGCCGCATTCCACGGGGTCCCCTTCGCCTTGCCGGAACGATTGGGCGTTTCGACTCATCTTGCAGGACGTCTGTTCTATGCCCTGACGGAGACACGCCCGGAAATCGCGCCGCACATCGCGCACGCGCTCCTGCATGCGCATCTCGTCGAAGGCCGGTCGCTGGCGGAGGCGGCGGTGGTGCTCGAAACCGCCGCGGCCTTTGGGATGACCGAGGCATCCGCGCGCGCGACATTGGCCGATCCAGGGACCAAGCGGCGCCTCGCGGCCGCAGTGGATGAAGCCGTGGCCGCCGGCGTGTGCGGATCGCCCTATTTCGTGGTGGACGGCGAGGGATTTTTCGGCGCGGACCGTCTGCCGCAGATCGCATGGCGGCTCGCGGGAGGCAATCGGAGGGAGCCCGCATGAGCGACTACGAGGACGTGACCTACGAGAAGACCGGCGCGGTGGCGCGCCTGACGGTCGCCCGGCCAGGGCGCCTCAACGCCTATCGCGACCAGACGGCGGACGAGCTGAAAGCGGCGTTCGCCCGCGCCGAAGCGGATCCGGACGTGCGCTGCGCGGTGCTGACGGGCGAAGGCCGCGCCTTCGGCGCCGGCTACGACCTCTCCTCCATCGCGCCTGACACCCTCCCTGCGCTCGACGCCGTGCTCGAGGATCACTTCAACCCGCTCGTCCGCCAGATGCGCGATTCACGCCTGCCCATCGTGGCGATGGTGAACGGCCCGTGCGCGGGAGCGGCTGTCGGCATCGCATTGGCCACCGACATCGTGGTTGCCGGGCGGTCGGCCTATTTTTACCAGCCTTTCGCCGGCCTTGCGCTGGTGCCGGACGCGGGCAACTCGGCCTTCCTGACCCACCTGTCCGGGCGGGTTCGCGCCGCAGGCATGATGCTGCTCGGCGAGAAGATATCAGCGGAGGAGGCGTTGAGCTTTGGGCTCGTGTGGCAGGTGCATGACGACGCAGCGCTGGCCCAGGAAGCGGAGATGATCGCCACCCGCCTCGCCACCCTCGATCCGGGCGCGGTCGCCGCCACCAAGCGCCTCATTCGCCATGCCTCCGACAGCGTTCTTTCCGCCCAGCTCGATCTCGAGCGGGATCTCCAGGGCGAGCTCGGTCGCCAGCCTCCGGTACACGCCGCCATTGCCGCGTTCTTTGCAACAAAGGGCGGGCGGAGCGGTTCGGCCAGCGCAGCGGCATCCTCCTGACACTTAAGACCGTCCCCTCTCCTCAGCCGAGATATCCCATGAGCCAGATCGTGTTTCTCTCCGGGGCCCGCACACCCATCGGAAGCTTCGGGGGAACGCTGAAGGACGTTCCGCCCACGACGCTCGGCGCCCATGCCGCCAAGGCGGCCATTTCCCGCGCCGGCATCGCTCCCGAGGAGGTGGGCCATGCGGTGTTCGGCAACGTCATTCATACCGAGCCGCGGGACATGTATCTGTCCCGCGTGATCGCCATGGAAGCTGGCGTGCCGAAGGACGCGCCGGCCCTGACGGTCAATCGCCTGTGCGGCTCCGGCCTGCAGGCCATCGTCAGCGCGGCCCAGATCATCCGCCTCGGGGATGCCTCAATCGCCCTTGCAGGCGGCGCCGAGAGCATGAGCCGCGGCGGCTATCTCCTGCCGGCGGCGCGCTGGGGGCAGCGGATGGGTGGCGCCGAGGCGGTGGACATGATGCTCGGCGTGCTCAACGATCCATTCGGCCACGGCCACATGGGGGTGACCGCCGAGAACGTCTCGGAGCGTTACGGCATCAGCCGCGCCCAGCAGGACGAAGCCGCGGTCGAGAGCCACCGGCGGGCCGCGGCGGCGGTGGCGGCCGGCCACTTCGCTAAGCAGATCGCGCCGTTCGGGGTCGTAACCCGCAAGGGAACGGTCTTGTTCGACACCGACGAGCACTTCCGGGCCGACGCAAGCCTCGACGACATGGCGAAGCTGAGGCCAGCGTTCAGGAAGGGCGGGACCGTCACCGCGGGCAACGCCTCCGGCATCAATGACGGAGCAGCCGCCGTGGTGCTGGCGGATGCGGATGTGGCCCGCGCGCGGGGTCTTGAGCCGCTGGCGCGTCTCGTCTCCTATGGCTTCTCGGGCGTCGACCCGTCGGAGATGGGGATGGGCCCGGTGCCTGCGGTCCGGATCGCGCTGGAGAAAGCGGGGCTGAAGGTCGAGGAGCTGGACGTGGTCGAGTCCAACGAGGCCTTTGCGGCGCAGGCCTGCGCGGTGTCCAAGGCGCTTGGCCTCGACCCGGCCAAGGTGAACCCCAATGGCGGGGCGATCGCGCTCGGCCATCCGGTGGGCGCGACCGGCGCGGTTCTCGCCATCAAGGCCATCTACGAGCTGCATCGCACGGCCGGGCGTTATGGGCTCGTCACCTTGTGCATCGGTGGGGGGCAAGGCATTGCCGTCATTGTCGAGCGTTGCTGACGGGTCACTTGCGGCGTGCGGTGAACAAACTGGCAG
Source organism: Xanthobacter dioxanivorans (assembly GCF_016807805.1). Taxonomy (NCBI): domain Bacteria; kingdom Pseudomonadati; phylum Pseudomonadota; class Alphaproteobacteria; order Hyphomicrobiales; family Xanthobacteraceae; genus Xanthobacter; species Xanthobacter dioxanivorans. Next base: position 545,287 of record NZ_CP063362.1, on the reverse strand, counting down.
GCGGCATCATACTGAATTGGAAAGCGCCAACGATACCGGTTGTCCTCGAGGTCGCCCCACAGCGTCTTCTGGATGCCGGTGCGAAGTTGCAGCCGTCTCGCCGGATCGGGCCGGGGAGCGGCAGCGCCATGTCGCGCGCCGAGACCTCCACGGCGGTATGCTCCTGATCAAACAGGGTGGTGGTCTTCAGGGCGCTGCGATAGGGCGCAATATTGATAGGCTGGCCCACGCTCGCCGGCGTGGACAGCGGGTCCGCGCGGCCGCCGGTGAGCGAGCGGACCATGTTGCATCCGATGGCCAAGACCAGATCATTGATCTGGCGGCCAGCTCCGGGGAAGGCGTACAGCCCGTAGCCGAGAAGAGTGTCGTCGCCGATATTCTGCAGATAGACCATTGCACCGCGCGAATAGCTGATCTGAAGACCGACATAGTCGCGAAACGCGTCGCCAAGCGTCGGCGCACTGGCCATCATCTCGCCGATCGGGCCGAGAGCGCGGTGATCGTTGCGCGCGCCGACGAGGAGCCCGAGATGCGGGCAGCGCGCCAGATGGCCGACCGCTCGACGAGGGCGGAGAGGGCGGGATAGGGAAATCTCGGATCCGGCACGAGCTGCGAGGGTTCGATGCCCGAGCCCGCAAAGGCCTCATCAAGGCTGACACCCTGTTTGTTGAGCAGGTCCGGCAAGGCCGCGAGCGGCCCGACGCGCTGGGACGGAACATTGTTCAAATTCGGTCGCCCCTGTCCTCTTAAAGCAAGCGGCAGCAATTTACCTAAGCTATGGCTTACCCCCTCGACAAGGCGGTCGCGACCCGAATCCCCTGAATAAAGGGAAACATTGCTTCACGACTGCATGTCATCAAACGGAAATATGCAGCTGATCTTGACACAAGCTCTTGATGGCCTCCGCGCGCGGCCTGGCGGCGCCACGAGGAGTAGACGTTTCCTTACGCCCGCCCTACCGTCGTGCGGCTCCCGATTCACGTGACCGAATGCCCGGTGGATAATGATGACCGTCTCTGTCGCTGAATGAGCCTCGCGACGTTCCCGCCATGACATTGAGGAAGCATGTGATGATACTCTCGCGCCGCACCCTGCTGCTGGGCGGAACCGCCTTCGCGCTCGCCGCCACCCATCAGGGCGCTCTGGCCTGGGACGGACCGCTGTTCGACCTCGTCGAGGGCACCGAGGATTTCAAGGCCGCCTCGGACGCCTATGTCTACGGCTATCCGCTGGTGACGATGGAATATACCCGCCGCGTCATGACCAATGTCGCAGCGCCGGAGGGCATGCGCGCCCCGATGGGTACCATCATCAAGGCGCGTTCCTATCCCGACGCGGCGTTCCGCGATGTGACGGCGCCGAATGCCGACACGCTCTACACCACCGCTTTCTTCGATGTCGGGGCCGAGCCCTGGGTGATCAGCATCCCGGACATGAAGGGCCGCTATTTCCTGCTGCCGTTCCTCGACGGCTGGACCAATGTGTTCCAGGTGCCCGGCTCCCGCACCACCGGCACCGGTGCGCAGACCTTCCTCGTCACCGGCCCCGGCTGGTCCGGCAAGGTGCCGGACGGCATGGTGCGGCTGAAGTCGCCGACCAGCATGGTGTGGATGCTCGGGCGCATATATTGCTCCGGCACGCCGGAGGATTATGCTGCCGTCCATGCGCTGCAGGACCAGTTCAAGCTGTTCCCGCTGAGTGCGCTCGGCAAAGACTACACCCCGCCGGCCGGCAAGGTCGATCCCGCCATCGACATGAAGACCTCGGTGCGTGATCAGGTGAATGCGCTTACCGCGACCGAGTATTTCACGCTGCTCGCCGAGCTGATGAAGACCAATCCGGCGGCGGCCAAGGATGAGCCGGCGCTGGAGCGCTTCAAGGACATCGGCCTCGTGCCGGGTCAGAGATTTAATGCCAAGGCGATCAACGCCCGCTGGGAGAAGCGCCTGCCGCAGCTCTCCTTCGATCGCATCATGCTGCACTTCAAGTTCAGCGACGGCGATGTGAAGGACGTGAATGGCTGGGGCTACACCATCAAGACCGGCCTCTACGGCACCGATTATCTCCAGCGCGCGCTCATCACCGCCATCGGCCTCGGCGCCAATCGCCCGCAGGACGCGGTCTACCCGACCTCGCTCAAGAACAAGGCCGGCGACGAATATAGCGGCGCGAACAAGTACCAGCTGCGCTTTGCGGCCGGCCAGCTGCCGCCGGTGAAGGGCTTCTGGTCGCTGACCATGTATGACGCGAACATGTTCTTCGTCGCCAACCCCATCAACCGTTACTCGATGAGCGTGCGCACCAATCCGGTGTACGAGCCGGATGGCTCGCTGATCATCTACATACAGAACGAGAGCCCCGGCGCGGGGAAGGAAGCCAATTGGCTTCCCGCGCCGAAGGACCGCTTCAACCTGATGATGCGCCTGTATTGGCCGGACGAGAATAACCCGTCGATCCTCGACGGCTCGTGGGTCATCCCGGCTGTCAGCAAGGTGAGCTGAAGCGAAATGATGCGATCCAGCGCGCTTGCCGGCGTGGCGACGTGTTCGCTGCGCTTGTGACGACGGGCCGCCCCCTTTGTGATGCGCGCCATTCTCAGTCGCGAAGCGCGCCTCGCATCGTTCGCCGCCTTCTCCAAACGGATAAAACCATCCGCGAGTTCGAAGGTCTTGCGCAATACGCCCGGCCTGGGCCGCCGCCCGCCCCATTGGCGCGGGCGGAAACGCACAGGCCGGCTAACGCATGCTCCGAGGCAGCCACAAGGCCAGATCAGGCCATGCGTAGAGCAGGAAGACGAAGCCGATCATCACCAGAACGAACGGCGCCGTGCCCAAGATCACGTCGGCCATAGGCCCGCGTTTCCGCAAGCTCTGAACCACAAAGAGATTGAGCCCGACGGGGGGCGTGATGAGGGCGATCTCCATCAACAGCACGATGATGATACCTGTCCAGACCGGATCGAACCCGGCAGCGGCGAGGATCGGCGCCACGATGGGAACCGTCGCGACCATCATGGACAGCGTCTCCATGAACATGCCGAGCACGAAATAGAAGGCGACCACGAGGCAGAACAACTCGAACGGCGTGAGCGCCATTCCCGTGATCCAGGTGCTGACCGCCGCCGGCAGGCCAGTGGCGCCGAACACGAGGTTCAGGAAATAGGCTCCGATCATCACCGCCATGATCATGGCGGACGTGCGCATGGTGCCCTCGAACGCCGACAGGATGACGCGGAGGGAGAGGCAACCGTAAAGAGCGGCGATTAAGGCCGTGGTGACTACGCCGAGGGCCGCTGCTTCGGTCGCGGTTGCCCAACCCATATAGATCGAGCCGATGACCGCCAGAAAGATAACCAAGGGCGGGAGAAGGTCGGGCAGCGCGTGCAGGCGATCGCTCCAACTGGCGCGGGTCTGCGTTCCGCCCCATTCGGGACGCCACAGGCAGAGAACGACGACCAGGAGGGAGAAGAAGCCCGCCAGCAGGAAACCAGGCAGGATTCCGGCAAGGTAAAGCCGAGGGATCGATGTCTCCGTCAGCACACCGAAGAGGATCAGGTTGACCGAAGGCGGGATGAGGATGCCAAGCGTGCCGCCTGCGGCAATGGTTCCGAGGAAGAGACGCTCGTTATAGGAATTCCTCTTCACTTCCTGGAGCGCCACGGTCCCGATGGTCGCGGCGGTGGCAACGCTGGAGCCCGAGGTGGCCGCGAACATGGCGCAGGCTGCGATATTCGAGTGCATCAGGCCGCCTGGCAGCCAGGGCATCCACAAGACCAGCGCTGAATACATGCGCGAGGCGAGGCCCGAGCGCAGCAGCAGTTCTCCCAGCATCACGAACAAAGGGATGGCGATAAGCAGGAAGTTATTGGTGACGGTCCAGGAGATTTCGGCGATAGCAAAATGCAGCGGAAGCGGCGAATAAAGACCGGACAGGATCAGTCCCGTGATCGCCAGGGTCGCCGCGACGGGGATGCCCATGAAGAGCAGGCTGAGAAGGCTCAAGAGAGAAGCGAAGATCATGCGCCGGTCCTCAGCTGGGGCGTTGCGCCCTCCAGTTCCTCATGGACTTCCTCGTCCGCGCTCTTCATGCTGATGAGGGGGGCCGCCTCGGCGCTTCGGCCGCTGGCGATTAGGCTGAGGGCCGCAATCATCAGCACGATGTCCGTGGCGAGGAACATGGCGAGGCCCACCAGCCAGATGGTCTGGGGAATGACCATGGGAACCTGAAGAGCGGATGTCGAACGCGCCTCGCTGAACCACGACTGCGCAACCATTTCGAGGCCGTAATAGAAGATCAGGGCGAAGACGAGGAAGAAGGCCGATAGCGCCGTCAGATCGAGCAGAAGGCGCACGGCGCCCGGAAAATAGCCATAGGCGGTGTCGACCCTGATATGGGCCCGATCGAGCAGCGCACCGGCCAGCGCCCATGTCGTAGAGACCGCGAGGGCGAAGCGGGCCAACTCGTCCGTCCCGTCGATGGCATGGTTGAAGAGCGCACGCAGCAGGATATCGCAGGAAACAAGCAGCGCGGTCGCGGCGATGACACAGCCGCCGAGCCACAGGCCGCTCCTTGCGACGGCGCGGGTTAAGTCAAGCAGGCGCAACATTGCAAGCCCTCCTTCGCCGTGCAAGACGGCAGGAATTCCGCAGAAGGAAACATAAGAACCGCATACGATCTGCCCCATGCCCGCCGAAGCCGAGCATGGGGCAGAAGGTTAGTTCGCGGACATCTTCACGCCGGCTATAGTCCCGATCCGGTCGTTCCATTCCGCGACACAGGCCGCGCCGCACCGCTTGGCCCAACCGGGCAGCACGGTCTTCGCCACGATCTCGCTGGCCCGCTTCATGTCCGCCTCGGAGGGTTCAACCAGCGTGACCTTGGTCGGCTTGCCGAGCTTGCATCCCGGCTTTCCGGTGCTGCAGATGGCGGCCTGATCAATGCTCTGGGCGAGCGTCTCCCACATCTTGTCTTCGTATGCCGCGAATTCCTTGGTCAGGAACGCCTTGGTCTCGGGCGGCAGCGCGTCCCAGCGCTTCTTGTTGACCGTCACCACGTTGAAGCTCCAGCCCAACGGCAGCATGAAGACGGACTTGGTCACTTCCGGCCAGCCGGCGGTGTTGCCGGACAGCGAGCCCGTTACCGCGCAATCGACCACGCCATTGCTCAGCGCGGGCACCACTTCCGAGAAGGCAATGGATACCGACGTCGCGCCAAGGCCGGTCACGAAATCGCGCAGCGTATTGTTGAAAACGCGGATCTTCTTGCCCTTCAGGTCTTCGATCGACTTAACCTCGTCGCGGCACCAGAGGACCTGGGGCGTGCTGGCGCCGATGGCCAGGAGTTTGGTGTTCCAGCTGGCCTCCATCCGGCGGTCGAGCACGTCGCGATAGGCGGAGCAGGCCGCACGTGCCTTCTTCATATCGGGGAGTGCGCCGGCCAGGTCACACGCCTCGAAACGCGGATCGTCGCCGGCCATCTTGGTGATGTCCATGCCGGCGAAATCCATCACGCCCAGTTTCATCAGTCGCAACAAGGACTGGTCGTCGAGCCCCATCTGCTCGATGGGCGTGAGGTCTGCGGTCAGCTTGCCTTTGGAGTCCGCAGGCAGCGTCGTGGTCCAGAAAGGCTTTTCATCATAGATCGCCACCGGAATGGTCGAGGCTATGCCGACAACTTTGAAGTGATCGGGTTTCAACTCCTGCGCCACGACGGGCGTAGAAAGCAGCGAGGCGAGCAGAACCGAGTGTGCGAGCACGCCGGAAAGCAAACGTTTCATCAAAGGACTCCTCTGTCAGGTTTCAGTTTCTTTTTTAGGCCCGGGTCGGGTCAGAGCCGCCCCGGGCTGGGCGCTGGCGAGAGCCGGGCCAGTCACGCGATCTCAGCGATTGCCTCGATCTCCACCGCCATCCCCGAGGGCAGGGAGTGGGTGCCGGAAGCGATCCGCGCATGGGGGCCAGCGGCCCCCAGCACCTCGCAAAGGAGGTCCGATGCCGCGTTCAGCACCTTGGCCTGATCGCCAAAATCCGCCACGCAGCGGACCAGTCCCGCGACCCGGATCATGCGGACGACACGATCAAGGTCTCCGCCGCAGGCATGCCGAAGCTGTGCGAGAATGTTGAGAGCACAAAGCTGTGCTGCCTTGCGTCCTTCATCGAGCCCGAGATCTCCGCCGAGGACCCCCTGATAGACCAACTGCCCCATGAGGCGTGGACCTTGTCCCGCCACGAAGACCAGATTGCCGCTGCGTTGATAGGGCAGATAGTTGCCCTGGGGTGGATTCACGGGGGGCAATGTGTAGCCGAGTTCCGCCATCCTTCGGCCCACGTTTCCCACGAGCGTCTCCGTCATTTCAGTTGCCTCCAGTCCCCGCCGTCGCCCTTCCAGCCGACGACCCGGCCGGCGAGGCGTTCCAGCGTGTTGCGCAGGGTGGTGACGAGTCCTTCCCATTCGGCGGCGGAGATGCCGTCTACCGCAGGCTCCGGTCCCATGAACATGCCGTCCACGCCGCCGAAGGACACGCACTGCTCGATACAGCGCCGTTCCAGGGCACCGTCATGAAAGACGGAGGGTTTGCCGAGATAGGCCGAGAGGGCCGCGATCAGGCCGGTGGCGCCCCAATTGGAGACGTTGGAGACGATGAGGAGATCGGCCGCCGTTGCCGCGGCGACGCCACCCCGGCCGGGCGTGCCACAATCCTTCGCCTTGGGGGAGAAAGTCTTGAGCTTCTCGGCGACCACGCCCATGCCCAGTTCGTTGCCGCCGTCGCCAATGGCAACGAAGGGCACGCCCTCGGCCTTGGCACGCCGGAAGAACTGGTCGTAATCCGCCACCATGCCATCGAGGGGGCGCCCGCCGAGCCCGTGATACAGCCCGTTGTCATTGGCGCCCGGCCGCTCGATCGCGATGACCAGAGAGGGCTTTGTCACGTCGAGCAGGGCGTCCGTGACGGCCTTGCAGCCGGCCTCGTCCTTGGGCGTGCCGCGGATGTAGACGGGACGGATGAAGGCCAGCGGATGGATGACCCCATCGTCAGGAAAGGGCAGTGGGGCGAGGCCGGCACCGCGGCAGGTTCCCTCCATCATGCCGACCCAATTCTCATCGGTCAGAATGACAGTCTCGATGCCGAGACCCAGGAACAGAGCGCGTGCCAGAAGGGCGGCGCCGACCGGCCCATCGGTTTCGGGCACGCCGGCTCCTTCGGGAAATCCGGTGGCGATGACGACGGGTCCGCCCTGGGCGCGCACCCGCGCGCAGATCAGCTCCGCCGCCCGCATGCAGGCCGGCCCTGGCTGACGCTCCTGAAGGGCCTGGTACAGTCCGGCTATCAGCCCGACGCCGGTGAGGTCCACGGTCATGAAATCCTCGATGACCTGAGCAACCAGTCGGCCTTTGCCACTTTCGTAATCAAGCATTGCCATATGCCTCAAGCCACGTCGGTGATGTACGTGGCGAACTTGTCGGGGTCCGTGTTGGCGCCGCTCAGGACAATGCCGACCGTCTTGCCCTTCATATCGAGCTTGCCTGCGAGTAGCGCTGCCAGAGGAGCGGCGCCGCCAGGCTCCACCACCAGCTTCAGGTCGGTGAAAGCGAAGCGCAGTGCTGCTTTCACCTCCTTATCGGAAACAGACAGACCGCCGGCCAGATGGCGCTGGCACACGGGGAAAGTCAGTTCGCCCGGCACGGGAACCAGAAGAGCATCGCAAATGGAGGCTCCGTCAGCGGGTGCACGGACCCGCTCAGCCGCCGCGAGGGAGCGGGCCATACCGTCGAAACCCTCGGGTTCGACGCTGAAGATCCGCGTGTCCGGCGAGACGCTGTGAACACCGCAGGCGGCGCCTGAGACGAGCCCCCACCCGAGCAGGCGAACAGGGCCACGTCGAGAGGCATGTCCGCGCGTGCGGCCTGTTCGGCGAATTCGGCGCCCAGCGTCGCCTGCCCGGTCATAACATAGGGGTCGTCATAGGGAGGAACGATCACCGCTCCGGTCTCGGCAGCGATCCTGGCGCCGATCTCTTCGCGGATCTCCTTTGTCTTGTCGTAGAGACGAACCGTGGCGCCATTGGCGCGCACGCCCTCGATCTTAGCCTTGGGCGCTTCCTGCGGCATCAGGATGGTCGCCTTGATGCCCAATTCCTTGGCCACGTAGGACAGGGCCAAGCCGTGGTTACCCGACGACCACGCCACTACGCCGCCCGCGCGCTGCTCTTTGCTGAGCTGGAGCACACGGTTGAGGGCGCCGCGAAACTTGAAGGAGCCGGCTCTCTGCAGCGTTTCCGGCTTAATGAGGATCCTCGCTCCGAGAAGACGGTTCAGGGCCGGCGACTCCACCAGAGGCGTGTGCACCGCGTAGGGGGCAATCCGCTCGCGCGCCGCAGCGATCAGGCTCGCATCTGGCTCGAAATAGGCACTCATCGTCATCTCCACATCGCGGGATGCGGACATGTGACGACGGTGTGAAGTTCGAGTAAAATTATATAAATGTATGCTTGCGCATTCAAAAAATGGATACTGCCGCGTTTCCGGCAACCTTTACGGCGATGGCAGAGAGATCCTCCAGCACCTCTGCGCCAACCCCCAGCAGGTAAAAGGCGAAGAAGCGCAGCGGAGGCAGCTCGATGTCGCTGTCCTGCGCTACCAGCGCCTTGCGCTCCAGCGATGGCGAGAAAGCCCCTTGAGCCACAAGGGCGATTCCGATGCGGTCGATGGCCATGCGCTCGATGGTCGAGAGCGAGGCATTGGTGAAGATACGGGGGCGCTGTTCCGTGATCTTGAATAACAGATCCCGCAGATGTGTGTAGGGATAGGCATTGCGGGGGTAGGTGAGGACCGGGAAGCGGCGTAGCTGATCGACCGTCAGCGTATTGTTCGGTATAAGGCCGGGCGCCGCGTAGAAACGGAGCGGATAGTTGATCAGGTGATGGCAGGCCATTCCGTCGATCGTGGCCGGGCCCAGCATGAAGGCCATGTCCAGCTCGCCATCCTGCAGCGCCGCCATCATGGACGAGGTGATGTCCACCGAAATCTCGAAGTCAATATTGGGATAGCGCTGATGGGAGGCCTCCAGAAAGCGCGAGAGCCACGTCTGGACAATGGTTTCCGATACCCCAAGTCGGATCGTCTGCCGGGTTCGATGGGAAGCATCGAAATCCCGGTCGAGGTTGGCGACCTGCCGGAGGATCAGTTCCGCGTGCTGGAGAAGCGCCTGACCGTCGAGGGTCAGCGAGATCGGCTTGGTGGCGCGATTGATGAATTGCCGTCCGTACTGCGCCTCAAGCGCAGAAATACGCTGCGACACGGTCGGTTGCGTGGTGTTCAGCTTATCCGCTGCACGCGAAAAGCTACTAAGCTTCGCCGCCCAGTAGAAAATTTCTATACTTCTGATATTAACCATGAATCTTCATATGCATTTGATCCACTCCAACGCAAATGGAATCGATTTTTGGAAGGGGTGAACGAGAGGCGTCACCTACAATGGTGGTTCGCCATACTGCCCGCCGAAAGGCGGCACTGGCAAGTGAGATGCTCGCGATTTGCGCCAGCCTCTTCTAAGGGCAGGCGCCAGCATGTGCAGTGACCGCCGCGAAAGAGGTCGCTCATCTTTTTGACGCGCGCCGGACTCGGCTGGTGCCACGTCGCTGGCCGATCGGTTCACGCTCGTGCCGACGTGCTGCAGCAAATCATCAGCGCCCGAACGACGACAGCGCTAGCCATTATAGCTCCTCGCACTCCTCGCACTCTAGGAGACCGCTCGGCTCACCCATTTAATATTACTACAGCGAAAAATATAATGATAAGCTCTATCGGGTATGATCCGTCGTCAAATTATCGCGTAGCATAGTGCATGACGTGGATCGCCTTGGCTTCGAGTTCATCGCTATCGATCGCGATGCCGAACCCATTGTTATTCTTTCCATTGAGCATAAATGGCTTGGCCCAGCCTTCGCTCGCACGCAGATAGGTGTGCCCAAGTGCATTGCGGAACACGTGCAGTTCACGAGCATCAGCCGCCGTAACCTGCTTAAGTTGGTCGTCAAACAGTTGCTTCGATAACCAAAACACACCGCGCAGTGGCAGCAGGCGCGCCTTGTTTTCGACCATCCACACGTTTTTGGCGCTAATCCTGTCCGGCACCTTGCCCAAGGCTCAGTCGCGATCGACGAGAAAGGCGACCTTGTCGAGCAGGGAATAGGCAACGTCAATCCGGCGCGGCCATTTCGTAAGCAACGCGGTAGCTTGCTCCTCTTCGTTCGACTTGAGCGAAACCGAGTTCACCAAGATGCATCCCTGCGATCAGAAGTCGTTCCGAACTGGCAAGATCCAGGAGCCTTTTTCGTGTCTCGGCGGCGAGATATGCATCCTGATCGAACGCGATCGACACCTCCGGGCGTGGAACCTGAATCTGGGGGAAATGAACGATGTCGCCCCAGACCAGCAGATTCTGGCCGCCGGATTCGAGCCGGTAGCCGGTGTGTCCGGCGGTATGTCCCGGCAGCGGCATCGCTGTGATGCCGGGCAGCACCTTGCCGCCCTCAAAAGTGCGCAGCCTGTCGCGATAGCCGTCGAACGCCTGCCGCGCCACAAGGAAGTTGCCACGGGCGCGCTCGGGCGCGCGGCTCAGATTGCCGTCATCCTGCCAGAACGCGACTTCCCGATGGTGAGCGACAAGCTCGGCGTTCGGGAAGACGGCCGCTCCTGAAGCGTCCATCAGCCCCCCGACATGATCTGGATGGGCATGGGTCAACAGGATCGCGTCGATCTCGAAAGGCTGGATGCCAGCAAGCAGCAGATTGGTTTTCAATCGACCGCCCCACTGCTTGAAACCACCTGCTCCTGTGTCGATCAGGACCCTGCGACCGCCTCCGCGCACAAGGTAGCAGTTGATATGGATTGAGGTGTGATCCTTTATCCCCGCATTTTCCTGCATGCGAGAGGCGTCGGCCGGGTCGATATTCGCGAGGAAATCGAAACTGGCGTGGAGATAGCCATCGCTGACGGCGGTGATTGTTAAATCGCCGATCTTTTGGGTGGGAAATGTAAGGATAGACATCGTTTTTCTCCTGGCATCAGCTCAATTCCGCGCGTGAATGCTCGACGCTGCATGGCCAAAGCAGCGGATGCGCGCGGTGAGGCCGATATTGCTCTTTATGGTGTCGTCCAGCCCTTCCATGAACCGTTCCATGACCGGCGGCGTCCGAAATGGTTCAAGGCGATATTGAATTTCCGCGAAGGCCGGGTGCCCCCGGCCGTGCCGGACAGCAACATAGACGATATGCACATTCTCCAATGCGGCTCGAAGAATGCCCGTGCAGAGTTCGGTGCATTGCTCCGTGAGGTCTGCGAGGGCTTCATCCGGCGGCATCCTGTCTGCGGGAATGAAGATCGTGACATTCGGCATCGGGATCTACCGTGCCTTCCCAGCAGCAGCGTCACCGTCACTCGTCAATTGCGCCGTCATCGGTGCATAGACATGGACACCTTCCGGTAGATGCTCGATGTCAGGCGTCTTGCTGCGCTCTACCGTGGCGAGCCAGCGATATTCCGGAAATTTCTCCATAGCGACCGCATGCAGCGCATATGGGGTGAGGCCCAGCCGGATCAGAGGCTCGGGGCCTTCCGCACTCAACACCAGATATTCGCCCTCACCAATGGCCGGCGCTCGGTCGACACCGTCATAGAGGTTCCGGTGCCAGTCGGTGATGTGCTGCTGCCAGCGTGCGAAATTGCCGCCGCCCTTCAGGCGGTATTCCTCGCCCGTCAGAATATCGAGGCCGTCTATCGAATGAAGGGCGAGATAGACCGGGCAGCCACCGCTCAGCGCCTTGAAACGCTGCGAAGTGTGGAAGCCGCTCACCGAAATGAGCGCTGGCAGCTTGTCCAGGCTGTAAAAGTCGTTCCATTCCGCTTCGCTGCCCGGATCGGCAAAGCTGCATTCCACCGTATAGATCATCGCATCACCTTCGACCGCAAGCGGGGGGCTTGCGGCCTTGTCTATCGTTGATATTTTATCATGATAGGCCTCCAGTTATCGCCTATATAACGACAGCGGATCATGCTTCAGTGACCAAATATCAAGGTGACGGCGGATCGAATGCCGACCCATCCTGTCAGGAGCCGTCATGCGCCGCAAAATTCCCAGCAATTCCGCACTCATGGCGTTCGAAGCGTCGGCGCGTCATGGAAGCTTTGCTCGCGCTGCCGACGAACTGGCCCTGACCGAAGGGGCGATCAGCCGCCAGATCGGCCGGCTGGAAGCGTTCCTTGGCGTTACGCTGTTCGAGCGGGTCGGCAATCGTGTTCGGCTTTTGCCGAATGGAGAGCGTTATGCCGTTCAGGTTCGCGAGTCCCTGGACCGGCTGGAGCGCGACAGCCAATATCTGATGGGGCAACCCAGCGATGGCGCAAGTATCGACGTCGCCACGATCCCGACCTTCGCGGTGCGCTGGCTCATTCCTCGCCTGGCACGGTTCCGGGAGAAACACCCGAACATCATCGTGCATCTTACTGAGCGGATGGAGCCGTTTGTGCTTGCCGGAAGCGGTTTCGATGCTGCGATCCATTTCGAGCATCCCGCATGGACGGGAATGAGAACGCACCGGCTGTTGCACGAGACGCTGGTCCCGGTTTGCCATCCGGCGCTTCTCGGTAAAGGTGAAGGAACGGTATCCTTGGATGTACTGCCGCTCCTTCATCGACGTCAGAACCCGGACGCCTGGCAACGCTATGCGCAGGAAACCGGGATCATGCTGACCAATCCTGCGGTTGGTGCCCGTTACGATCTCCATGCCATGCAGATCGAAGCCGCGTTGGCTGGCCTCGGCGTTGCGTTGGTGCCGCGCCTGTATATCGAAACCGAGTTAGCAGAAGGTCGCTTGGCCGCGCCTTGGCCTGACGGTGAGTCGATCTCCAAGACCTTCTGCCTCGTCCTGCCGGAGCCGATCCGATTGAGTGACGCTCCAATACAGGTGTTCGCGAACTGGCTTATCAATGAAGCCCGGTCGTCAAACCCAATGTTATGATGCCGGCCGTTACCTCCATTGCAATCCGAGCCCACTCTGCCGCCCTGACTGCCAAGAAACCGATCCAGTCTGCCAACGCCGCTGACCTTACGTCCAAGCTGACGATTAATAACCGGCCGCCACGGGACGAGCGTGAACTCGCGGGACTTTTCGACGACGGCGAACTTGCCGCTCGATAGCTGCACTGTCCCGGTGAGGGTGCCCGCGACGCTTTCGCCATCGGCGGCAGCTTGGAAAGGCTTCGCTCTCTCCTGAGCGAGCGCCGCGCCGGTAGGTGTGGCTTCTGCATGGTGCGGACAATGTCGCCGCGTTCACCCATCCCGCGCATCACCCGATGGGCGGCGTGACCGTTCTCGCCGAGACCGCCTTCGAGACCGCTGCTTCCGGCGGCTGGGCACGTCATTCCCTCGATTGGCGGCGCCATCTTCCGGGAGACAAGCCGATGAGCCGCCCAAACAGCGTGGTGAAATGCGCCTGGCTGCTGAAACCGGCGAGCAGGGCGATTTCCGCCAGGGATCGGTCGCTGTCGCGAAGCATCGTCTGCGCATAGGCGATCCGCCTGTGCAGCACATAAGCGTAGGGCGTCACCCCCGTGGCCTCGCGAAACTGGGCGCCGAAGCGGATGCGGCTGAGCTCGGCGGCGCGGGCCATCTCGTCGAGCGTCAGAACCCGGTCGAGATGCGCCTCGATATAGTCCTTTACCCGCTCCAGCCGCCAGGCGGCGAGCGCCCTGCGAGGGGCCTCCGGTCCGCCGAGCGTGCCGCAGAGCGAGACCAATCGCGTCACCAGGGCGATGCCGACGCTTTCGGCGATGACGGGAGCCAGCTGGTCGTCCCGCCTGTCGATATCCACCAACGAAAGCATCAAGCGTAACAATGAGACGTCATTGATGATGGACGCCGTGCAAAGCGGCGCATCGTCCTCCCTATGTCTCGGGAACAGGCTGTCCCAACATTCGCTAATCAATGCCGGCGGCAGATACACCCGGAGAACATCGGATGCTTCGCGGTAGGAAGCTCGGCATCCATGCTCGCGCGGCCCCGTCACAAGCAGGGTGGAGGCCGGGAGCAGGCCATCGACCACACGGCGTAGGCCCCAATGGAACGTCGCTGCTGTCGACCGCAACGCTATCGAGACGACGTGACAGGCTTCGACCTCCCCGGCAGCAACTTCCAGCGGCGCTTTCCCCACCCAGCGCGACAGCGTGATGTCGCGGGCGGACGTGGTGCCATCGGGATGGGTCGGTCGCCGACGCCAGCGGTGCTCTTGCAATACCAGCGGAGAACGGGAAGGGCGATCGATGATGTCGATTGCGACGGGCGGTGCTGTGGCAGTCGCCAGTGAGCCTTCAACGTGCTTCATGCGCCGATCAAGCCATGCCGGCAGCCCCGCGGTCTTTTCCCGGCTTGCCGCGTTCTTGACCGATCTTGCGCCGGCTCGTCCTCCGCGCTGACAAGTCCCGATGCGGTCCAGCAAGCCCGATAACCATCGTGGAATAGGGACGGACGGCACGGCGCAATACTCCGGCATCGATCTCAAGTAGGCGGCGCGCCTGCGCCACCTACTCCTTTAGCGAGCCTCCCCATGTCGCATCATCTCGATTCACCCCTCGCCCGCCAGGACATCCGCCTCGACATCACCGACCTGTATGTCTTCCGTGGCGAGACCGGCACCGTCCTCGCCATTAATGTCTGCCATTCCATCTTCGGGTCCATCCCGAGCCGGGCTATCACCCCGAGGGCCGGTACGAGTTCAAGGTCGATCTCAACGGCGATGCCGTCGAGGACTTGACTTTCCGTCTCGCGTTCGGCGCGCGCGACGCAACCGGCGGGCAGAGCTGCGTACTCCGCCGGCTTGCGGCCGCCGAGGCGAGCGATCCCCGGGCTGATGGCGAAGTGATCGCGCAGGGCCGCACGGGAAAGACCGTCCCCGGCCCCGACGGCCTACGCTTGTGGGCCGGAAAGGCGGGCGATCCATTCTGGATCGAGCCCGACGTGCTGCACGCCGTCGGCCATGCCTTCCAAGACGGTACGACCGTGAACCTGATGGGTTGGAATCCCAGAAAAGCTCGGAACCTGTTCGCCGGCCACACGGTCTACTCCATCGTATTGGAGGTGCCGGACGCCGAGTTCGCTGCCGCACCCGGAAGCCGGATCGGCGTCTGGGCGGTCGCCAGCCTCGCCACCGATGCCGGTGGCTGGCACGCGGTCAATCGCGTCGGCCTGCCGATGATCCATCCCCTGTTCACCCAATATGACGAGGATCTCGGCAACCGGCTGAACGCTGGCGTCCCCACCGAGGATTTTGCCGCCCATGGTGCTCGGGTTGCCAAGGCTGTTGCCGATGTCGTCGCCGCCTACGGCACCTCGGTGGATCCTGTGGGCTATGGCGTGGCACTCGCCCATCGCTTCTTCCCCAAACTCCTGCCCTATGTGGTTGGCACCCCAGCGACCTTCGGCTTCGATGGCTGGAACGGTCGTTCGCTGATCGATAACGCGCCGGACGTCATGTTCAGCCTGGCGGCAAACACGCCGATCGCACTCGGCATCGGCCGTGAATCGGTCTCGCCGAAACCGATTGACCGTTTCCCCTACATGCCGCCTGTGGCCTGAGGCCCCCCACGATGAAGATGCTGAGGCCGCGCATGTATCGCCTCCCAACCACTAGAGCCACCGCGCCGATCGGCGCGGTGGCCACCATCGTTCTGCTGCACGTCGCTGGCTGGGGGCTGCTATTTGCCATCATCGGCACCACTCCCATCCACACAGCGACTTCAGGTCCGGGCGGACTCGCATTCAGTGTCGGGCTCGGTCTGACAGCCTATCTGCTTGGCGTTCGTCACGCCTTCGACGCCGACCACATCGCCGCTATCGACAACACCACGCGCAAGCTGCTGCAGGAGGGGCGGCAGCCAGAGACGGTCGGCTTCTGGTTCGCCAGCGGCCATTCTACCGTGGTTCTCCTGCTGACTTTGCTGCTCGCCTTCGGCGTCAGGGCACTTGCCGCACCGGTCCTCGATGACGGCTCGACGTTGCACCGCGTGACCAGCCTCATCGGCACGCTGGTGTCCGGTGGCTTCCTCTATGCCATTGCCATACTTAATCTTGTTGTATTGGTCGAGCTGTGGCGCGCCGGACAGGGCCTGAGCAGCGGCGCACCGGACGAGGCGGAGATTGAGCGCCGGCTCACCCGCCGTGGCCTTTTTTCCCGGCTGATCGGCCGTGTCGCCGGCGTGGTGCACCGTCCCCGGCATATGTATGCCGTCGGTCTACTCTTCGGCCTCGGATTCGACACCGCGACGGAGGTTGCCCTGCTGGTGCTGGCGACCTCCGGGGCCGCCGGCGGCTTGCCCTGGTACGCAATCCTGTGCCTGCCGATCCTGTTTGCTGCCGGTATGTCGCTGTTCGACACCGCGCAGGGTGTGTTCATGACTGCAGCCTATGGCTGGGCGTCAGCGCATCCGCTACGTCGCCTGCACTACAATCTCGCCATTACCGGTCTGTCGGTCATTGTTGCCCTGCTCATCGGCTCCGTCGAGATTACCGGCCTTGTCGGCGAGCGGTTCGCGCTGCATGGCGGTGCCTGGGACGTCGTTGAGGCGCTCGACATGAACGCCGTAGGCTTTGGCATCGCCGGCTTGTTCGTTACCTTCTGGCTCGTCGCAGCCTTGATGTGGGCCTCCGGGACGAGCAGAACACATCGGTGGCGGAATGCTTCCCGCCCAAGCAATGTCGAGGCAGAATAAGTTCTCCGCAGCCGCTCTGGGCGACGGCCTTTTCGCATTCGCCCGGTGACGTGAGCTCCGCACCTAAGGCCATGACTCCCACGCCGCTCGGCACAGGAGTAAGATGCTCGCTGTTTCAGCTGAGTGTCGCAGGGATGTACTCACACGGACAGGCAAAATATCCGACGTCGCGGTTGATTAGATCGTCCGAGGGGCGTGGCTGGTCGGAGGCGAGTGCGGAATTGCGCGCGCACGCCGGCACCGAGGGGCCGGGCTACAATGGCGAGCAGATTGAGATCGTCTTCCTATTGGAAGGGGTTCGCGACGGGCGCGCCACCTGCAAGTTCGGAAGTCGCGAACACCCGGTCCCAACTCACACCGGCACGGCCTGGGTCTGCCCCGCCGAGGTGCGTGCCGACGAAATTCGCACCACGCGCTCGCCGCTCATGGCCGGCCACATCTACATTCCGCAATCCAGCCTCGACGCGGTCGCCTCCGACGAAGCGGTTGCCTGCCGCAAGCCGGTGCTGCGCAGCGCCGCCACGCCCCGCGACACGATGATCGACTATTTCGGCCGTACCGTTCTTGCCGAAATGGAGCGTGAGACTTCTGCCGGACGCCTGCTGGCGGATGCGGCCGTTACGATGCTGTCGGCCCATCTCCTGCAAAACTACGCCGAGTTCACCCCAGCCTCCATCGCGCGCGACCAAAGAAGACCTCTCGATCCGTCAAGACTCTCACGTGTCGTTGCCCATATCGAGCATCATCTGGACGACGACATATCGCTGGCGTCGCTGGCCAGAGTCGCCTGCATGAGCGCATTCCATTTCAGCCGCTCCTTCGCGGCGGCGATTGGCGTGCCCCCACACCGATATGTGAGCCAACTGCGCCTGGAGCGCGCCAAGAGCGAGATTGTCGCCGGAAAAGTGCCGCTGGCGGAGATCGCACTGCGGTCGGGGTTCTCGTCACAAAGCGCCTTCACGCGGGCCTTCCGACGGAGAGTCGGGCTGTCGCCCGGAGAGTATCGCCGCTCCCTACGTGGATGATGGGCCCATGGCCAGGCCCGCGCTGGCCCCGCGCCATCCGTGCGGAACCCGAAAGGCGCATCTGAATCTGGAATACGTCTAGCCTCGAAACGGCAAATCTGACCGCGACGTTACGTCTCCGTACGGCGCCCTGTGCGGGACACCTTCAACGGAACGGAGCAGAAGATGGTCCGTGGGAACGAAAACGCCGAAGCGGCAAACATAAAATCTCGTCAATGTATCGTCCGCACAGCCATAAACGGCCAGCTGCATGATCTGGCCGTCGACCCGCGGACGTCGCTGCTCGACCTTCTGCGCGAGCGTCTCGGGTTTACCGGTGCCAAGAAGGGTTGCGACCACGGCCAGTGCGGCGCCTGCACGGTGCATGTGGACGGTCGACGCGTGGCATCCTGCCTGACCCCGGCCGTCCAAGTGCATGGGCGGCAGGTGCTCACCATCGAGGGGCTGTCGCCGGCCGGCACGCCCCTGCATCCGATGCAGCAGGCCTTCATCGACCACGACGCGCTGCAATGCGGCTATTGCACGCCAGGCCAGATCATGGCGGCGGTGGCCTGCGTCGCCGAGGGCCATGCCTCCTCACCCGAGCAGATCCGCGAATATATGAGCGGCAATCTGTGCCGCTGCGGCGCCTATGTCGGCATTGCCGCCGCCATCGAGGACGCCGCCGCCCGCATGGCCGCCGAGTCGCAGGAGGTCGGCGATGCAACCCTTTGACTATGTGCGGGCGACCAGCGTCGCTGACGCGATGCGGGCGGTCGAGGCGGCCGGGCCCGGCACCCGCCTGCTCGCCGGTGGCACCACGCTCTATGACCTGATGAAGCTCGGCGTCGAGACCCCCGACCATGTCGTCGACATAAACGGCCTGCGCGTGTTGGAGACCATCGACACGTCGCAGCCGGGCGAGCTGGCGTTTGGCGCCCTCGCCCGCATGAGCGACGTTGCCGCCGATCCGGTGATCATGCGCGATTATCCCGCCCTGTCGGAATCGCTGTGGCGCGCCGCCTCACAGCAATTGCGCAACATGGCGAGCGTCGGCGGCAACCTGCTCCAACGCACCCGCTGCGCCTACTTCCGAAACGGTCCGCCCTTCGCCTGTAACAAGCGCGCATCCGGCAGCGGCTGCGCGGCGAAGGAGGGCATTGACCGCGGCCACGCGCTGTTCGGCGGCAGTGAAGCCTGCATCGCCGTCTATCCCGGCGACTGGGCGGTCGCGCTCGTCGCCTTCGACGCGCAGCTGGACGTCGAGGGCCCCCGCGGCCCGCGCAGCCTCCCTGTCGAGGCGCTGCATATCCCGCCCGGCGCCACGCCGGATGTCGAGACCACGCTCGCCCCCGGCGAGATCATCGTGCGCATCCGCGTGCCGAAGACCGCGCTTGGGCGCGCCTCGACCTATCACAAGATCCGCGACCGCGAATCCTATGCCTTCGCGCTGGTCTCGGTGGCTGCAGCGCTGCGGATGGAGGGTGACACGGTGGCCGAGGCGCGCCTTGCCCTCGGCGGCGTCGCCACTCGGCCCTGGCGGGCGCGCGAGGCCGAGGCGACGCTCGTCGGTCGCCCGTTCACGCCGGACACCGCCCGCGAAGCCGGCGAGGCGGCATTCGCCGGCGCCCGGCCCGGCCGGATGAACGGCTTCAAGGTCGAGCTCGGCATCCGGGCCGTCGCCGACGCCCTGTCCATCGCCCGGGAGAGGAACTGATCCCATGAGCTTGCCCTTCGCCGACCTCGCCCGCGTCGACGCCCATGACAAGGTGCGCGGCGCCATCGCCTTCGCCGCCGACGACGCCCGGCCGGACCTCGCCTATGGCGTCTTCGCCATCGCCACCATCGGCAAGGGACGGCTGACCTCGCTTGACACCGCCGCCGCCGAGGAGGCCGAGGGAGTGCGCCTAGTGCTGACCCACGCCAGCCTCGGCGCGATCAGGTCCGCCGGCTTCATCATGGGCGGCGGCTATGGCTTCCAGAGCTACCAGCCGCTGCTCTCGCCGGAGATCGCCTATCGCGGCGAACCGATCGCCCTCGTCGTGGCGGACAGCCCGGAGGCCGCCACCCATGCCGCCACGCTCGTCCGCGCCACCTACGAGACCGTCCCCTTTGCGGTGGAGCTCGATGCGCCCGGCATCGAGGTGATCGATCAGGCGCAAACCCCGATCGCGCATTTCATCCCGCCCATAGCGGCGGGTGACGCCGACGCCGCCTATGCGCGGGCGCCGGTGCAGATCGACGCGCATTTCGCCAGCGCGCCGCAGCACCAGAACCCGATCGAGCTGATCGCCTGCGTCGCCGAATGGCGGGACGGGCGCCTCGTCGTCCATGAAGGCACCCAGAACGCCGAGGCAGTACGCCACGGACTCGCGAGCGCGCTCGGCCTCGACGCCGGACGGATCGACGTAATCTCCCCATTCGTCGGCGGCGGCTTCGGGCAAAAGAACTCGATGCAGGGCCACACCGTGCTCGCCGCCGAGGCAGCGCGCCGGCTCGGCTGCCCGGTGAAGATCGTGGTGCCGCGCGCCCAGCTCTACCATCTCGCCAGCTTCCGGCCGGCCAATCGCCATCATGTCCGGCTCGGTGCCGACCGCTCGGGGCGCATGCTGGCGGCGATCCACGAGGCACAGGCGCAGACCTCGCGGCACGACCTGTTCCCTGGGGAATACGCCACCACCTCGTCGCGCCTCTACGGCATCGCCGACTTCCGCGGCAAGGACGAGTTGGTGCGCACTGACGCGCAGACCCCTGGCTACATGCGCGCCCCCTTCGAGCACATCGCCTGCTTCGCCTTCGAATCCTGTGTCGACGAGCTCGCCTATAAGCTGGACATGGATCCCGTGGCCCTGCGGCTTGCCAACGACACCACGGTCGACGCCGTCACCGGCCGCCCGCTGTCCTCGCGCCATGTCGGGCGCTGCCTGGAGCGCGGGGCGCAGATGTTCGGCTGGGGACGCCGCTCGATGGCGCCGCAATCGATGCGGGCGGAGGACGGCGGCCTTATCGGCTGGGGCGTCGCCATCGGAACCTATGCCGGGCTGAGGGCGCCGGCGGTAGCCAGGCTGACGCTCGCCGCCGACGGCCGCGTCACCGTCGCCGTCGGCGTACACGAGATGGGCCAGGGCGTTCGCACCGCGCTCGCCGCGGCGCTTGCCCGCAAGCTCGCCGTCGCGCCGGAGAACATCGTGGCGGTCATCGGCGACACCCGCGCGGCGCCGCAGCACCTTACTGCTGGCTCCTGGGGTACCGCCACTGCCATTCCTGTGGTCGAGGCGGCGGCGGAAGCGCTGCTGGCGCAGTTGATGGCGCTGTCCTCCGGCGGCGGGTCGAACCGCGAGCCGGCGCGGATCCTGCGAGAGGCCGGGCTGCCGGAACTGACGGTGGAGGTCGCGGGCAAGGCCCCCGGCCAGCCGGACGCCATTTATGACCGGCTCAAGGCCGGCCTGCCCTCCATGGCCGGCCCGGTCTACCCGGATTTCGTCACCTACAGCTACATCGCGCATTTCGTCGAGGTGCGGGTCGAGGCGACGACGCGGCGGATACGGGTCCCGCGCGTGGTCAGCGTCGCCGATTGTGGCCGGGTGATTTCCCCGCGCACCGCCGCCAGCCAGGTGCGCGGCGGCGTGGTGTGGGGCATCGGCGCAGCGCTGCGCGAGGCCAGCGAGGTCGATCCGCGCTATGGTGGCTTCCTCAATGCCGACCTCGCCGAATACGCCCTGCCGGTGAACGCCGATATCGGCGCCATCGACGTCGCCTTCATCGACGTGCCCGACACCTGCTTCAACAGCGCAGGAGTGAAGGGGCTCGGCGAGGTGTCGATGGTCGGGGTGGCGCCAGCAATCGCCAACGCCATCCATCACGCCACCGGCAAGCGGCTGCGCGACTTGCCGATCCGCATTGAGGATCTGTTGTAGAGGCACCCGTGACAACGCACCTCTTGCTCGCCACGATCAGGCGACCTCCCTGCGACGCTGAGGATGTGTCCGCCAAGGAAGCCATACCCCCTTAACGTGTTTTGCATGGGGCGTGGGGTTGATGGCTCTCGTCGTGATCATTGTCGCAGGCGAGCGGTTGAGGCCATCTCGCGGCAACGCGAATTTCATCGACGGCAATTCGCGGCTCTATCCGGAGCTGGAAAATTCCGGGGTTAAAGCTCATGCCGGCGGGGGTGTCTGAGAGCCATTCGTGAGCGCGATCGGCGGCTTGTTGCCAATCGCGCTGTTCAGCTCATAAACCAATGCGTGTTCTGGCCTTCTGCCCGGTTCTTGCCGTTGAAGGGCTCGATAAAGCCGTTGTCCGTCATTGCGCACCGCAGTCGTGCGCGATGTTGCGCCGCATTTGGCGGAAAATGGCGCAGGGGATATATTACGGGTTTGAAACCACGCTCGTGACCTGAGATGAATACCGACGACGAACTGCAAAAGGTTCTTCTGCCGCTTGTGCTCGTGGCGGCGCTGTTCGCGGCTATGGCGTCTCACGTAGGCGCGCAACCGCTCTCCTTGTCCGTCGCCTCGACGACACTCGCCCATTGGCGGGAGGCCTATGCGGCTTCCGCTCCGATGCTCCAGCTGGGCAATTGACCCTTTCTCCTTAGCCTGCGCGCGGCTCGCCGAGGCTGCGGGCCGATCGTGAGTTCTGCCAGACGCTGTTGTCCTTTCCAGGCATGGGTTCAGGGATCGTCCGGGCAGCTTGGGCGCATGTGAGCGCGATCATGTGGAAGACGTCGTCCTGCGAACAGCCGCGCGACAGATCGTTGGCGGGCTTGGCGAGGCCCTGCAGCACGGGGCCGATGGCCTTCGCCCCGCCGATCCGCTGGGCGATCTTGTAGCCGATGTTGGCGGCATCCAGGTTGGGGAAGACGAAGACGTTGGCATCGCCCCGGATCATGGATCCGGGCGCCGTCTTGGCAGCGCCCACCGCCGCGACGAAGGCGGCGTCGAACTGCAATTCTCCCTCGATCACCAGATCCGGCTCCGCCTGCCGCACCCGCCTCACCGCCTCCACTACCTTGTCCACCCGCTGGTGCCGGGCGCTGCCGTTGGTCGAGAACGATAGCATCGCCACCTTCGGCATCAGCCCGGTCATGGCGGTGTAGGAATGCGCCGCCGCACGGGCGATGTCGGCGAGCTCGGCAGCGTCCGGATCAATCACCAGGCCGCAGTCGGAGAACACATAGGCCCCCTTCTGCACATGGTAATCCTCGCACAGGATCATGAGGAAGAAGCTGGAGACGATCTTCGCCCCCGGTGCGAGGCCGATGATCTGGAGGGCCGCGCGCACGGTTTCGGCCGTCGTTGCGACGGCGCCCCCGATGGTGCCGTCGGCATCCCCCTGCCGCACCATCATGGCAGCGAAGGCGAGCGGCTCGCGGATGCGCCGGTAGGCGGCGGCGAGGTCCATGCCCTTGGCGTGGCGCAGCAGGTGCAGCTCTTCCGCATAGGCCTGGACACGCGGCGAGGTCGCGGGATCCTCGATGGCAATGCCCCGCGCATCACCATCGAGGGCCGCCAGCACCTCCCCGGGGGAGCCGAGGAGGATGGGATGGGCGATGCCTTCGCGCACGGCGCGGCGGGCGCCTGCGGCGATGCGCGGGTCGGCGCCCTCGGGCAGGACGATGCTGCGGGGGGTGGCACGCGCGGCGTCGATGATCCGGTCGAGGGCGAGCATGGCCTGCATCTCGGGAATGGGGCAGGAACGGCCGGGCGGAGCGCGGAGGAGCGCCCCGCCCGGATCGAAGTCAGCGCGCGATCTGCTCACGCATATCGGAGCGCGCGATGCCGGCCACTTGCACGGGCTTCTTCATGGCGTCCCGGCGGAACGGCTCGCCGAGCTCCTGGTTCAGCACCACCTCGATGAAGGTGGTGATGCCCTGCTTCTGCTCCTCGGCCGCGGTGTGGATGGCCTCCTTGAGGCTTTCCGGCGTATCCACGCGCACCCCCTTGAATCCGCAGCCCTCGGCGATCTTCGCGTAGGAGAGCTTGGGGTCGAGCTCGGTGCCGACGAAATTGTTGTCGTACCAGAGCGTCGTGTTGCGCTTCTCGGCGCCCCACTGGAAATTGCGGAACACCACCATGGTCACCGGCGGCCATTCCTCGCGGCCGATGGAGGTCATCTCGTTGATGGAGATGCCGAAGGCGCCGTCGCCGGCAAATCCGAAGACCGGCACGTCGGGGCGGCCGATCTTGGCGCCGATGATGGCCGGGAAGGCATAGCCGCAGGGGCCGAACATGCCGGGGGCGAGATATTTGCGCCCCATCTCGAAGCTCGGATAGGCATTGCCGATGGCGCAGTTGTTGCCGATGTCCGTGGACATGATGACATCCTTCGGCAACGCCGACTGGATGGCTCGCCACGCCTGCCGGGGCGACATGCGGCCCTTGTCGCGGGCGCGGGCCTCCTCGTTCCAGCGGGTGCCGGGATCGTCGTCCTCATGGTCCATGGAGGCGAGCTGCTGGAGCCAGCGCGAGCGGGTCTGGTGGATCAGCGCGCGGCGCTCCGCCCGGCCGGCATCGCCGGCGCCGGGGGCGAGCCGGTCGAGCAGCTGGCCGGCCACTTCCTTGGCATCGCCGCAGATGCCCACCGTGATCTTCTTGGTGAGGCCGATGCGGTCCGGGTTGATGTCCACCTGGATGATCTTGGCCTGCTTCGGCCAGTAGTCGATGCCGTAGCCGGGCAAGGTGGAGAAGGGGTTGAGGCGGGTGCCGAGCGCCAGCACCACGTCGGCCTGCGCGATCAGCTCCATCGCGGCCTTGGAGCCGTTGTAGCCCAGCGGGCCGACGGCGAGCGGATGGCTGCCGGGCGCGGCATCGTTGTGCTGGTAGCCGGCGCACACCGGCGCATCGAGCCGCTCGGCGAGCGCCATGGCCTCGCCGATGGCGTTGCCGATGACGACGCCCGCGCCGTTCAGCACCACGGGGAACTTCGCCTCGGAGAGGATCTGCGCCGCCTCGGCGATGGCGTTGCGGCCGCCGGCGGGCCGCTCGAGGCGCACGATCTGCGGCAGCTCGATGTCGACCACCTGGGTCCAGAAATCGCGGGGCACGTTGATCTGCGCCGGGGCGCAGGCGCGCCAGGCCTTCTCGATCACGCGGTTGAGCACTTCGGCGACGCGGGAGGGGTCGCGCACCTCCTCCTGGTAGCAGACCATGTCCTGGAACATGGCCATCTGCGAGACTTCCTGGAACCCGCCCTGCCCGATGGTCTTGTTGGCCGCCTGGGGCGTCACCAGCAGCATGGGGGTGTGGTTCCAGTAGGCGGTCTTCATGGCGGTGACGAAGCCCGTCACGCCCGGCCCGTTCTGGGCGATGGCCATGGCCATGCGGCCGGTGGCGCGGGTGTAGCCGTCGCAGATCAGGCCCGCATTGGTCTCGTGGGCGCAATCCCAGAAGCGGATGCCGGCCTTGGGGAAGAGGTCGGAAACGGGCATCATGGCCGAGCCGATGATGCCGAAGGCCTCGTTGATCCCGTGCGCCTGCAAAACTTTGATGAACGCCTCTTCGGTGGTCATCTTCATGACGGAAAAATCCTCTTGGAACCTGGGAGAGAGGGAGGCGGCGGCCGCGCGCCGCCTCCGGGTCGGGGACAGGTCAGCGCGCAGGCTGCCGCGCCGCTTCGGCGGCGGAGCGCCGGGCGTTCGATAACTGGGTGCCGGGGGCCGGCACCTTGATCGCCAGCGCGGAGAGCATGGACACCAGCGCCGCGAACACCACGTAGGCGCACACCTGCCATGGCTGTCCGTCGCCGCGGGCGAGCAGATAGGTGGCGATGATCGGGGTGATGCCGCTCGCGAAGATTCCCGAGAACTGGTAGACGAACGAGATGCCGGTGTAGCGCACCCGGGCGTCGAACAGGTCCGAGAACAGGGCCGCCTCCGGCCCGTAGCACATGGCGTAGAGCACCCCGAACGGCACGACGATGCCGAGCGCGATCAGCGGCAGGGAGCCGGTGGAGAACAGCCAGAAGGCCGGGAACGCCACCAGCGCCAGCAGCGCGGAGCCGATCGCATAGGTCCGCGGGCGGCCCCACTTGTCGGACAGCTTGCCGAACATGGGGATGGTGAACACCATCACAAAGGCGGCGAGCGTCACCAGCCACAGGGCCGTCGTGCGGGGCACCTTCACGTAGTTCGACAGATAGACGATGGAGAACACCGCGAACACGTTGAAGAACACGCCGTCGATGTAGCGCACGCCCATGCCCAGGAGCACGTTGCGCGGATACTCCCGCAGCATGGTGACGAAGGGGATGGCCGCTGCCTTGTTGGCGGCCTTCACTTGCTCGAACTCCGGCGTCTCGTGCACCTTCAGCCGGATGTACATGCCCACGATGATGAGCACGATGGAGCCGATGAAGCCCAAGCGCCAGCCCCAGGCCATGAACTGCTCGTCCGGCAGCATGGAGACGATGGCGGTGACGCCCGAGGCGAGGCACAGGCCGAGCGCGAGGCCGATCTGCGGGATGGAGGCGAAGAAGCCGCGCTTGTCCTCCGGCGCGTATTCATACGCCATCAACACCGCGCCGCCCCATTCGCCGCCGATGCCGATGCCCTGGGCGATGCGCAGGATCAACAGCAGGATGGGCGCGGCGATGCCGATCTGCGCATAGGTGGGCAGGAGGCCGATGGCCACCGTCGCCACGCCCATGATCATCAGCGTGATGATGAGCATGCTCTTGCGACCCAGCTTGTCGCCGAAATGGCCGAAGATGAGCCCGCCCACCGGCCGCGCCACGAAGCCCACCGCGAAGGTGGTGTAGGCGAGCAGGATGGAGACGACCGGATCGTCGGCCGGGAAGTAAAGCTTGTTGAAGACGATGCCGGCGACGATGCCGTACAGGAAGAAGTCATACCATTCGATGGTCGCGCCGATGACGCTGGCGCCGACCACGCGCCTCAGCTCGCGACTTGAAGCTCCCGCTTGCCCAGCCATTGTTGTGTCCTCCCGTCATTGATTTGATTTGGGGCGTTGTCTCGCCCATTCCTGTTGTTCAGTGCGTCCTCGCGGATCATGTCGGCGGCTTTTTCTCCGATCATGATCGCGGGAATATTGGTGTTGCCGGACACGAGGGTCGGCATCACGGAGCAATCCACCACCCACAGGCCATCGACGCCACGGACCCGTAGGCGCGGGTCCACCACCGCATCGCAGTCGTCGTCGGGGCCGATCCGGCAAGTGCCGGCGGGGTGGAAGATGGTCGCCCCATATTCACGGGCGAAGGCGAGGAGGCCCTCGTCGTCGGTGACGCCCGGGCCGGGCAGCTTCTCCTCCGCCACATAGCTCTTCAGCGGATCGGTGGCGGCGAGCTTGCGGGCGAACTTCATGGCGCCGAGCGCGCAGCGCCGGTCGGTCTCGGTGGCGAGATAATTGGCGGTGATCTTTGGCGCCTCGAGTGGCTCGCCGGAGCCGAGCCGCACCCATCCCGTGCTTTCGGGCCGGAGCTGGCAGACCGAGAGGGTGAAGCCGGAATAGTCATGCACCTTGCCGCCGGCCATGTCGGCGGAGAGCGTGCCGATGTGGAACTGGATGTCCGGTGTCTTCGATTCCGGCAGCACCCGCGTGAACAGCCCGCCCTGGTTGATGCCGATGGCCAGCGGCCCGCCGCGGAACAGCAGGTATTCGAGGCCCATCTTGAGGCGGCCGAACACGGAGTTCAGCGCATCGTTGGTGGTGATGGGCTTGGTGCAGCGGTAGAGCAGGCGCAGCTGCAGATGGTCCTGCAGATTGCCGCCCACGCCGGGGCTGTCCACATGGACGCCGATGCCGTTGGCCTTGAGGTGCGCCGCCGGCCCGATGCCCGAGAGCATGAGCAGGTGGGGCGACTGCACCGCGCCGGCGGACAGGATCACCCCTCGGCGCGCCTTGATGACCTTGACGTGGCCCCCGGCGCTCACCTCCACGCCGACGGCGCGGCCGTTCGCGAACAGCACGCGGCGGGCCTGGGTGTCGGTGAGGATGGTGAGGTTCGGGCGGCCCTTGGCGGGGGCGAGGTAGGCCTTGGCCGCGCTCATGCGGAAGCCCTTGCGGGTGGTGAGCTGGTAATAGCCCACGCCCTCCTGCCGGGCGCCGTTGAAGTCCGCCGTCTCCGGCACGCCGAGGGTTCGGCCGGTTTCCTTGATGACTTCAATGAGCTCGTGCTTGCGCGGAATGGAACTGACCGTCACCGGCCCGTCGGTGCCGTGCAGCGGATCGCCGGCGAAGCTGGGATTGTCCTCCAGCTTGCGGAAATAGGGCAGCACGTCGGCAAATCCCCAGCCGGTGGCGCCGCGGGCCGCCCAGCCGTCGTAATCCTCCTGCTGGCCGCGGATGACGATGAGGCCGTTGATGGAGGAGCAGCCCCCCAGCACGCGGCCGCGTGGCCAGTAGATGCGCCGGTCGCCCATGGTGGGCTCAGGTTCTGTGTGGAAACGCCAGTTGAGCCGGTCGTTCCACATGGTCTTCCCATAGCCGATGGGTACGTGAATCCAGGGATTAGTGTCCTTTGGACCAGCCTCGACGAGAGCAACGCGGCTTTTACCGTCTTCGCTCAGGCGATTGGCCAGAACACACCCCGACGACCCGGCGCCGATGACGACGAAGTCGAAGTTTTCCTCGCCTTGCATGGCAGTTTCCTCTCTGCGGACCTGACGATGCGACGAAGGGATGAGATGAGTCAATCCATTTTTTGAACTAAAACGTCTCATTTAATGAGATTTAAGTTGTGCGGCGCGAAGGGTTTCGTGTGCACCTGCGTTCCGTTTGACACACCGTCGCCAGCCGCTAAGGGTGCTGCGGCGGAAGGGCGTGGCGATTCAGATGGCCAGGGCGAAGCAGCAGGCGGAAAAGCCGGAGAAACCGGAGGAGCGTGACAACGCCTCCGCCATGCTCCGGGCGCTTGATCTCCTGGGCGAGATCGCCAGGTCCGAGACGCCCCTGGGCGTGCCGGAACTCTGTGTGCGCCTGTCTTTGCCCAAGCCCACGGTCCACCGTTTGTGCCAGAAGCTGGAGGCCGAATCTTATCTCCTGCGCGAGCCGGACGGGCGGCGCTTCGCCGTGGGGCCGCGCTTCCTGCGCATGGGCTTCGACATGCTGCGCAATTCGGTGAGCACCGAGCGGCGCGGCATCCTGGAGGCGCTCGTGGAAGTGGCGGGCGAGACCTGCAATTTCGTCACCCGCGTGGGCAGCGAGGCGATCTATCTCGATCGTGTGGAGGCCGCCTGGCCCCTGCGCATGCATCTGGAGGTGGGTTCGCGCGTACCCATGCATTGCACGGCCTCCGGCAAGCTGTTCCTCTCCGCCATGCGCCCCGTCCAGCGCCGGCGCATCCTGGAAACGCTGCACCTGAAGGCCCAGACGCCGAACACCATCACCACCGTGCAGGAACTGGACGCGGAGCTGGAGCGCATCGCGAGGAGTGGCTACAGCACGGATGATCAGGAGTTCCTGGAAGGGCTGGTCGCCATCGCCGTCCCGGTGAAGGACCGGCGCGGCACGGTGGTGGCGGCGGTGGCCTGCCACGGCCCCCTGCCGCGGTTCTCGCTGGAGAAGGCGAAAGCCCTGGTGCCCAACCTGCTGGAAGCGGCGGAACGGCTAGCAGCCACCCTTCCCGATTCCGGCGACGACGACGCGGACAGCTGATGCGCAGCGGCCCGGCGGGAAGCGGCGGGGGCGAATTCCGCGCTGGCTGGAACCTTCGGCGCAACGCCATCGAGCGTACGTTCTGCCGCTCGAGGGCTTCCGGCGCATCGCATCCCGATACGACAGCTGGCCCCGAACGATCTGGCTTCCCTGTGCCTCGCAGCCCTCGTCGCATGCTGGTGGGGCGCGCCACCAAGGCCGGTCACCAGCATCAGCGACGGGCCGGAGCCGGCCACGTCATAAGAGGCGAGGGTTCCACCGGCACGATCGAGACGGGGCGTTCGAGAACCTCATGAACGGCATGCCTGACGGGACGCCGGATTTCAGTTTTCAACTGGCATCGAGGGCGGCGGCCACCGCATCCACCGTCGCGGTCCAGCCGAGGAAACTTTCCACGTTGAACACGCTGCCGTCATGGATGGCCCGCGGCCCGGCCTGAAGCGTTGCTTCCGGTACCATCACGGCGAAGAACTCGCGATGGTAGGCGTCGCGCAAGGTGGATTCCACGCACACATTGCTGTTCACCCCCACCAGCAGCAGGGTGGTGATGCCGCGCGCCCGCAGCAACTGCTCCAGATTGGTGCCGGCGAACCCGCTGTAGCGCGCCTTCGGCACAACGGCTTCCCCGGGCAGCGGGGTCAGTTCGTCGACAATGGCGTGGTCCCATGTGCCATGGGTGATCAGCGTGCCGCGCTGCTCCGGGTTCGCGCGCATGTATTTGAGCGCATTCGACTTGTACCAGACCGGCGAAGTCGGCCCGCCGGCCTCGGCCTGGTCCGCCGAGAAGCCGTTTTGCAGATGGGCGACGAACAGGCCCGCATCGCGCGCCGCCTTCAGCACCCGTGCCGCCGCCGCGATCACCGGCGGGCTGGTGGAGACATCGAACCCCACCCGGTCCAGATAGCCGCCCTTGGAGAGATAGGCGTTCTGCATGTCCACCACCACCAGAGCGGTGGTGGCGATGGAGAGCGCCACGGGCTCGGGCCGTGCGGCGATGACGATGTTGGCGCCGGGCGCGGTGGGGACGGCGAGGGCGCCGGAGGCATAGGCCTGTGAAACGGGGGCGGTGGACATGCTTAGGCTCCGTAGCGTTTGAGCGCGAACGCCTCCGCCACCACCACTAGGGCATAGAGGGCGAGGCCGATGACGCAGAGAAGGACGATGGAGGCGAAGATGAGCGCCATTTCCGCCTGCGAGGCGGCGAATAGGATCATGTAGCCGAGCCCCGCCTGGGCGGTGATGAACTCGCCCACGATCACCCCGATCATGGCGAAGGTAATGGCGATCTTCAGCCCGGAGAAAATGTGCGGCACCGCCGCCGGAAAGCGCACCTGGGTATAGACCTTCCACCCCCGTGCGCCCACCGCCCGGCACAGCCGCAGCAGGTCCCGATCCACCGAGGTCAGGCCGGTCAGCGTCGCCACCACCACGGGGAAGAAGGAGATGAACACCGAAAAGGTAACCCGCGAAGGCGAGCCGATGCCAAGCCACACGATGAAGAGCGGCGCCAGCGCGATCTTTGGGATGAGTTGGAAGAACACGATGTTCGGATAAAGCGCCTCGCGGGCGAAGCGCGAGGCGGTCACCAGCACGGCCAGCGAAATGCCGAGCACGGTGGAGATGGCGAACCCCGCCACGGTTTCCAGCGTCGTGGGCACCGCCTGCTGCAGTAGAAAGGGCAGCGTCTCCCACAACCGCGCAGCGACCGCCGAGGGAGCCGGCAGCAGCACCTCGGGAATGTGGCGCACCCGCACCACAACTTCCCAGGCGGCAATGATCAGTGCGGCGGTGAGAATGGGCAGCGCGAACGGGCGGATGCGGGCGCGCGCACCCGCCAAGCCGCGCGCCGCCAGGCCGGGCGGCGGCGGGGCGGCGGGGCTCGACGGGGTGGTGAGATCGGGCATGAGATGGGTCGCCGTCATCGGGAAGGAGCCAGGGTCGCAAAGATGATCGAAGGAGAAATCATGGACGGAGCCCTCGTTACCTTGCGCCGCTACTGGAGCGGCGGCGCGCGGTGGATGGAGGCTTTCAGGTGGAGATAGAGCTCGTTGAAGGCGGGATCGGCCTCGATCTCCGGGGCGCGCGGCCGCGCGAAGGGCACCCGGATGTCCTCCACGATGGTGGAGGGCCGGCGCCCCATCACCAGGATCCGGTCCGAGAGGAAGATGGCCTCGCGGATGGAATGGGTGATGAAGATGGCGGTCTTGCGTGTGGTGTCCCAGATGCGCGCCAGCGCCAGACCCATCTCGTCGCGGGTGATGGCGTCGAGCGCGGAGAAGGGCTCGTCCATCAACAGGATGCGCGGATCGTTGATGAGCGCGCGGGCGAGCGCCACCCTCTGGCGCATGCCGCCGGACAGTTCACGCGGGCGCCTCTCGCGGAAGTGCCACAGATCCACCATGCGCAGCAATTGTTCCGCCCGCGCCCGGTCGTCCGGCATCACCGGCCGGCACATGGAGACCGGGAACAGCACATTCTCCAGCACCGAGCGCCAGGGCAGCAGCGTCGGGTCCTGGAACATCATGCCGGCCGAGGTCCGCGGGCCGTTCACGGGCAGGCCGTCCAGGGTGATTGCGCCGGAAGTGGCGGGCTCCAGGCCCGCCACCATGAGCATGAGGGTGCTCTTGCCGCAGCCCGACGGGCCGAGGATGGAGACGAAATCGCCGCGCGCGATCGAAAAGCTCGCCTCCGCCACCGCCTCGACGGCGCCGGAGGGGGTGGCGTAGACCTTGCGCACGGCGCGCGCCGTGATGGCGTTGAACGGCTCCGCCGGGGAGGAAGCCGACGCCGTAGCCAGAGTCGTGCTCATCCCAGGATCGCCGCGTATTCGGCCACGTTCGCCTTCACCTTTGCCCACTGGTCGGGCGTGAGCTTGCCCACGTCGCCGACGAAGTCATTGGTGAAGAGTGTCGCCGGATCGGGCCGCTTGGCATCCTTGGGCGCGCCATACTCCATGACCAGGTCCACCATGCCTGCGACCTTGGTCATGTCGGTAAAGCCGATGGCACGCTGCTCGGCCTCGGGGGAGAGCACGGTGTAGTGCATCAGGCCCTGGGAGATGGTGGCGTTTTCCTTGCCGCCCTTGGTCACGCCCACTTCCGGCACTTCCTTCAGGAAGATATCGACGCCGGCCTCCGGGTCCTTCAGGGCGAACACGAGACCTTCCACCAGCGCGTCGGTCACCGCCTGGCACAGGGCCTTGTCCTTGGCCAGCGTCTCGGCCCGGGTCACCACCTGGCCGGCATAGAGGGAGACGCCGGCCTTGCTCCACAGCATGAAGCGGGAGGGCTGCTTCAGCGCCATCATTACCGGCACGGAGGAGGTGCCGATGGCGGTGATGGCATCCACCTGATTGTTGATCAGGCTCTGCTCCAGCACCCGATTGTCCATCTGCACCATGGAGATGCCCGAGGTGTCGATGCCCGCCTTGCGGGCGAATGCCGGCCAGTAGGGCGCCTCGGCGGAGGTGGGCACGATGCCGATCTTCTTGCCCTCGAGATCCTTGGCCGTCTTGATGGGGCTGTCGGCGCGCACCAGGATGCCCATCGTGGCGTCGTAGCCGAGCGTGCCCATGGCCACCAGCGGCAGGCCGCGTGCGGCGCCCAGGATAATGCCGCCGGCGAACACGAAGCCGAAATCGAACTCGCCCGCACCCACCGTCTGCGCCGCCGCCACCGAGCCGAAGCCACGGGAGATGGTGACCTCCAGCCCGCGCTTTTTGAAGAAGCCCTGGTTCTTGGCGACGTAGGTGAACAGCGTGGAGCCGTTCGCGAGCCAGGGCAGCGTCAGCTTGATCGCGCGGGTCTGCGCGATCGCCGGCGTGGGGAGGCGCAGGCCGGCGGTGGCGCAGAGGGCGAGCGCCCCGCCCGCCTTGAGGAGGCTGCGGCGGGAGGGAGTGAAGCTGTCTTGCGGCATCGGTCTGGAAGTCCTCGTTCGGGTTTTATGCAGAAGACACTTACTTGCGGTCGCGCTGCTCAAGCCAGAATCGTGCCAGAAATCCGGCGCGGGCAGGGCGGGAGCGGGCGGGGTCAGGACACCTCGAAGATGCCATCCACCTCAACGCTGGCGCCGGCCGGCAGTGTGGCGACGCCCACCGCCGTGCGGGCATGGCGGCCGGCCTCGCCGAACAGGGCGAACATGAGGTCGGAGGCCCCATTCACCACTTTCGGCACATCGGGATAGCCGGGCGTGGCGAAGACGAAGCCGCCGAGCCGATGGCAGGCCACCACCCGATCGAGATCGCCATCGAGGGCCAGCGAGAGCGAGGCCAACAGGTTGAGCGCGCACAATTGCGCGGCCTTCTGGCCGGCCGCCAGATCATGCAGGGCGCCGATGGGGCCGGCGAGGCGTACCTCGCCGTTCCACTCGCAGATCTGGCCGGCGAGATAGATGACATTGCCCATGCGCGAATAGGGCTTGAACGCCCCGCGCGGCGGCGGAACGGGCGGCAAGGAAAGCCCGAGGGTGGCAAGGCGCCCGGCGACAATGCCGCTCATCGTCCGCCTTCCACGCGCCGCCACACGCCCGCTTGCGTGGCCCACTTTTGCGCATTTGTACGCAGAACATGCTTACTTGATGCCCAGGAAATGGGCGGCATCCGAAGCCTCAACATGATCATCAATAGCTCGATTTTGTTGATTTTTGCGATGTACCCGCGGATCTGGCCGGCGTTTTTCCGTCGCGGTCTAATGGTATTTAAAAACCGTATTGCACGATCAGAATGCGCCGACCCGCCCGTTCCGGACACCCACTAGGCAAAGCGACCTTCCGGCAGCCGCCCCCGGCGGGGTCAGTGGCTGGCCAGCAGCACGCCCCGGCCGGGGATCTGATCCGCAATGCCGGCATGGCGGAGCGCGCGCCAATAGGTGGCGGCATTGATCGCGATCACCGGGAGGCCCAGCCAGCGCTCCGCCTCGTCCGCGATGTCGGTCACGGCAAGGTCCGTGCCCGCCTGCACGATGGCGTCGACGCCCGACGCGGCAAGGGTTTTCAGCCCCTCGCGGATATCGGTTTCCGTGGCGTGGGCGATCTGCACCTCGCTGGGCCGCATCAGGCTCACCACCTTGCTCACCTCATAGCCGTGGTCGGCGAAATAGCGGGCCACATGGGCATCGCCCACCGGCTGATACGGGGTGAGAATGCCGATGCGCCTGACATGCGCAAACCGTCGCAGCGCCTCGACGCAGGCGGCCGACCCCATGCTCACCGGCACGCCCGCGCGGGCCTCCAGCCGGGCCAACAGCTCGTCCCCGCCGGCCTTGCCGCCCCAGAAGGTGGGAATGGACATGGCCATCACCAGATGGTCTGGCTTGCAGGTCATCACCCGGTCCACGGCGCCGAACAGGTCCGGCCCGATGGCCTCCACCATGGCCTCGAACTCGGTGTCGTTGGTCAGCGGAAGATCAGGAATATGAATGCGCCCGATATGGTTGGTGACGCCGGCCGGACGCATGGCGTCGGTCTCCGGCTGCACCGTCGTATTGGTTGAAGGAATGATGATGCCGATCTTCAGGCGATAGCCGAGCCGGTCTGTCATGGCCGCATCCTCAAGTGGTTTCGCTGGGTGCCCGCCGCACGGCGGCCGAACATCCGACGGGGCGGAATGACCCCGCTGGTGCAAGTTGGATGCCGCGCACGCGAAAGGCCCCGAAGGGTGCCCCTCGCGAACCGCACGGAACGGATGCTATGCGGCGCTGAAATCCACGCGCAGCTGCGTCTCGCCCGGTGGCGGGACGGTGAGGGAAAGCTGCCAGCTCGGCCGGGCCTTGACCCGCTCCAGCCACGCGCCGGCGGCCGGATAGCGCACCGCGAAGTCGTCCACGCCGATCACGGGGAACTGGTCGAGCCGGGGGGCCACCGCGATATCGGCGAGCGTGAAATCGGCGCCGCACAACCAGGTCCGCCCGTCGGAAAGCGCACGCTCGAGCCCTGCCATCTTCTCGAAGATGAGCAGGAGCTTTTCCGCGATCACCGCTTCGTTCGTGGGCGTCTCCAGCAGGGAGAGCACGAGGCTGGAATAGAATGGATTGCTTGTTTTGGAGGTGATGATCTCCATGAGCTGCGCCTTGTCGAGGCCCGCATTCTTGACCCGCGCCTTGCCCATGGTCTCGTAGGAGGCATCCCGGAAAGGCCGGGCAAAATCGGCCTCGAACGCAAACCACATGCGCATCCGGGCACGGTCGAGCGGGTTCTCCGGCACCAGGGGCGGTTCCGGGAAGCAGTCGTTCAGATACTCGTTGATGACATTGGAATCATAGACGATCTGCCCCTTGTGGACGAGCGTCGGCACCATTCCCGTGGGGTTGATGTCCAGATATTCCTGCCGCTTCTGGTCCATCATGCCGATGTTCAGGAAGCGGCTGGTGAAAGCGAGGCGCTTCTCGGCCATGCACATCTTCACGCGGCGAGGGCTCGGCACCCCGACCGCATCATAGAGAACGATATCGCTGTCGGCTTCGGCCATGTTCAGTTCCCGCAATCGGATGACATGAGGAGGTCGTCCACGATCGTGTCATAGCCGTCCCAGTCGGCGATCGTGTAGTTGTAGGCACGCACCGCGAAGGGCCCGCCCGAATAGAATTTCTCGTAGGACTGGTGGCGGCCTGCGAATTCCGTCCCGATCACATCCCAGGCCAGCCTGAAGAGCTGCGCCCGGGCCTCCGCATCCACATGCGCGGTGCGGAAGTAGGTGCGGAAATCGGCGGCAAGCTCTGGATCATCGAGCACGGAGAGGTTCGCCGGCATCTGGAACATGCCGCCGCCGCACAGCTCCCGCAGCGTGTCGATGATCTGGGAATGGTTCTCCGTGCACCAGTTGAGGGCCGCATAGACCATACGCCGGTTAACCCCCACGTAGCCCTCGCCCCAGGCCTCCGGCGCGGCGATCTGGCCTTCGATGACCCCACCCAGCAGGGCCTCCAGCGACGCGAGCCGCCCAAGCGCTTCCTTCACTGCCGGGATCTGCCCCGCCTCCGTGCAGGCAACCACCTTGTGCGCGAGGCCGGCAATCATCTTCAGCTTTTCGTGGAACCGGATGTTCGACTGATGATTTCCCAGTGAATGCGCCGGCGTCTCGAAGAAGATGCGCCGCGTCTGGGCCGGCTCCCTGTAGGTGAACACGTTCTCCCACGGCACCTTGACGTCCTTGCACAGGACCATGGCGTCGGTTTCGTCATAGCGCGCGCTCAGCGGGGCGCGCGCGGGATCGGACGGGCCTCCGTCATAGGGCTTGCGCATCCACAGGCTGACCCCTTCTGCGGCCAGGGGCACCACGCAGGTCACCGCCTCCGCCGTTTGCCCGGGCGCGAGCGGCGTGATGTTGCCGATGAAGAGATAGTTCGAGAATACGCCCGCGGTGGCCAGCATCTTGAGCCCCGACAGGACGATGCCGTCATCCGTCTCGGCGACCACCCGCAGGCTCGGATTGTCGAACCCTGTGCCGTCGAAGCCGGCGGGGTTGCGCGTGCCCTGCGGCGGGTTGATGGCGTAGCTGACATAGGCATCTTCCTTCCGGGCCTTGTCGTAGAAGGCCTGGATGTTGGCGCCGAAGTCGTTGTCACCGACCTCGAAGAGCCCGGGCCGCATCGCCATTCCTGTCAGGAAGGAGGCGACATGGTCCATGGACCGCCCCCACATGCCAAAGGTCTTCCCGGCGATCAGCCGATGGGTCGCGGCCCGCTTCCTCAAGTCGTCTTGCGTCCTCGGCTTGAGGAAATAGGAGGAATAGGGATCTGCGTCCTCATCCGTGCTGACAGCGAACGCCGCATGGACAGGATCCTTTTTCAGGTCATAGAGCCCGGCCACCGTCTCGCACGCACCGATAAACGCGGGATGGCGGGTGACATCCCCGACTCGTTCCGACCCGATCAGTACTCTGCGCCCATCCCGGATGGACTCCAGCTGTTCGACCCCAGACCTCAACATCACCTTCTCCTCGTCCGGATTGCCTTGCGCGCCTCCGGCCGGTCGGGCCGCCGCCCGAACGGATGGGCCTGGACAGCCAAGGATCTCTCCGTTTATTACGCATAACATGCTTACTTATGGGGCCGTCAAGGCGGTTTCATCAGGGGCGCGTGGATTTGGCAAATCGAGATGGGAAAGCGCCGTGTCCGAAGTACCCCCTGGGGGCATTTCGGCCCGAGTGCCGGCGAGGTGCCGGATGATCTGGCGAGGCGCGCGGGGCCGCTGCCGGGAGAGGGGCGCCGGTCCGCGCCGCCGACGGCGTTTATGGACATCTTCAAGGCTGCAGCACTGAATGGCAGGATCGTGTATGGGAAAGCAAAGTCCGGTGGGGAGCGCGCGGAGCATCGGGTCCAGAGGCAGGCACCGAGGCCGCTGATCGCACCCGAATGACTGACGCAAGACATGGCCGGACCGAGGGGAATTCCATGCGAGCAGAACAACAGCGCGCGAAAGGCGCGCGGAAAGGACAATCGGTGACGCCTGCCTCCCTCCGCAAGAAGCCCAAGTCCGCGGCTGCACCGGCGACGACGCACGATGCAGCCCGGCGGCCGCCGCCGGACGCGGTCCCTGCCCTGGCGGAGGAAGCGGGCCTGGAGCCGGCCAGCCGCCGCCGTCCGCGCGATGCCGCCGCCACCCAGGAGCGCATTCTTCACGCCGCCATCGAGGAATTTGCCGAGCACGGCTACAACGGCGCGCGCATCGATGCCATCGCCCGCCGGGCCGATGCCAACATGCGCATGCTCTATCATTATTTCGGAGGCAAGAAGGCGCTCTACCTGAAGGTTCTCGAAACGGTGTTCGAGGACATACGTGTCCAGGAGCGGCGGCTCAACCTGCGCGACCTCGCCCCCGTGCCGGCCATGATGAAGCTGTTCGACTTCACCTATGCCCATTTCGCGGCGAATCCGCTGTTCATCCGCCTGCTGGCCAGCGAGAATTTGCTGGGCGGTCGGTACCTGAAGACATCGCCCCGCGTCTCCGCCATTTCCTCCCCGCTGATGGACGCCATCCACGACGTGCTGGCACGCGGGGAAGCGGAAGGGGTGTTCCGCACCGGTGTCGACCCGCTCCAGCTCTACGTGACCATGGTGGCGCTGAGCTATTTCCACATCTCCAATGCCCCGACCCTCTCGCACCTGTTCAGCGCGACCCTGACCAGCGCCCGCTGGCGCGCGGACCGGCGGCGGCATGCCAGCGAGATGCTGCTGGCCTATCTGCGCGAGGTGCCGGCGGGCTGATCCCGTCGGTGCCGATCACGGCGGCGGGATGCGGAAGGCGATGCTTCGGGGGCCAGGTGCCGTGCCCCACCACGGGCAGCGCCACCAGCAGGCCGATGAGCCGCGGCAATGGCGTCAGCACGGACACCTCCCGGCAACGGAGAGGGGAGCGCCATAGCCCGGGTTGATGGCCGAGAACCTACTCCGCAGCAAGTTGGCCGTTCGGCCTGCCGCTTTCCTAGAGAATTTCCCGTTTCAGGAGCTGCTCCAGCCAATCGGCAAAGGCCTGAAGCCTGCGAGACAGATGCTGACGGTGCGGATAGAGCAGCGTCATCGGCATGGCCGCAGCCCGGTGCCCGGGCATGACCTCGACGAGTTCGCCTGCGGCGAGGTGGCGTTTGACGTCATAAGCTGGGATCTGGATGAGGCCGAGATCGGCAAGACAACAGGCGATATAAGCTTCGGCGCTGTTGACGGTAACGCGGGCGCGCATCGGCAGCATCCGGACCTCGCTGTCCTCCACCCATTCCCAATCCTCGACGCGACCCGTGGAAGGCGAGGCATAATTGACGGCCAGATGCCCACCGAGATCGCCCGGCGTGCCCGGTGTGCCATGTCGGGCGAGATAGCCGGGGCTGGCGACATTGATCAGCGGGAGGTCGCCGATCTTGCGGGCGATGAGACCTGAATCGCTCAGCGGTCCGACCCGCAGCACGCAATCGACGCTCTCCTCCACGAGGTTCACCGCCCGATCGGTGACACGCAGCTCGATGTCGAGTTGGGGATGGCGGGCGAGGAATTCCGGCAGCGCCGGCGCGATGATCAGTCTCCCGATCCGGCCCGGCACGTCGATGCGCAGGCTACCGCTCGGTCCGACCGACGTCTGCCGGAACAACCCCTCGGTCTCCTCCACATCGGCGATCAGGCGCAAGCAGCGCTCATAGAAGGCGGCGCCGTCCTGGGTCGGGGAGACCTTCCGGGTGGTGCGGTGAAGCAGGCGGGCTCCGACCCGTGCTTCGAGATCGATCACAGCGGCCGATACGGACGAACGCGGCAGCCCGAGGGTGTCGGCGGCGCGGGTAAAGCTCGCGCATTCGACAACGCGGGTGAAGGTGCGGAAAAGGTCGATACGGTCCACGGGCGCCAGCTCGGTTGATTGTCCGTCATTTCTGACAGGTGATGTCAAAATGAGCGGATTTATGAGAAATCTATAGACGATATGGTGTGCCGCATGAAGCGGTCCCGTGGGTGGCCGCCGGGCAAGGAGGCCAACGCCGATGACCGATCACAGCATCAGGGGAAAAACCGTTCTCATCGCCGGCGGCGCGAAGAACCTCGGCGGGCTGATCGCGCGCGATCTCGCCGCGCAGGGCGCGAAGGCGATTGCCGTCCACTACAACACCGGCGTCACAAAGCCGGCCGCCGACGAGACCGTGGCGGCGATCAAGGCGGCGGGGGCGGACGCCTTCGCCTTCCAGGCCGACCTCACCACAGCCGGAGCGACCGAAAAACTGTTCACTGACGCCAAGGCGGCGTTGGGTGGCATCGATATCGCCATCAACACGGTCGGCAAAGTGCTGAAGAAGCCGATGGTCGAGATCTCGGAAGCTGAATATGACGAGATGACGGCGGTGAACTCGAAGAGTGCTTTCTTCTTCATCAAGGAATCCGGAAAGCACCTCAACGACAAGGGCAAGATCTGCAGCGTCGTGACGTCGCTGCTTGGCGCGTTCACGCCCTTCTACGCTGCCTATGCCGGCACCAAGGCCCCGGTCGAACATTTCACCCGCGCGGCGTCGAAGGAGTTCGGCGCGCGCGGCATCTCGGTGACGGCGATCGGCCCCGGCCCGATGGATACCCCCTTTTTCTACCCCGCCGAGGGCGCCGATGCAGTCGCCTATCACAAGACCGCGGCGGCGCTGTCGAACTTCTCCAAGACCGGCCTGACCGACATCGAGGACATCGTCCCCTTCATCCGCTTCCTCGTCTCGGAGGGCTGGTGGATGACCGGCCAGACCATTCTCGTCAACGGCGGCTACACGACGAAGTAACCCGGGAAGCGGCCGGGGCCGGGCCCCGGCCGCTTCTGTTTTTCAGACGTTGTTTCGATGGAGCCAACGTCGCGTCGCCGCACCGGGAGTTTCGTCATGACCAACCGATTCCAGGCTCTGTTCGACGTGCAGCGGGAGCATTTCCTGAGCGACGCGACCAAAAGCCATGACTGGCGGATCGACCAGCTCGACCGCATGGAGCGGATGCTCGCCGACAACAAGGATGCGTTCTGCGCCGCACTCTACCGGGACTTCGGGAAGCCGCCCTTCGAGCAGCTCTTCGAGATCACCGTGCCAACCGGCGTGATCAAATATTATCGCGAGAACCTGAAGGCGCTGATGGCGCCGCAGCCCGTCGACCTCCCCAGGGGGTTGGAGGAAACCGGCAATAGGGGCGTTATCTACAAGGAGCCCTATGGCGTGATGCTGGTGATCGGCCCGTTCAACGCGCCGATCCTGCTGCTGCTCGACCCTGCCATCGCGGCGCTGGCCGCCGGCAACCCGGTGATCCTCAAGCCCGCCAACACGACGCCCGCAACGGCAGCGCTGTTTGCCACGTTGATCCCGCAATATTTCGCGCCGGAGAACGTTGCCGTCGTCACCGGCGGGCGCGAGGAGATCGGCGAGCTCCTGGCATTGCCCTTCGACTTCATCTTCTTCACCGGCTCGTCGGCCGTCGGCAAGGTGGTGATGCGCGCCGCGGCCGAGAATTTGACGCCCGTCATCCTTGAACTCGGCGGGCAGAACCCGACCATTGTCGATGCGACCGCCAACCTCGACATCGCCGCCGACCGCATCGCTTGGGGCCATAATGCCATCTCGGGCCAATGGTGCATCGCGCCGGGCTATGTCTACGTCCATGAAAGTGTCGCGGATGGCTTCATCGCGAAGCTCAAGGCATCGCTCGTCAAGATGTATGGCGAGGACCCGAGCCAGAGCCCGGACTTTGCGCGGATGATCAGCGAGCACGACGCCGAGCGGGTCGCCTCCTATATCCTGCCGGAAAAAGTCGTCCATGGCGGGCGCTATGACGTCAAGGCACGTTACATCGAGCCGACGCTGCTCTATCCCTCGACCTGGGACGATCCGGCGCTGCAGCAGGAGGTGTTCGGCCCGGTGCTGCCGGTCATGCCGTATGGCGACCTCAAGGAGATGGTGACAGTCATCAAGCGCAAGCCGAAGCCGCTCGCCGCCTACATCTTCAGCAAGGATTCGGCGATGATCGACTTCGTGCTGGGATCGCTCTCCTTTGGCGGCGGCTGTATCAACCAGACCAACCTGCACTGCTGGATCGACAGCCTGCCTTTCGGCGGCGTCGGCAACAGCGGCATGGGCAAATATTACGGCAAGGCTGGATTCGACGCGCTCAGCAACACCAAGGCCATGCTGATCGGCAATCCCGATCTCGAGCTCGATGTTTTCCCGCCCTATGCCGGCAAGGACATCGCCAAGAACCTGAGCGTGTTTTCATAAGGGGGCGTCATGCACATGCTGATGGTCATCGCGGGGGGCATCGTCCTGCTCTGCGTCTTCGTGCTGTTCGGCCAGCTCTGGGGCGGCACGACGCCGGCTCTCGCCACGGCCGCCAAGGTCTTCATCCCTGTCTGGCTCATCGTGTCGGTCGCCAACCTCTGGGTCGGCGTCAACAGGGCCGGCTACACCGTGGCGCAAGAACTGCCCATCCTGCTGGTGGTCTTCGCCGTGCCGGCTGCGGTCGCGGCCATCGCCATCTGGCAATTCGCCCGCTCCTGACACGCTGGAACGCCCATGACCGACAGCTCCGCGGCCGACACGATCTCAGGCCATCACCCGCTGCTTCGTCGCCGCGACGGACATCATGCACGCGTCACCTTCGAGGAGCTGTTCTTCGACCTCGTCTATGTCTTCGCGGTGACGCAGCTCAGCCATGAACTGCTGACCAACCTCAATCTGACGGGCGTCATCGAGACGCTGATCCTCTGGTTCGCGGTTTGGCTCGGCTGGCAATATACCTGCTGGGTCACCAACTGGTTCGATCCCGAGACGCCGCGCATCCGCGGCATGATCTTCGCCGTAATGCTGGCGGGCCTCGTCATGGCCTCGGCGATCCCCGGCGCCTTCGGCGAGCGCGGGCTGGTTTTCGCCCTCGCCTATGCCGCGATCCAGGTGGGGCGCACCGCCTACATTGTCTGGGAGCTGGGTTCGGATCATCCGCTTGCTGCCAACTACCGGCGCATGCTCGGCTGGGTTTCCATCGCCGCCGCTTTCTGGATCGCTGGGGCCTTCGTCGAGCATGAAGTCCGCATGGCCCTGTGGGCGGTCGCGATCGCTTGCGAATATGTCTCGCCGATGTTTGGCTTTCCCCTGCCGGGGCTCGGCCGCTCGAAAACCAGCGACTGGACGATCGAGGGCGGGCATCTGGCCGAACGCTGCCAGCTCTTCGTGATCGTCGCCCTTGGCGAGACCCTGCTGGCGACCGGCGCCACCATGGCGCGGGCGGGGAGCTGGGATGTTCCGATCCTCTCGGCGCTGCTCGCGACGTTCCTGGGCACGCTCGCCATGTGGTGGCTCTATTTCGGCACATCGAGCAAGGATGCCACCGACGCCATTACCCATTCCGACGATCCCGGCCGGATGGGGGCGTATTTCCACTACATCCACGCCATTCTGGTCGCTGGGATCATCGCCACGGCCGTCGGCAACGATCTGGTGCTGGCGCATCCGCATGATCCGCTGAAGACGCCTTATGCCCTAGTCCTATCGATCGGGCCGGCGATCTATCTGCTCGGAAGCGCCGTCTACAAGAAGGCCGTCTACGGCGTGCTGCCGGCATCCCATATGGCGGGCGTGGCGGCGCTGCTGCTCCTGATCCCTGTCGCATCCGCCGTCGACCTGCTCGCCATGGGCTGGCTGACGACGCTCATCATGCTCGCCGTCGGCTTCTGGGAGGGCCGGATGCTGCGCAAGCGGCGGCTCTCGGCCGTCCGGCCGACGGCGCACTGAGAAGCCGACGGCATGAACCGGCAACGGGCCTGCATCCTTTCGCAGCCCGCGCGCGTCAAACCGGCGGGCAGCCGGTCGGGGGATGTTGTCGCCTTCTGGCGCGGCGCGTCGGCAAAATGGTTCGTCAAGGACGCGCGCTTCGACGTTGCCTTTCGCGACCGATTTATCGATCTTCACATGGAGGTCGCCGCACGTCGGCATGACGACTGGATGGCAACGCCGGACGGCGCGCTCGCGCTCCTGATCCTGGCCGATCAATTCCCCCGCAACGCTTTCCGCGGCACGGGCCACATGTATGCGACCGATCCGCTCGCCCGGCACTACGCGCGGCAGGCAGAAGAAGCCGGACACATGCCGCACGTCGAGGCCGATCTGCGTCTGTTCTTCTGCTTGCCCTTTGCCCATTCGGAGCATCTGGCCGACCAGGATTTCTCCGTGGCGCTGAACGCGCGGCTGGGCCAGCCGTGGCTGTCCCACGCCGAAGGCCATCGCGACATCATCCGCCGCTTCGGCCGCTTCCCGCACCGCAATCTGATGCTCGGTCGCTTCACAACTCCGGAGGAAGACGATTACCTCAAGGCCGGTGGCTTCCAGGGCTAGAACGGCGTCAGCGCCGCGGCCGGGCTGCTCCTGCGTCCACATCCGCAGCTTGAATCCCCTCGAAACCCCGCACGCAATGCCTCTACCCGTTCCAGAACGGCTCTCGGCGATGCGGTTGCGCCTGATCGCGGCGCGGGGAAATTCTCACGCGGCGGCGTCCAAACGGGATCAGCCCGGAGGGACATGCGAATCAATAGTCAG
The DNA here is from genome assembly GCF_016807805.1 of Xanthobacter dioxanivorans. NCBI lineage: Bacteria > Pseudomonadati > Pseudomonadota > Alphaproteobacteria > Hyphomicrobiales > Xanthobacteraceae > Xanthobacter > Xanthobacter dioxanivorans. The sequence continues at coordinate 500,894 of NZ_CP063362.1, read as the reverse complement.
CGGCGGCGCCGTCGTCTATGGTGCCGCGCTTTTTCCAGCCTGATCGTCTCGAAGTGACCCCCGCCGCCCGTCTGCAAGCCACTCTCGATCTGATGCATGACGTCGATCGTGTCGCACGTCCCGCCGATGCAGTCGTCTCGGCGTGGTTTCGGTCCCGCCGCCATATCGGCGACAAGGATCGGGGCCAAATCTCCAATTTGCTCTATGCGCTGCTGCGACATCACGCCCGGCTGGGCTGGTGGTTGGCGAAGCACGGCCGGCCCGACGTGCCGCGCAACCGGCTCCTGGCATGGCTCGCGCTCGATGGGGGCAAGACGCCGGATCAGGTCCATGGCCTGTTCAACGGTGGAAAATTCGCGCCTGCGGTGTTGAGGGATCACGAGCGTGCGCTGCTGGTCAAATTGCAGGGCTGCCCCATGGACCATCCAGCCATGCCCGATGAGGTGCGCTTTGAATGTCCATCCTGGGCGGTCGAGCCATTGCGGCGCCGTTTCCATGACGCGTTCGGGCGCGAGATGGCTGCGCTTCTGACCGCGGCCCCGCTCGATCTGCGTGTCAATCCGCTCAAGTCCACGCGCGAGGTCATGCTGCGCGGGCTGCGCGATCTCGGCCTTCCGGCCGAGGCGGCGCCCATGGCGCCTTACGGCATTCGGGTGAAGGAGCGTCCCTCCTTGGCCAGCCTGCCCATGCTGAAAAGCGGCGAGGTCGAGATTCAGGACGAGGGCTCGCAGCTTGTCGCCATGCTGGTGGACGCGCGGCCGGGCGAACGCGTGGTCGATTTCTGCGCCGGAGCGGGCGGCAAGACGCTGGCCATTGCCGCGCAGATGGCCAACAAGGGCCACGTCATGGCCTGCGACGTCCTGGAGGGCCGCCTGAAGCGGGCCGCCGAGCGTTTCCGGCGTGCGGGCCTCCACAATATCGAGACCAGGCCCCTGGCCGGCGAAACGGATCGCTGGGTGAAACGTCACAAGGGCAGTTTCGATCGCGTGCTGGTCGATGCACCCTGCAGCGGCACCGGAACGTGGCGGCGCAATCCGGATGCGCGCTGGCGCCCGCTGGGCGCCGGGCTTGATCATCTCCTGCCGCTGCAGGCCCGTATTCTTGCGAGCGCGGCGCGGCTCGTGAAGCCCGGCGGACGGCTCGTCTACGCCACATGCTCCATGCTGCCCGAGGAAAACGAGGAGCAGGCGGCCGCCTTCCTCGCGGCGCATCCCGCCTTTCAGGTCGTGCCGCTGCGCGAGGCTGCGCCGCAGCTGACCTTTTCGGCCCATCCGGACTACCTGTCGCTGACGCCCGCGCGCCACGACACCGATGGATTTTTCGCCGCTGTCATGCAGCGCGAGGCCATGCCATCCGCCGAGTAAGTGTTGGTGCGGGGCAGGGCGGGGCACGCCGCCTGCCGGCGCCGACCGTTCACTTCCTTTGCAGGGGGACGCCCTTGGTGGTGAAGCGCTGCGTCCCACTGGAGCCGCGCACGGGTCGTCGCGTGCCGGCGGCCTTGCCTGTGCCGGGCGGCTGGTGCGCCGGCACGAGCTGGTCGGGGCGCGGGCCGATCAGGTCGGCGCGACCCATCTGCTTCAGCGCCTCGCGCAGCAGCGGCCAGTTGTCGGGATCATGGTAGCGCAGGAACGCCTTGTGCAGCCGGCGCTGCCGCAGCCCGGTGACCGTCACCACCTTGTCGCTCGCCCCGTGCCGCACGGCACGCAGCGGATTGACGCCGGTGTGGTACATGGCCGTGGCCGTGGCCATCGGCGACGGCAGGAACGTCTGCACCTGATCGGCGCGGTAGCGGTTCTTCTTGAGCCAGAGCGCGAGGTTCATCATGTCCTCGTCGGTCGTGCCCGGATGCGCCGCGATGAAATACGGGATGAGGTAATATTTCTTGCCGGCCTGCTTCACCGCGGCGTCGAACATCTCCTTGAAGCGATCGTAGGTGCCGATCCCCGGCTTCATCATCTTGTCGAGCGGGCCGCGCTCGGTGTGTTCGGGCGCGATCTTCAGATAGCCGCCGACGTGATGGGTCACCAGCTCCTTGATGTATTCGGGGCTCTTCACCGCGAGGTCATAGCGCACGCCGGACGCGACCATCACCCTCTTGAGGCCCTCCACCTCGCGCACCTTGCGATAGAGCCGGATCAGATCGTCGTGCGAGGTGTTGAGGTTCGGGCAGATGTCGGGGAAGACGCAGGAGGGCAGCCGGCACGCCGCCTCGATCTTGGGATCCTTGCAGGCCATCCGGTACATGTTGGCGGTCGGTCCGCCGATGTCCGAGATCACCCCCGTGAAGCCGGGCGTCCGGTCCCGGATCTGCTCGATCTCGCGCAGGATCGAGCCCTCAGAGCGGTTCTGGATGATGCGACCCTCGTGCTCGGTGATGGAGCAGAACGTGCAGCCGCCGAAGCAGCCGCGCATGATGGTCACCGAGAACTTGATCATGTCCCAGGCCGGGATCTTGGCATCGCCGTAGGACGGATGCGGCGCGCGGGCATAGGGCAGATCGTAGACCGCGTCCATCTCGGCGGAGGTCAGCGGGATGGGCGGCGGATTGAGCCACAGATCGCGGTCGCCGTGGCGCTGGACCAGCGGGCGCGCATTGCCGGGATTGCTCTCCCGGTGCAGCACGCGCGAGGCGCGGGCATAGGCTTCCTTGTCCTGCTCCACCTGCTCGTAGGCCGGAAGGCGGATCACCACGTCGCCGGGCCGGCGGGCGGCCCCCTCGTCGGCGGAATCGAGATCGTCGGCGTGGAGTTCCGCATAGTGCTCAGGCACACGGCGGAACAGCGCGACGCCGCGGATGGAATCAAGATCGCGCGGCGGCTCACCGGCGGCAAGGCGGTTCGCCACCTCGACGATGGCGCGCTCGGCGTTGCCGTAGACCAGCAGATCCGCCTTGGCGTCCGCCAGGATCGAGCGGCGCACCTTGTCCGACCAGTAGTCGAAATGCGCGATGCGGCGCAGCGACGCCTCGATGCCGCCGAGCACGATCGGCACGTCCTTGAACGCCTCGCGGCAGCGTTGCGTGTAGACGATGGTTGAGCGGTCCGGCCGCCGGCCGCCTTCCCCGCCGGGGGTGTAGGCGTCGTCGTGGCGCAGCCGGCGGTCCGCCGTGTAGCGGTTGACCATCGAGTCCATGTTGCCGCCGGTGACGCCGAAGAACAGTTTCGGCTTGCCCAGCGCCTTGAACGGCTCCGCCGACTGCCAGTCGGGCTGCGCGATGATGCCGACCCGGAAGCCCTGGGCTTCGAGCAGCCGGCCGATGATGGCCATGCCGAAGCTCGGATGATCCACATAGGCGTCGCCCGTCACCAGCACGATGTCGCAGGCGTCCCAACCGAGCGCCGTCATCTCGGCGCGGCTCATCGGCAGGAACGGCGCCGCCTTGGCGGACGTCGGCCGGTGGCAGGGCAGCGAATTCAAGGGTTTTTCGGCGTCGGCTCGGGTGTCCATGACGTCCACGCATAAGGCTCCACCGCAGCGAATTCAACTCACGGGGGGCGGGCCCTGGACCAATACCCGCGTCCAAGGCCAAACGGCGGCGACGCGCGGACCCTCGAGGGTCTTCAGCCTGCGGCCGAAATTGCAGGCGATGATGATGACCGGTAGCGCCGCGCACCCCCGAAGAGCCGCGGCTCGGGGGATGCTTCGGTCCGGAGGCCGTTGCAACCGGTCGCAACGCTCATTGCGCGGCGCCGGCTCTCGACGGCCGAGATGTCAATCATCAGCGGCACGACAGCGGGGTGGTCACCGTGGCGGGATCGACGCCCTTGCAATTGCGGTTGAACAGTGAGCGCGGCGCATGTGGCAGGCCGCCGCTCTCATCGTCCGCCGGCGACGTCGATGCAGGTGCCGTGGACATAGGAGGCGCCCTCCGACACGGCCCACAGGGCGACCTCCGCCACCTCCTGCGCCGTGCCCGACCGTCCGAGGGGCACGGACTGCCGCGCCAGCGCGCGCATCTGGTCGAGGCCGCCATGCACGGAATGGATCTCTGTCTCGATCAGGCCCGGCCGCAGCGCGTTCACGCGGATGCCTTCGCCGCCCACCTCCTTGGCCAGCGCCAGCGTTAAGGAATCGATCGCGCCCTTCGAGCCGGCATAGGCGGTGCCGCCGCCGAGCCCGCCCAGCCGCGATGCCACGGACGACATGTTGAGGATGGCGCCCCCCGGCCCGCCGTGCCGGGTGGACATGCGCCGGATCGCTTCCCGCGCGCAATAATAGGCGCTGAAGACGTTGGCCCTGAACACCTCTTCCAGCTGCCCCGGCGCCGCATCGGCAAGGCGGAAGCTCGCCAGCACGCCGGCGTTGTTGATGAGGGCGCCGACCCGGCCGAACGCCTGGTCGAGCTCGGCAAACATGCGCTCGACCTCCTCCGGGCGGCTCACATTGGCGGCCAGCGCCACCGCCCGCCCGCCGTCCGCGCCGATCTCGCGCACCAGTTCCAGCGCGGCGTCGGCACTGCGGTGGTAGTTCACGCCGACGCTCCAGCCCTGCCGCGCGGCGAGCAGCGCGATCTGCGCCCCGATGCCCCGGCTGGCGCCGGTCACCAGCATCACCTTGCTCATGGTTTTTCTCTTTCCGGGGCGCCCCTCACTGGGGCTCGATATTGGCTTCCTTGACAAGGCGCCGCCACGTGACGATCTCGTCGGCGATGAAGGCCTTGAGCTGCACCGGCCCCATGGCCTGCGGCACGAGGCCGATGGCGCCGAACTTCTCCGTCATTTCGGGGGCGGCCAGCACCCGGCTGATGTCGGCGTGGATCTTGTTCACCACGTCCGCCGGCACGCCGGCGGGGCCGACCACGGCGAACCAGGCGGTGATGTCGTAGCCCGGCAGGGTGGTGGCGACGGGCGGCCAGCTCGGCTCCAGCGCGTTCGGCGCCAGCGACGTCACCGCGAGCCCGCGGAGCGCGCCGCGCTTGGCCTGGGCTATGGCATTGCCGATGTCGACGAAGGTGAAGTCGATGGACCCGCCCAGAAGGTCGTTCACCGCCTGGGTGATGCCCTTGTAGGGCACGCTGACCACGTCGAGGCCGGCCATGCGCGCCAGCATGGAGATGGAGACCTGCGAGCTGGAGGAGCCGTAGCCGGCCGTCAGCTTGCCGGGATGGGCCTTGGCATGGGCGATGAAGCCGGCGAGGTCCTTGGCCGGGAAGTCCCCCTTCACCATCAGCACCAGCGCGTTCAAGCCCACCCCGGCGATGGGGGTGAAATCCCGGTTCGGGTCGTAGGGCAGGCTCTTGAACAGGGCGACGTTGGAAGAGATGGCCGAGTTCGAGGAGAACAGCAGCGTGTAGCCGTCGGGCGCGGCACGCACCACCTCCATCACCGCGATGGAGCCGCCGGCACCGGGCCGGTTGTCGATCACGAACGGCTGGCCGAGCTTCACCTGCAGCTCCTGTCCCACGGTGCGGGCGGCAAGGTCGGTGGCGGTGCCGGCCGGGAACGGCACCACGAACCGCACCGTTCGCATCGGCCAGGTCTCGGCGAGGGCCGCCGACGCGGCGCAGGCGAGGGCCGCGCAGACGGCGAGCCCCTTCAGCAGTCTCAGGGCCTTCATGGCATTTCCTCCGGTTGTTTTTTGACTTTGGGCGGCGTTACGCGATGGGCAGGGTGAGCAGGTGGAAGGACAGGGCCTTGCCGTGCATGTCCAGGTCGAGGGAATCGTTCACCCCGCCATCCAGCACGTCCTCCAGCACGAAGTTCATGGCGGCGAGGCGGGGCAGCAGGTAGCGGGTGACGCTGCTCGGCCGGCGGTAGGCGAAATGGGCGGCGACGCGCGCCTCGCTCGCCTGCGCTACCAGCAGGTCCCAGTCCTCGCGCCGGTAGGCGATGAGGCTGATGTTGGAATGGTTGCCCTTGTCGCCGGTGCGGGCGTGGGCGATGTCGTAGAGCGTGCGCCGGTCCATGGGCCTCTCCGGATCAGGCGGCGAAGGTGAAGGAGGCGGGCAGCGCCTCCCGTGGCACGAGGCACGAGCGCATGGTGAGCCGCCGTCGCTTGGCGGTGCGTACCCCACCCCCGCCCGCCGGCCCGCCGGTCCACAGGGCGGTGACCTCGCGATGCAGGCGATCGATGAGCGCCTCGTCGTCGGTGCGCGCCGCCACCCGCAGCCGCACGTCCGTGGCTCCGCCGGGGGCACCGCGGCCAGCATGGCGCCGGCATCGTCGCCGAGCACGCTGAGGACGCCGATCAGGTCGAAGCGCAGGGTCAGCACGTCGCCGAGGCGCCGGCGCATCACCTCCATGGCGAGGCGGGCGCGGGCCTCGGCGTTGGGGCCAGCATAGGAGATCTCGGCGTCGCCGAACCAGCCGCCGTCGAAGAAAGCATTGGCCTTCAGGGTCGGCGTGCGGGGGTGGCCGCGCACGCCCGACAGGCGCACCGCCCCAGGCCGCAGCTCCTCCACGTCCGCCGCGGTGATGTCGGCCACCACGTCGGGGGTGATGTAGGCGGCCGGGTCGTGCAGCTCATAGAGCAGTTGCTCCTTCACCGTCATGGCGCTGACGAGGCCGCCGGTACCGTCCGCCTTGGTGATGACGGTGCTGCCGTCCGGCGCGATCTCAGCGATGGGGAAGCCCACGTCTTCCAGGCCCGGCACTTCCTTGCGGCCGGGATCGGCGAAATAGCCGCCGGACACCTGCGCCCCGCATTCCAGCAGGTGGCCCGCCATGGTCGCCCCGGCGAGCTGGTCCCAGTCCGTGCGGCCCCACCCATAGTGGGCGATGGCCGGGCCGAGGGTGAGGGAGGGATCGGCGACGCGGCCGGTGACCACCACCTGGGCCCCGGCGCGGATAGCGTCGGCGATCTCGAATGCGCCCTGATAGGCGTTGGCGCAGACGAAGCGGTCGGCGTCGAAGGCGTTGCCGAGGCTCGCGGCGACGCGGGCGCGGCCCTCGCCCTCGGACAGGTCGTCGCCTCCCAGCACCGCGATGCGCGGGCGCCCGAGGCCGAGTTCCTGCGCCAGCTCCGCGACGGCGCGGGCGGCGCCCCCGGGATTGGCCGCGCCGAAATTGCCGACGATGGTGATGCCGTGCGCGAGGCAGTCCGCGAGCACCGGGCGCAGGGTCATCTCCAGCAGCGGCTCGTAGCCCTTGTCCGGGTTCGCGCGCCGGGCGAGCTGTGCCGCCGCGAGGGTGCGCTCGGCGAGGGTCTCGAAAATGAGCGCGGCCGGACCGCCGCGCGCGATGAGGGTGCGCACCACCGGCGCCGCCGCATCCACGCGGTCGCCCGAAAAGCCCGCGCCGCAGCCGATGGCCAATGTCTCCATGCCCAAATGTCCTCCGCGGCGGAGATTGCCGCGGCGCGCGCCACAAGTTAAATGGAATTATCCAAACAATTATGCGGCTTTGCTTCATGAACCTGTCCGGCCGGTTGATTGACGCGTTCCTGGCGCTGGAGGAGGCGCGGCGCTTCTCGGTGGCGGCGGAGCGCTGCCACATGTCGCCCTCCGCGTTCAGCCAGGCCATCGCCAGGCTGGAGCAGGTGGTGGGCGTGCGCCTGTTCGACCGCGACACCCGCACGGTGACCCTGACCGCGGAGGGCGAAGTGTTCGCCGCCGGCGCCCGGCGCATCGCCGGCGAGATGCAGACGGCGGTGGATGAGCTGAAGCGGCGGGCGAGCCTCAGGGTCGGACGCGTTGCCATCGCGGCGCCGCCGTCCATGGCCTCCGCGTGGCTGCCCGCACTGCTGGCCGTGTTCCGGCGCGAGCATCCCGCCATCGCGCTCAGCCTGCACGATGTGGTGGCCGATCGCTGCCTCGACCTGGTGCTGCAGGGACAGGTGGATTTCGGCCTCAACGCCCAGCAGGGCAACGACCTGGAGTTCGCGTCCCACCTCCTGTTCCATGAGCATTTCCTCGTGCTGTGCCGCGCCGGCGACCCGCTGGCGAAGCGCGCCAAGGTGAGCCTCAGGGACCTTAAGGGCCGGGACATGATCCACACGGTGCGCACCGGCAGCGTCTGGCAGCACCTGAAGCCTCTCCTCATCGACGCGCAGGTGCGCGACAGCGGCTTCGAGGTGGCGCAGTTCGGCACGGTGGCGGGGCTGGTGGCGGCGGGCTTCGGCATCAGCCTGGTGCCGGAATCGGCCCTGCCCCTGTGCCTGCGCGAGGATCTGGTTGCGGTGCCGCTCTCGAACCGCGGCGCGGTGCGCCCGCTGTTCATGATCCGTCGGCGCGACCGCGCGCTCTCCATCGCCGCGGAAAACCTGTGGGATCGGATCGTGCGCGATCGGGAGGAGGGCCAGCCGCCGCGCATCGCGCCGTGACCATGCACCGGGCTGGCACTCGGCTCCTGAGTTCTCGCCATCCCTCGTCGGCCTGATGATCTCGGCCGGAAATCACTGTTTCCATCGGATCCGAGGCAGCCGGGAGCGCGTGATCAACCTGCCGGCCACGGCGCTCACCGACACGGTGGGCGGCATCGGCGGGCAGCCGTGCGTCTCATGACGTGTGGATCTGAGCCCGCGCGGCGTTGCCCGCCGATGGGGCGTGCGCCGACCCGAGGCCATGCCAGCCGAGCCAGCCGGTATAAAGGCCGACCATCAGGATCAGGACGGCGGAGGCATAGGGGCGCGCGCCGGGCGAGCACGCCGGCCGACACCAGCGTGAGTGCAAGGCCGATGCTGAAGCACAGGACCAGGACGAAGCCGAGGCTGAAGGCCTTCAGCTGCATTCAGATCAGCAGCACGGTGATCGCCGCCGGGCAGGGGATCCGCCCGCCCGTCAATCCGAAGACGATGATCTGCCAGGTCGTCACCGGGCGGCCGGCAAAGCGATCGCCGATATCGGCAGCGTGGGCGCGCGCGTGGGCGTCGTCCTCGTCGCCCAGATTCATATGGGCATGGTCATGCTCCTCGAACGCGAGGGCGTGGATCTCCTCCGCTCCATCAGCGCGGCGCAGGCGCAGCTCCACTGAAAAGGCATGGGTCTCGGGAATAGCGTGGGCATTCTCGATGAACTCGCCCCACATGCGCCTGGGAAAGATCTTGGCGGCGGCATCAAGCCAGCGTGTTCGAGCTGTCCGTCGAAACCCTGGCTTCCGTGAGCGCGGCCACCCGTGCAGAACCTAGCCCGTCGCGCATCTTTCCATTCCTGCGCACCATTAAATTCTGCAGACCATCAAAATTCTGGATTAAATACCTATGCGCCATGCTGGGACACACCACGAGTGCATTGTATAAGCGATGACTACGGTGACGGGACGATGATCGCCCATTTTTGTCAATCGGCAGGGAAAACTCTTACCGCTGCGTGCAGCTGAGCTATGAATGCAGCTATCGACGGATTGCGCGTCTCGCCGCGTCGATATGCAATTGAAAGCTGCCGTACCATACGGGGTCTGGTCGCCTTCAGAACCAGACCGCCATCGCAATCGTGTGCCCGAAGCTTCGGCGTGATCGAGATTGAGCAACCCGAGCGCACGAGGGCGCGGACCACCTCGAAGCTGTTGCAGCGCGCATTCACGCGCGGTTCGAAGCCAGCCGTCCGGCAGGCGTCGATCATCACGTTGGCATAAGTGCTGGCGGCGGAGTCGAGGGCCCAGTTCTCCTTGCTCGGGTCGCCAAGCACGATGTGGGGTCGGAAGGCCACGTTGCGCGCGCTCATCGCGTGGCTGCTGCCGTCCGCGCGGGGACCTTCTGGATCAATGGCTACAAGACCATCAGCGTCATGTCGCCGTTCGGTGGCTTCGGCGGCAGTGGCTACGGTCGCTCGTCCGGCAGGGAGGCGCTGATGGCCTATGCCCAGACCAAGAGCGTTTGGGTCGAGACCTCCGCGAACTCTCCGGTGAGCTTCGGTTACGCACCTGAGTGATCGTCGAGCGATCGTTCGACGCACCAGGGGGCTGGCTGCGCATGGCGTCGCCGGCCCCCTCTTCATATGCGCCATCACCTGCACGCGCAGGGCGCCCCTCTCTCAAGTGGCGGTCCCGTATCATGTTCACGACCCGACCTGAGACCGCCGGCACGTTCGGCATGGCATGCAGCACCCATTGGCTCGCCAGCCAAGTGGCCATAGCGGTGCTCGAGCGGGGAGGCAATGCCTCGACGCCGCCGTCGCGGCGGGGTTCATGCTCCAGGTTGCCGAGCCCCATCTCAACGGACCAGGAGGCGAGATCCCGATTATCCTCCACCACGCCGCAACCGGTCGGCAGCACGTGATCTGCGGCCAGGGACCGGCCCCGCGCGGGCTCTCGATCGAAACCTTCGCTGCTCGACGCCATTACCAATGGCGATGCCGACATCGGAGCTGCTATAACCCGGTGATAGACACGCGCATCAGGTCGGCGGCGATAGCACGGCAGTCGCTTTACCTCGTCACGCCCAAAGGACACCCGCTTGGAGAGCGCGACGAGATTTCTCTGCGCGAGTGCGTCGATTTTCCATGCGGCCTGCTGGCAAAGGGACACGGTGTTCGGCAATTGGTTGGGCGGGTGGCGGCGGATAGCGGCGTCGCTCTGATTCCCCTTCTTGAAGCGAGCTCGATTGAAGTCCTGCGCCGTTTCGTGACATCCGGTCTCGGCGTGACCTTCCTGCCCAAGTTCTCCGTCGTGACGGAGCTGGAGCGAGGTGAAGTGCGTACCCCTGACCGATAGCCTCCTCGTTCAGGCCAGTGCACATCTGATCGTTCGCGCTCAACGAAGGCTGCCGACGTCGGTCGACCGGTTGGTGGGCTTCCTCTCCCAAGAGATGACCGCATTCAGGAAAGCGACATGACCCGCAGTGACGCCATCGCCCTGGCGGACGCCTCCTTCGCCTCAGGCCGCTTCGAAGACCGGCTTGCACAGCTCGTGGCGATTCCAAGTTGTTCCCAAGACCCGGCCCTCGAGCCGGAGCTCGAACGCTACCTCATCGGCGGCATCATCCCCTGGCTGTCAGGGATGGGATTCCGCTCCGAAGTTCACCCCAATGCGCGGGGCGGCGGCACAATCCTTCTGTTGGAGCGGATCGAGAGCCCGGAACTGCCGACGGTCATCACCTACGGCCATGGCGACGGGGTGCTCGGCATGGACGGGGAGTGGAGCCAGGGGCTGGTCCCGTGGGCGCTCCAGAGGCGTCACGACCGCTGGTACGGTCGTGGAACGGCTGACAACAAGGGCCAGCATGTCATCAACCTCTTCGCTCTGGAGGCCGTGCTTCAGGCCCGAGACGGACGTTTGGGCTTCAACGTGACGCTGGTGCTGGAGATGGCAGAAGAGCGCGGCTCCATCGGCCTGCGAGAGTTCGTTCAGGTCAATGCCCAGCGGCTTGCGGCCGATGTATTCATCGCCAGCGATGGGCCACGCGGTTCCCCGGGAATGCCCACGATCGCCGCGGGCTCGCGCGGCAACTATCATTTCGACCTGATCGTCGCGCCACGCAAGGGCGGCGTGCACTCCGGCCATTGGGGCGGCCTCACGGACGACCCGGCTATCGTGCTGTCACACGCGCTGGCAGCGATTTGCGATCGAAATGGACGCATCCTGGTGCGCGACTGGCTGCCCGAAGGCGGGGCGCCCTTGCCGGATCGTATTCGCTCCATGCTGGAGGGCTGCCCGCTCGACCCCGGAACGGACGCGGCCAGGATAGAACCGGACTGGGGCGAGCCCGCTCTGTCGCCGGCGGAGAAATTGTACGCCTGGAACAGCTTCATCGTCCTGTCGATGTTATCGGGAAAATCCGAGCAGCCCATGAACGCGGTGGCACCCGATGCCATTGCTCATTGCCAGATCCGTTACGTTCCCGGCACCGACCCTGAGATCATCGTTCCTGCGCTACGCCGGCATCTCGACGCTGCCGGCTTCCAAGACGTGCGCATTGAGAATGGTCGGATCGGGATGCCCGCGAGCGCCAAGCCACTTCCGAACGAGTGGGTTGAGTTCGTAGCGCGCAGCTTCACCGAATCGTTGGGCATTCCGAGCCAAGTCATTCCGCAGGTGTCCGGCGGCATGCCGGGGGATGTCTTCCAGGACGTCCTGTCGGTTCCCTTAGTTTGGATCCCGCATGGCCACAACGGCTGCAAACAGCACGGTGCCGACGAGCACCTGCTGATCGAAGTTGCTCGGCAGGGTGTTCGGGGCTTCGCAGGCTTGTGGTGGGACCTGGGTGAGCGATCTGGCCGTGTCGGGCTCTCCGCAGGCGCCCGCCGTTTTGCGCGGCCTGCGAGCGGCTAGCTGGCGGCGTCAGGCGAAACCACTCTGCGAATGCGATTGGAGAAGGCAGGTGCCGGAGCCGATTGGCCCGGCCCTGATCGAGTCCCTCGATCAACGCGGTCTTCGCCATCTCCTGGCTGTCGTACGGGAGGGATCGGTTCGGGGCAGATCTTCTCCATGTCACACCCCGGCCGTCAGCCGGCAGATCACCCGGCTGGAAGCTGCATGCGGTCGAGCCTCATTCAGAATCGGGTCGATAGCGAAGTGTAGACCTTCTGGTGTCGGTGGAGCTTTGCGACCTGAAGTGGGCGATAGAAGTCTCCCAATACAGTTGCGATTCTGGTGACGACTGGCGACGCAGCATCGAGATCCCGCGACGGACACCTTGCGTATCTCACTGTTCCCGGGCAGCAGCCATCCGGCTGCGGCGGCCTTCGGATGGCGGCGCCTTGCGGGTGGGGCGGCGCGCCACCTTCGGCGCGCTCGCGCCCTCGGCGTTGCCGCTCGCGGCCTCGAGCAGAATGCGTGTCGTTTCACGGAGATGGGCGACGATCAATTTGGCGGCGGTGTTGGGGTCGCGGGCCATGGCGGCTTCGAACAGGGCGCGGTGCTCCATGGCGACATTGCGGGTGAAGCGGTCGATCGGGCCGGAAAGCCGGCGATAGCGCTCCGCATGCTCCGACAACTGCCTTCTGATGCGCAGGAGCCATTGGGAATCGCAAGCCGATGCCACCGCCTCATGGAATTCTTGGTGGAGCCGTTCCCACTCATCGCTGACCCGCTGCCCATCAGGGGCCAGCAGGGGGGTGCGATCGAGCTGGTGGAAGGCGGCCGCGAGCTCGCCTTCCCATTGCAGCGAGCCAAGGGTGACGGAGCGGCGCACGCATTCCTCTTCCACATGCAGCCGCGCCTTGGTGAGGTCGATAAGATCGTCCGCCGACACGGGCGCCACCCGGAACCCCTTCTGCGGCTCGGACGTGACAAGCCCTTCGGCGCTCAGGCGCGACAGCGCCTCGCGCACGGCCGCAAGGCCGGTGGAGAAATGCTCGGCAAATTCGGAGATCTTCAGCTTCATGCCGGGCGATAGCCGGCAGGACAGGATGTCCGCACGCATCGTCGCATAGACCTCTTCGGCAAGGCTGGTTGAGCCCTGCTGCGCCGGTTGCGTCATCATCTTCCCCTTCACCACTCGCACGGTGCGCATCATAATCAATTTTATTAAAATAAATCAATAATATGTTTGTGGGCCGGCGATTGTTTGGTGGGCCGCGACAGCCTCTTGGACGGCGTGCAGGCGGCCCGCGCCCGCTTCCGCCCGCGTCGACGCGGCAAGGTTATAAAATTGATTTTTTATTGACTCATTTATTTTTGTCATCAATATCAATCCGCCGCCATGGCGAAGCGGATGGTCGGGGCGGGTGGGACGTTGGGCGCAACGCCATCGGCGTCGGCGCTCACCGCTTCATCGGGCGGCATAAAAAGACACAAATACGGGGAGGAAGACCATGGCCAAAGTGCAGCCAGGCCAGGGCTATGAGTGGAAGGCGGTCGCCCTGCTTTCCATGGGCTTTGGAATCGTCGGCATCGACCGTTTCATGATCATGCCGATGTTTCCGGCCATAATGAAAGATCTCAATCTCAACTATCAGGATCTTGGTCATATCGCCGGAAGCCTCGCCATCGCCTGGGGCATCGCCGCGCTGTTCATGGGCAACCTCGCCGATCGCATCGGCCGCCGGAAGGTCATCATCGGCTCGCTCATCGTGTTTTCGGCGCTGGCCGGCGCCAGTGGCCTTGCGAGCGGGGTTGGCGGGCTCATCGTGTTCCGGGCGCTCATGGGCTTCTCGGAGGGGGCCTTCACTCCGGCCAGCATCACCGCCACCCTGGAAGCATCCCATCCGACGCGCCATGGGCTCAATCTCGGCATCCAGCAGGCCACCTTGCCGCTGCTGGGCCTCGGCCTGACGCCCGTTCTCGTCACCCAGCTGCTGCAGATCGTCGACTGGCGCTGGATCTTCCTGCTCGTCGCCGCACCCGGCTTCCTGGTGGCGTTCCTCGCCTACCGGGTGCTGCGCGATGTGCCGCCGAAGGTCGCCGCCATCCACACCGCCACCCACGATGCCTCCGCCCACCGCTGGAGCGATGTGTTCAAGTATCGCAACGTGCCGCTGAACATGCTGGCCATGCCGTGCTGGCTCACCTGCCTCATTGTCACCAGCGCCCTGATGCCCAGTTACCTCACCGACCACATCGGGCTCGACGTCCCGTCCATGGGGTTCGTGGTATCGGGCATCGGCTTCGGCGCCGCGCTCGGCACCATCCTCATGCCGTGGCTGTCCGATCGTCTCGGCCGCAAGCCGATCATGATCGCCTCCGCCCTCGGAACCCTCGCTTTCCTGGTGCTGCTGATGAATGCCGGCGCCGAGCCGGGCTGGCTCTTCTTCGCACTGTTCGGCACCAGCTTTTTCAACTTCGCGCTCATCTGCCTCACCGTGGGGCCATTGAGCGTGGAGGCGGTGCCAGCGACCCTGATGACGACCGCATCGGGCATCGTGGTCGGCACCGGCGAGATCTTCGGCGGCGGCATCGCGCCCATCATCGCCGGCACGGTCGCGCACCACTTCGGCATCGCGTCCATTCTCTATCTGGCGGCCGGAGCGGTGTTTGCCGGCTTCCTGGTGTGCCTCGCCCTGAAGGAAACGGCGCCGCGGCTCGTCACCCGCGGGGCGCCGGAGGGCATGCCGAAACCGGCCGCCTGACTGCTCCTCAGAATCCAATCAAAACAACAAATTTCAGGGAGATCGCCATCCATGTCGAGGAGGCTTCTTGGCGCCTGCGCCACCGTCGCCGCACTGGTCGCAGCCGCGACGTCGCACGCCACAGAGAACGGGGCCATCGCCTATCCCATCGGGGTCAATACCATCATGGCGGGCGCCATGCCGGGACCGGGCGAGACCTGGTACCAGAATTACGCCGTCTATTACACCGCCGACGCCTTCACCAACAGCCAGGGGACCAGCTCGGTTCCCGGCTTCAGCGCCAATGTGGCCGTCAATGCCGGGCGCCTGTTCCACACGTGGGATGTGGACCTCGGGCCGTTCCGGCTGGCGTCGGGCATCGTCGTGCCGGTGATGAATGCGGATGTGGGCACGGTGTTCGGTTCCCAGGGCAACTTCGGATTCGGCGACATCACCCTGCAACCTGTCGATATCGGCTGGTCGAACGCCGATCGAACCTTCTTCGGCTACGCCGCGTTTGATGTTTTTGTACCCACCGGGGGACCCACCTCGAACAATTTCTACACCTTCAATCCCCACACGACCTTCACTTGGCTGCCGATGCCGACCCTCGACATTTCGGGCGCCATCGGTGTCGAGTTTCACAGTAAGAACCAAGACACCGGCTACAGCTCGGGCTCCCTGTTCTTTCTCGATTGGGGCGCCAACTGGCATGCCTTCGACAAGATCCCGGGGCTCGCCATCGGGCTGGGCGGCTATATCATCAAGCAGTTCAGCGACGATCAGCTGGACGGGGTCGTCTATCTCGACGGCTTCCGCCAGCAAGGCTTCGCGGTGGGCCCGCAGATTTCCTACGGCGGTCCCAGCGGCGCCATCGGCCTCAAATGGCAGCATGAGTTCGGCACCGGAAACCGGCCCGAAGGTGACCGCTTCTGGCTCCAATTCATGCTGCCCGTGAAGGTTCCTTAGCGCGCCGGGCATGCCGCGGCGACGGACGTCGCAAGCAAGAGCGAGCTGCACAGGAGAAATCGTGAACAAGGTCATCATTACCTGCGCCATCGCCGGCCCCATCCATGCGCCATCGATGTCGCCCCATCGGCTCGGGAGATCTGGGAGGTGCAGATGGTGAAAAACCGGCAGTGGCGGCTCATATCGTTTCCCAGCGGCCGTCCCGAAGCCTCGAACTGGGAGCTGGTGGAGACCGAGGCGCCGGAGGTGGCGCCCGGGCATCTGCTGGTCAAAGCCCTCTACCTCGATGTCGCGCCCTACATGCGCGGGCGCATTTCACCGCAACCCAACTATGCGGCCGGCGTCGGCCTCGGCGAGGTGATGGTGGGTGGGGCCGTCGGCCGGGTGCTGGAGTCGCGATCGCCGGGCTTTGCCGCCGGCGACCTGGTGGTGGCCGACTTCGCCTTCGGCTGGCAGGAATATGCCGTGCTCTCGCCGGGCGACGTCCGTCGGATCGATCCGGCGCTGGCGCCGCTGCCCTACTGGCTCGATCTGTTCGGCCTCAATGGTCTCACCGCCTATTTCGCCCTGTTCGACGCCGGCGCGATGAAGGCCGGCGACACCGTGCTCATCTCCGCCGCCGCCGGATCGGTGGGGCAGATCGCCGGGCAACTGGCGAAGCTCGCCGGATGCCGCGCCGTGGCGGTGACGAGTTCCGCCGAGAAGGCCGCGTGGTGCCGGGAGGCGGGCTATGATGCGGTGATCGACTATCGCGCCGCCGCCGATCTGCCCGCCGCCGTGGCCGAGGCCTGCCCGCAGGGCGTGGACCTCTTCCTCGACAACACCGCCGGTCCCATCCACGACGCCGCCATGCAGAATCTGGCGCTCGATGCGCGGGTGGTGGTGGTCGGGACCGCCAGCCTCGCCGATACCTTCGGCGCGCCGGACACGGGGCCACGCTTCCTGCGGCAGATCCTGGTGGCGCGCGCCACCGTGTGCGGCTTCCTGTTCTCCGATTACGCCGCCCGGCACGAAGCCGGTCGGGCGCGGCTGCGACGCTGGTACGAGGCCGGCCGCATCCACTCCAAATTCGATATCGCCGAAGGCATCGCAAGCATGCCGGATGCTTTCCTGCGGCTGCTGACCAGCCGGAACCTCGGCAAGCAGCTCGTGCGGCTGGAAGGCGACTGACGGGGCGCCTGCGCGCCACATGGTGAACGCCACACCCATCAAGGAACAGGAGAGGAAACGAACATGACGGAATTGGAAACGGCGGATGTCGCCATCGTCGGGTACGGGCCGACAGGGCAACTCCTGGCGCTGTTGCTGGCGCGCCAGGGGCATCGGGTGTTGGTGTGCGACCGCTGGCCCAATCTCTACCCTCTGCCACGCGCCGTGCATTTCGACGACGAGGTCGGCCGCATCCTCCAGAGCGCCGGCGTGATGGCCGACGTCAACCGCATCATCCACCGTCCCAACGACTATGAATGGCGGAACGCCGACCACCAGTTGCTGTTGAAATTCGACTGGAGCGGCCATGGCCTGAGCGGTTGGCCCGCCGCCAACTTCTTCGCCCAGCCGGAGCTCGAGCAGGTGCTGGACCGCCATGTGAAGGCCCAGCCCTCTGTGGTCGTGAGGCAGGGCTGGTCGGCCACCGGCCTGTCGCAGGACGGGGAAGGCGTGCTGGTCGACCTGGAGCAGGGCGTCGTGCGCGACGGGCAATGGGTGGCCAGCGGTGCGCGCAGCCGCGTGCGGGCGCGCTACCTCGTCGGGGCGGACGGCGCCAATTCGTTCGTGCGCCGCTGGCTGGGCATCGAGATGGAGGACCTCGGCTTCGCCTTCAACTGGCTGGTGGTGGATGCGCTTCCCCAGACGCAGCGGCTGTGGGAGCCGGAATGCTGGCAATTGTGCGATCCGCGCCGGCCCACCACCGTGGTCCCAGGCGGACCGGGCCGTCGGCGCTGGGAATTCATGCTGCTGCCCGGTGAGGAGCCGTGGGAGATGAATCGCGCCGAGGTCGCCTGGCGGCTCCTCGCGCCCTGGGACATCACCCCGGAGAACGCGGTGCTGGAGCGCCACGCAGTCTATACGTTCCGTGGCCAGTGGGCCAGGTCCTGGAACGCCGGCAACGTGATGCTCGCCGGAGACGCCGCCCATCTGATGCCGCCGTTCGCCGGCCAGGGCATGTGCAGCGGCATGCGCGATGCGCTGGGGCTGGCCTGGCGGCTCGACCTCATCCTGCGCGGCGCAGGCGGCGAAGGGCTCCTGGAGAGCTACGGGCCCGAACGTGGCGGCCACGTTCAGGAATTGATCCGTTTCTCCGTTCAACTCGGCAAGGTCATCTGCATCTCCGACCCCATGGAGGCGCAAGCGCGCGACCGGGAGATGACGGCTGGATGCGCCGATCCCGAATACCGCGCGCCGCCGCCGCCCAAGCCCCAGCTGGGCCTTGGCGTCTGGGATGCGGAGGCCCCGGGTGCCGGCCTGCTGGTCCCCCAGGGGGTGGTGAAGTTGGGCGGCCGCAGCGGTTTGTTCGACGATGTGGTGGGCTCGGGCTTCGTCCTGCTGGCGAAGGACGCCGGCGTGCTGGTCCAGCTCTCGGCGGAAAACCGCGCGGCCCTCGCAGCCAGGGGCGGCGTCATCGCCCATTTCGGAGCGGATTCCGACCTCCGGGATGTGGAAGGGGTCTATGGCCGCTATTTCGACGAGCTGGGCTGCGTGGCGGTGCTCATGCGGCCGGACTATTATTCCTATGGCGGGGCGGCGACACTCTCGGCCCTGAACCCGCTTCTTGACGGCTGGCGCGCGCGCCTCGACACCCCGGCGATGATCGGCACCGGGCCGCTTCATGACATGAGCCACGCCGGCATGCCCCCGCACTGACCCCGATCTTCGGCGATCCACCGTGCCGAGAGGGCTCCGCCAGCAATGCGGGGCCCTTTTCTATGGCGCCTCGGTATCGCCGGCGAGCGGCCCGGACGGAGTTGCGGACCGCCAACGAAAACGGGCGCCACCGGGGCGCCCGCTGCGGACCATCAAAGGACGAACATGCGATGCTGAGAGCGCGATCTGATCCGGTCGGATCAATCTGATCGGCGTTTGCTCTAGCCACGCGCCAGATCGAAGGCGAACTCCGTGTGCCAGGCCGAGAGATTGGACAGGGACCAGACCTTCGGCTTCTGAGGCTGATCCTCGTGGAAGGCGCGGGGTTCGAAAATGCCGAGCTCGGGAACATAGACGTCCATGTCCGAATAGAGCTCGATGAGGGAGCCTTCCGGCGCGCGATGGTAAGAGGCGATGTTGTGTCCCGCGGTATGGCGCGACGGGCCCCACAGCAGCGGAATCTTCTCCATGGTCAAGCGGTCGGCGGCATCGAAATGGTGGCGTGCGTCCACCAGTTGGAAGGCCACGTGATGCAGCCCGTTGAACGGCGCGTCGAGCACGTTGAACACGTGGTGGTCGCGATTGCAGGTAAGGAAGGTGGCGCGGTCGTCGAACCAGTCGGTCGTCCAGCAGCCGAGGCCCTCGTGGAGGAACTCCACCAGGCGCTTGGCCTCCGTGGACAGAAGGGCCACGTGGCCGAGCCGGCTCGGGGAGAAGCCCACATTGTCGGTGCGCGGACCCACTTCCGCCATGTGCTCGTAGAGCTCGAAGACCGGCGCGCCGGGGAAAGTGGCGGCGAGAAGGCGGGGCATGCCCGGCCGGCTGTCGCTGCGGGTGTCCACCGCAATCCCCATGTCGGAGAGGCGTTTGGCGACCTCATCGAGGGTGACCGGCGGGCGCAGCTGAAGGCCGACCGCACCGAGCCCGGGCTGCTGCGACGGCTTGATCACCAGGCAATGGTGATCGTTGCCGACGCTGAGGTGGGCGGTACCGTCCGACGAGGTCTCGGTCAGCTCGGCACCCATGACGCCGTTGTAGTAACCGAGGCTCTCCGGGACCGCTTTGACGCCGATCTCGAGATATCCGAGCTTCATGACGAGTGGCATGCTTTCCTCCTTGGTATCTGTTTTATCTTGACCCGCGTGGCGGCGGATGCGCCGCCCCGACCGACGGCGCGTCGGCGAACGACGGAAACGAAGGCGGGGTGCCTCAGGCGGCGTTGGACGCACGCCGCGCCGCCGGGGCGGCCTCCGGCACCATGCGGCATTCGATGGCACCCAGCTCGGCGATCTCGCACCGCACTCGATCGCCGCTCTTGAGCACCTGCTGCGGCTGCATGGCCCAGCCCACGCCGCCTGGCGTACCGGTGAAGAGCAGGTCGCCGGGCTCCAGGGTCATGGCCTCGCTCAAATGCGCGATCTGCTGCCACACATCGAACACCAGGTGCCGGGTGTTGGAGTCCTGCCGCAGCTCACCGTTCACGAGGCAGCGGATGTCGAGGCGATGAGGATCGCCGATCTCGTCGGCCGTGGTGATCCAGGGGCCGATGGGGCCATGGCCGTCGAACGACTTGCCCAGCACCCACTGGGGCGTCTGGATCTGCCAGTCGCGCACGGAAACGTCGTTGCCCACGCAATAGCCGAACACGTGCTGCGGCGCCGCCGCGGCGGCAATATGGCGACCCGGCCGGCCGATCACCGCGACCAGCTCCACCTCATAGTCCACCTTGTCGGAAGCAAGGGGAATCTGCACGTCGTCATAGGGACCGTTCACGGTGTTGGGCAGCTTGGCGAACCAGAGCTGGTGCTCCGGCGTCGGCAGTCCACTCTCGGCGACATGGTCGGCATAGTTGAGGCCGATGGCCAGGATCTTGCGCGGGTGCGGCACGGGCGCGAGGAGGCGCGCTTCGGACAGGTCGAGGTGGGTCTCGCCGGCAGCATCGAGCCGCCGCACCTCTGCCTCGAGGGCATCCCAGCCGGCGATCAGCGCCATCATGTCCGGCGCCAGCTGCGGCGCCGCGCGGGTGAGCGAGAGGAGCCTGTCGCCTCTTACGAGGCCGATTTCCGCCGTCTGGCCGGTGGTGAACGTTGCCAGTTTCATGCGTCTCTCCCTGCCCATATTGATCCGGGTAATCGCTCGGCCGCGCGCGCGGCGTGCGCCGCGGGGCATGCCTCACGATTGCTCCAGTAGGACATAAAATTGATTTTTTCAAGATAGATAAATTTTTTAGGTTGAGGATCTCCGTTGCCGCCAGGTCGCTCACAGCCTGTGAGCACAGCGGATGTCCCGATCCGGCAGGGCAACCCTCGACCAGCTGATGGCCTTCGCGATCATGGAGGACCATGCGCGGCAGGAGCCGCCGCCGCCGGAGGGTCTTCGTCCCCTGAGTATTCGTTTCAACCTGCTCGTAGTCACGGGGGCGGATCGAACGGGTGTTGGATGCCTCCGCCCGCCGCAACCCCAACCCTTTCACAACACATGGTCTGCCCGGATTCCCAGGGCGGGAGTCCGGCCCCCCATTCTGGCGAAATGGATGCGCTCCTGGCTGCGTCAGCCCACCACGGCCTGACCGTCGCGGCGCGGGTCGCTCGCGGCGGCGTAGCCTTCCAGCGACGGATCGCCCATGCGCCAGATGAACTGGCCGGCGCCGAAGTCCATGTAGCTGTCGGTCAGCGGCGCCACGTCGTGCCCGAGGGCGGACAGGCCATCGACGAGGGACGGGTCGGCGCCAGCCTCCACATTGATGGTCAGGCCCTGCTCGAAGCGCCAGCGCGGGGCATCGCATGCGGCCTGCGGATTCTGGCCGAAGTCCAGCATGCGCACGAGGGTCTGCACATGCCCCTGCGGCTGCATGTTGCCGCCCATCACGCCAAAGCTCATGACGGGCGCACCGTCGCGGGTGAGGAAGCCGGGAATGATGGTGTGGAATGGCCGCTTGCCGGGCGCCACGCCATTGGGCGCTTGCGCGTCGAGGCTGAAGCCGAAGCCCCGGTTCTGCAGGGAGATGCCATAATCCGGCAGCACCACGCCGGAGCCGAAGCCCATGTAATTGCTCTGGATGAAGCTCACCATCATGCCCGAGGCGTCCGCGGCCGTGAGGTAGATGGTGCCGCCCTTCACCGGATTTCCGGGCGCGAAGGGGGTGGCGCGGGCGGGGTCGATCAGTCTGGCACGGGTGGCAAGATAGCCATCGTCCAGCATGTCGGCGGGCGAAAGCTCCATGGCCGCAGGGTCCGCCACATAGCGATACACGTCGGCGAAGGCGAGTTTCATGGCCTCGATCTGGAGGTGCTGCGCCGCGACGCTGTCGGCGCCGAGGCCGGCAAGGTCGAAGTGCGAGAGTATGCCCAGCGCGATGAGCGCGGCGATGCCCTGCCCGTTGGGCGGGATCTCGTGGACGGTGGAGCCGCGATAGTCCTTCGCCACCGGCTCGACCCATTGCGCACTGTAGCCGGCGAGGTCCGAAACCGTCAGCGCGCCGCCATGGGCGCGGGCGTGCGCGTCCAGCGCCTGCGCGATCTCGCCCTCGTAGAAGGCGCGGCCCTTGGTCTCCGCGATAAGACGCAAGGCGCGCGCGGCGGCTGCGAGGCGGAAATGCTCGCCCACATGGGGCGCGCGCCCCTTTGGCAGGAACGTCTCGGCAAAGCCCGGCTGACGCGCGAGCTGGGGCAGGTTCGCAGCGGCGGTCCATTTGTGCTGCACGTTGGTGGAGACGAGATAGCCGCGCTCCGCCACTTCGATGGCGGGTTCCAGCAGGTCGGCGAACGGCAGGCGGCCGAACCGCTCCGAGAGCGCCACCCAGCTCGCCACCGCGCCGGGAATGGTCACGCTGTCCCAGCCGCGCATGGGGGGCGTGCGGGCATCGGCGCCGTACTTCGCGCGGAAATAATCGGCCGTCCAGGCCCGCGGGGCACAGCCGGAGGCATTGAGGCCATGCAGTTGCCCGCCGTCCCACAGGATGCAGAAGGCGTCCGATCCGAGGCCGTTGGAGCAGGGCTCCACAATGGTCATGGCAGCGGCGGCGGCGACGGCGGCATCCACCGCATTGCCGCCCTTCCAGAGCATCTTCAGGCCTGCCTGCGCCGCAAGGGGATGGGAGGTCGACACCACATTGTTGCCGAACACCGGCAGGCGGCGGGAGGGATAGCCGATGTCCCAGTCGAAGGCGGACGGCATGATCTGTGCCCCGATCCGGCGGCTCATGGGCGCGATCCAAAGACCGCGTCGAGCCGCGCACTGTGTTGAGAAAGGTCGAAGCCCTGCGTGGCGAGCCACGCGTCGTCATAGAGCGTGGAGCGGTAGCGTTCTCCGGAATCGCAGAGCAGCGTGACGATGGAGCCATCCTGCCCGCGCGCCGTCATCTCGCCGATGAGGGCGAGGCAGGCGATGATGTTTGTGCCGGTGGACCCGCCGCAGGACCGTCCGATGAGGGCGCTCACCTTGCGCGCGGCGGCGATGCTGGCGGCGTCGGGCACCACCACCGTCCGGTCCACCAGGTCGGGGATGAAGGACGGTTCCACCTGCGTGCGGCCGATGCCCTCGATCACGCTCGTGCAGGCCGCCACCTGCCGCACCGAGCGGTCGGCGTGATGGCGGTGGAACACCGACGCCACGGGGTCCGCGAGGCAGATGCGGGTGGCAAACTTGCGGTAGCGCACGAACCGGCCGAGGGTCGCCGCCGTGCCGCCGGTTCCGGCGCCGCAGACGATCCAGCGCGGCACCGGATGGGGCTCGCGCGCCATCTGGTCGAAGATGGATTCTGCGATGTTGTTGTTGCCGCGCCAGTCGGTTGCCCGCTCGGCGAAGGTGAACTGGTCCATGTAATGACCGCCCAGCGTGGCGGCGAGCCGGCGCGCCTCGCCGGACGTGTCCCAGCCATCGATGAGATGGGGCTCGCCGCCCTCGAAGGCGATGGCGGCCACCTTTTCGGGCGACGTGCTGCGGGGCATCACTGCAATGAAACGAAGGCCCAGCAGGCGCGCGAAATAGGCTTCCGAGATGGCCGTGGAGCCCGAGGATGACTCGATGATGGTGGTGCTCGGACCGATCCATCCGTTGCACAGCGCATAGAGGAAGAGCGAGCGGGCCAGACGGTGCTTCAAGCTGCCCGTGGGATGGCTCGATTCATCCTTCAGATAAAGCGTGATGCCGGGGGCGCCCGGCAGGGGCAGGCGGATGAGATGGGTGTCGGCCGAGCGGTTGATATCCGCCTCTATGCGCCGCACCGCCTCATCCACCCAGGCGCGGTCCTCAATGGCCTTCGGGCGGGCCTCCATGGTCGGCAGGGCGTTCATGATGCGGTCACCGGCTTGAATTCGGCCTCTGCACGCTGGCGCAGGGCGGCGCGATCGATCTTGTTGGTGGAGGCCAGCAGCATCTGGTCCAGGAACCACACCCGGCGCGGATGCTGGTAGGCCGGGGCGTTGGCCAGCACATAGCTCTTGAGCGCCGCCTCATCGAGGCTTGCTCCCGGCCGGCGCACCACGAAGGCCACCGGCTTCTGTCCCTTGATCTCGTCCGCCACCGGCACCACGCAGGCCTGAAGCACATCCGGATGGCTCTCCAGCACCGTCTCCACCTCGCCGGGGAAGATGTTCTCGCCGCCGCTCACGAACATGTCGTCGGCGCGGCCGACGAAGAAATGGAAGCCGTCCGCGTCCCGCCGGAAAACGTCGCCGGTGCTGTAATAGCCGTCGGGCGTGATGGGGGAGCTTACGTCGGGCCGGTTGTGATAGCCGAGCATGATGGCGGGGCTCTTCATTTCCAGCACGCCGGTGTCCGGCGTCTCGCCGTGCACCAGCCGCACCGCCACCTGCGGGTGCGGATAGCCGACCGAGCCCATGGGGGCCGGGCGCCCATCGGGATGGCCGCCGAACACGATGGGGCCGCCCTCCGTGGTGCCGTAGGCGTTGATGATGCGCGCGTTGGGCAGCAGCGTGCGGATCTGCCCGGCGAGGGACTCGTTCACCGGCGCCGAGCCCATGCGCACCATGCGCACCCCGGACAAGTCGGCCCGCGCCAGTGTCTCCTTCTCCCGCAGCATCATGGCGATCATTGGCGGAACGGCGGTCAGGAAGGTGCAGCCATGGGTGCTGATGGCCTCGATATAAGGCACTGCCCTGAACTGCGGCAGCATGACCGCCGTCGCCCCGCTGGCACAGACGAGGATGGCGAGGGCCAGCGCATTCATGTGGTAGAGCGGCGCGGCGATGAGAACGCGCTCGCCGGAGAGGTCGGTCTCCTCCATGCGGGTCTTCGCCACCCAGAGGTGCGAGTCATGGGAGAGGAGCACGCCTTTCGGCCGCCCCGTGGAGCCGGACGTGTAGAGGCTGAGGGCGGTCTCTCCTGGCTCCGGCGTCCGCGGCACGAACGGGCCGGGATCGAGCCAGGCAGCCAGGCTTGCCTCGCCCTCGCCGTCGAACGAAACCCGAGCCACGCCCGGCGCCCGGCCGGCCAGGGCCGCGAGGCGCTCCGCGTCATGCAGCACGAGCCGCGCGCCGCAATCCTCGATCACCTGCGCGATGGTGGTGGCGGGGAACTTGAAATTGACCGGTACGGGCACGATGCCCGCGCGCATGGCGCCCATGAACACGGCCACATACTCCGGCCGGTTGGCGGCGAGGATGGCGATGCGTTCGCCGCGCCGGATGCCGCGCTTCAGCAGGCCGCGCGCGAAGGCGTCAGCCAAGGCGTCGAACGCGCCACGGCTCATCACGCGGGCGGAACCGTCGAATTCGAGGCCGATGATGAGGGGGCGCTCGGCCGCCCCTGTCCGGCTGACGAAATCGCCGAGATTGCGGGGAATGCTCATCGTCTGCTCCGACAGATCAAGTTGACATTCAGGCGGGGGATGGAGAGGCGCCCCTCCGCAGGACCCTGCTGGTCCCAGGTGGCTTCGGCGTGAGCGCCGGCGCGCCGCGCAATCTCGTCGAGGTCCGAGAACAGGAGCCGCGCCGTGGCGAAGCGCGCCGCAGACCCCGGCGCAACGTGGATCTCCGCCGCGGTGAGCGGTACCCGCCAGTCCGCACCGTTGCGCTCCGCGGGCGCGCCGAAGGCGCGGGCGAACAGCGCGGCCTGCGCCTCGGGCTCCGGGCTCTCGATCCGGAACAGATCGATGCCGCAGAAGCCATTGGGATGGAGCAGCCATTCCGGCCGCCACACCAGGTCCGGTGTCAGGTGCTGGCAGAAATAGACCCGCCCGCCGGGGAAGGTGCCAGGGGGAAGCCGCACGGTGCGGAAGCGTGCTTCCTCCTGTCGCCCGTCGAGGGCGACGGGGCGGGAGAAGGCCACCGGCCCCTGCGGCGCGAAGCCTGCCGTGGCGAGGGCTGCGGCGGTTGCGTCCGCGTCCCCGGTCTTCAGCACGAGGCCGTTGAGGCCGGTCGGGCTGTCCAGAACTTCCTGCCGCTGGAGCCCGGTTTCGGGCACGCCCACCAGTTCCAGATAGGCGCCTTCGGTCATCATCAGATGGTTGATGGAGCCGAGCGAATGGTGGCCTCGCGGCGTGAGCAGGAAGCCCAGCGCCGCGAAGAGGTCCGCGGCCGCGTCCATCTCCGTGAGGGTGTTGATCACCACATGGTCAAGTTCGGCCACGGATTTTCCCCTCAGGCCTTGGGTGGGATCATGTAGACCCCGCGCCCACTGGCGAGCAGCCGGCCTTCCTCGTCCTGCACCTGGGCTTCGGAGACGCAGAGCTGGCCACCGAACTTGATGACCTTGCCCACGCAGATGAGGTCGTGCTGCATGGCGGCGCGGTGATAGTCCACCCGCAGGTCCACGGTGGGGACGCCCCGCCCGGTCTTCGACACGAGGGCCCAGTCGGCGGTGAGGTCCACGAGAGTCGCGAGGATGCCGCCATGGGCATAGCCGCGCTCCGCGTTCACCACCCATTCCGGCCGCCATTTGGCGCGGATGCGGATGGTGCCTTCGCCCACCTCCTCAACGCAGAGGCCGAGCCATTGGTGGAACGGGCCCTTCAGGAGCAGAGCTTCCACCTGTTCCTTGGTCATGGGAACTTCAGACATGGCGGCCTCTCAGGGGGTGACGACGATCTTGCCCATGACCTCGCGGTCACGGATCATGCGCAGGCCTTCGGCGGCCTCTTCCAGCGGCAGCACCTTGTCCACCACGGGCTTGAGGCGTCCCTCCTGGATCATGTCCATGAGGGCGGACAGGTTTTCGTGGTAGAAGCTGTTGGAGCCGATGACCTTCAGCTCGAAGCTCCAGATGTAGCGGAGATCTTCCTTGGGATCGTGGCCGGCGGTCGCGCCGCACACGAGGATGGAGCCGCCGCGCTTGACGCACTTGAGCGAGGGCGCCCAGGTGTCGCCGCCGGTGAAGTTGATGACCACGTCCACACCACCCTCATGGGTGCGGCGCTGGGGCTTGCCGTACTTCTCGACGGCCCATTTGGAGAAATCCGTGGTGCGGTAGTTCACCACGTGATCGGCGCCCAGTTCCTTCAGGCGCGCCATCTTGTCTTCGGAGCCGGCGCACGCGATCACTTCGCAGCCCATTTCCTTGGCAAGCATCACGCAGCCCGTGCCGACACCGCCCGAGGCGCCGAGGATGAGCACCGTGTCGCCAGGCTTCACCGTCTTGTGGGTCACCAGCATGCGGTGCGCCGTGCCGTACGCCACCGGGAGCGCCGCCGCATCCACGAAGCTCACGTCGCCGGGCATCTTGATGAGCTGGCCGGCGGAGACCGCGCAATATTCCGCCATGCCGCCGTCGAGCATCTCGCCCATCAGCCCCTTGGCGGGATTGAGCGGGTTCACGAGAACCCGGTCGCCGACGCTCCAGCCGGCGACGCCCTCGCCCAGTTCGACGATCTCGCCGGCCATGTCGAGGCCGATGATGACGGGCAGCGGCACCTTGATGCCGGGCATGCCCTTCACGGTGAATACGTCGTGATAGTTGAACGAGGAGGCACCGACGCGGATCAGCACTTCTCCGGGCTTGGGGGCGGGAACGGGATAATCGTTCACCACCTCGAGATCACTCACATCGCCGTGCTGCCGCAGCAGCAGGGCTTTCATGGTCTTGGGCATTCCAGATCTCTCTTGCTGGGTTGTGCGGGCCGCCTGGGGTGGCCCGAGGGTTTGGTGACCGTCGCGAGCGGTCACTTGATGGCCTTGGAGGCCTCGTAGGGAGCAGCGTTCAGGGCGGAGTCGGGCAGGGTCCCCTTCACGGCGCCCACGCTCTTGAACACCTCGAACTCGGCCTTGAGGGAGGCGATGTCGGCGGGCTCCATGGAAACGGTGTAGATGCCGTCCCACAGCGCCGCATAAGCCTTGGCGTCGGCCTCCGGGATGTTGCCGGCCGCCATGAGGGCCTTGGCGACCCCGTCCTTGTCGGCCTTGCCCGCCTCGAAGGCGCTGCGCATGCCGGCGATCACCTTGGCCGGGGCGCCGGGATTGTCCTTCATCCAGGCATCGCGCATGAGGCCAACCCCGAGCACCGGCGGGGCATCCTTGCCGGTGATCTTCTTCCACTCCTCGCGGAACGTGCCGATCTTCCTCATCTTCAGTTCGGGCAGGAGCGCGATGGTGACGGTGCGCAGCGCCGCTGCATCGATCTCCTTCTGGGCGAGGAACTGGGCGAGGCGGGAATCGTTGCCCGGCACCGCCTGGAAGTCGGAGGCGGCCATGCCGTAATTCTTGATGAGGATCGCGGAGGTGATCGCCGCCGTGGCGCTGCCGGCAGGCGACATCCCGATCTTCTTGCCCTTCAGGTCCTCCATCTTCGTCACCGGCGACTCCGCCAGCACCACGAAGTCCAGATCCGCCACCTGGGTCGCGAGCACGATGCTCATGGGCAGGCCGTCGGAGGCGACGGAAAGCGCGCTGCCGGCGCTGGCGCCGATGGCAAAGTCGATGGCCCCGGCAGCCATGGCCTTGGTGGGGGCGTTCACGTCCGGGAACTTGACGTATTCGACCTCAAGTCCCTGCTTTTCCATGAACTTTCCGGCCTCCAGGAAGGAGCCGAAACCGAGGCTCACGCCGGAGCTCCAGTAGCCGATGCGCACCTTCGCGGCTTCCGCCGACCCGATGGACAACGTAAAAGCGAGCGCGGTTGCGAGGATATTAAATTTCTTCATAGATCAGGCTCCAGTTGTAACGCCAGCGTTGCTTGAAGAATGTAGAACTCAGGCGGATTGGCGCTCCCTCCAGGAGAACAGGTGCCTTTCGATGGGCTTTAACACGATGGATTCAAGCGCGATCATCAGAGTTACGAGGGTCAAGGTCCAGGCAAAGACCTGATCGGTCTGGACCAGATCCGCCGCCTGCCGCAGCCGGTAACCGATGCCGCTGGACGCTCCCAGGGTCTCCGCCACGATCGACACGCGGGCTCCGAAGCCGAAGGCGAGCCGCGCACCGGCGAAGAACAGGGGCAGGATGGTGGGCAGGTAAATCTTGGTCAGCACCTTCGCCTTCGACATGCGAAAGGTCTGGGCCAGTTCCACGTATTCGCGGTTCACCGTGCGCGTACCCTGCCAGACATTGGTCAGGATCAGGGGCATGGCGGTCATGAACACCACGAAGATGGTGGTCCAGTTGGACAGGCCGAACCAGATCAGGGCGAAGATGGCCCAGATGGAGGACGAGACCGTGTTGATGATGACCAGAACGGGCTCGAACAACTCCCCGAGCAGCCGGCTCGCGCCAAGCACGATGCCGAGCACCGCCCCCACCACGGCTGCGATGGAGAAGCCGACGGTGATGCGCCAGAAGGTGATGCCGAAATCGTTCCAAAAGCTCGGCGTTTCCACCAGTGTGGTCCAGGCGTGCCACACCCGTGCCGGACTCGGCAGGATGAAGGCGGGCGTGCCAAGGGAGGCCAGCTGCCACAGCAGCAAGAACGCTGCGACGAGGATGAACCGCAGGAGGATCAGCCGCAGCCGGCGCTCCTGACGGGCCTGCTGGGCGGTGCGCCGGGCGGCGGAGAGGGCAAGGGTCATGAGGCGCGCTCCGTTCAAAGGCTGAGCCGCAGGAGCCGCACGTCTTCCGCCACTTCCGGAGACAGCGGATTGCGCGGATAGGGCAAGGCGACGGTGCGGGTCTCCCGGACGCGGCCGGGGCGGGGGTGCAGGACCACGATCTTGTCGGCGAGCACCACCGCTTCCTCCACATCATGGGTGACGAAGATCACGGTCATGCCCTTGAGGGCGGCGATCCGCAGGACTTCGTCGTGCATCTGGGAGCGGATGGAGGGGTCGAGCTTGGAGAAGGGCTCGTCCATGAGCAGGATGGCCGGCGCGGTGACAAGGCTGCGGCCCAGCGCGGCGCGCGAGCGCATGCCGCCGGACAGTTCGTGGGGAAAGGCATCCGCGAACTTTTCCAGCCCCACCAGTTCCAGCACCTTGCGCACCCGCTCGCGCCGCTCCGCACGGGGCACGCCGAAAGCTTCAAGGCCGAGCCCAACATTCTGCGCGGTGGTGCGCCAGGGGAAGAGGCGGTCTTCCTGGAACATGTAGGCCATGGTCCGCCAGTCGCGGAAGTCCCGCGAGGGCACGTCGTTGAGCAGCACCTTGCCCTGGTCCGGCTGGACCAGGCCGGCAATGATGTTGAGCAGGGTGCTCTTGCCGCAGCCGGAGGCGCCCACGAGGGCGACGATGGAGCGCTCGGGGACTTCCAGGTCGATGTTGCGCAGCACTTCAAGCTGCTCCCCATCGCGCCGCATGAAGCTCTTGCCGATGCTTTCGAGCCTGACGACGCTCACCGCTCCCCCCTGCGGCCGGCACGAGCAGGCCCGTTGCCTGCCCCACGGGCAGCAGCGCCGCGGAATCCCGCAGGCTCGCCACCACCTTCTCCATGGTCATGTCGCGGAAGGTTTCCACATGGCGCCGAGCCACTTCCGCCGCGGCGTCGGCATGGCCGGCAACCAGATGCTCGATCAGAAGGTTGTGGTCGCTGTCGATGTTGGGCCGGATGCCCTGCACCCCGAAGCCGAGCGCCACGAGGCGGGTCATCTCGTCCAGGAGGCCGGAGAGCGTGCGGCACAGGCGCTGGTTGCCCGCCGCCTCGGCGATGGCCATGTGGAAGGAGCGGTTGGCTTCCAGGAAGAAGTCGATCTGGTTTCCCACATCGGTGGTCAGCTTCACCCGGCAGGCCTGCTCCAGCCGCTCCAGATGGGCGCGGTTGACCCGGCCCGCCGCGCCGCGCGCCGCCACCGGCTCCAGCACGAGGCGAAGCGCGAACACCTCCTCCACGTCCTTCACGGTGATGGGCGTGACCCGGTAGCCGTGGCGCGGCATGGAGGCGACGACGCCGTCCTGGATGAGGCGCTGGAGGGCGATGCGGCAGCTCGCCTTGCCGATTTCGAGGCGCTCCATCAGCTCGGCCTCGGTGAAGCGCGTGCCGGGCAGAATGCGGCAGGAGACGATCTCCCGGCGAAGACTCTCGTAGGCTTGGTTCCCCTTCAGCGTGGAACTGGGAACTTCCAGCACCGAAGAGGTGCTGGAGGCCTGGGCGGGTGCACGTTCTTCGGTCACCTGACCTCTCCTCACGTCGACTGTGAGAAGCCTAGTGATCCATTGTAGGCCACTCAAGGCGAAAGAAGTAGCATGGCGATGAATATAAATACATTGAATATCAATATATTAGGCGATGGCGCGCTGGCGTCACAGGTGGATTGGTGAGCATCTCACCGCAATGTGCCAACGGAAGCGGCACGCTCTAGGCGACCATCTGATGCCGGTGCAGTCCATCCCGCTGCCCGCGAGGCGGCCCCGGCTCGGCTGCAGAGCGGAAGCCTTCGTCGGCAGCCGGCGGCCTTCGAATTCCGAACCGGCGCAGGCTTCCGGGAATCCGGTCGCAATCGGTCAGATTGCTGTCCGCCAGCTCGAGGGGAGCGCAATCGGTTCATGCCGCATGGAGGCGCAGCCGCCTCGGCGAGGGGATGGTGGCGAGGCGGAAATTCTCAAGGCACGGCCCTCCGGGGCGACGCCGGGGCCGACATCGCGCCGAGCGTGCGGTCGATCCTCGATCAGGTTGAGGGCGTCCGGCTCGGCGGGTGCGCGTTCGATCCCGGCGAGAGCACGCGGCAATTCGTGATCGGTCTCCCTCATCACCGGCAACTTCCCGCCGCCACGATATTCCTTCATTCCGAGTGGTGCAGACTTGGCATGCGCGACACGATGCAGATCCAGGGTATCAATGGCTACGACGGGTGCTCAGTGGAGTCGGCCAATGGGTCTGATCAATCCAAAGGCGGTTCGCGCTGCCGACCCCACGCGCATATGTACCGGTGCGTGCGGTCGACCCTGCCGATCAGCGGGCCACGTTCCATTCAATTGCTGCTTGATGGGTTTTTGACCTCGTCTTCAGCCCTCTTGATCGTACGCCTACGGTCTAAACCGCCTTTCGAACTGACCGGCGCGGTAAGAGACTGCGCGTATGGACGTCCATAAGCACAGTGCCTTCGAGCGTTTGGAGATCGTGGAGACGGGTCGTCGTCGCCGTTGGAGCGAAGACGAGAAGCTCCGGATCGTGATGGAGAGCCAGTCGGCACCGCGTCTGGTGTCGGCGACGGCGCGGCGTCACGGGATTTCGCGCTCCCAGTTGGGGACGTGGCTGCGCAGCTTTCGCACCGAGCAGCCTGCCACAAAGCCGGAGCCGGCCTTCGTTCCGGTTCTGATGGCCCCTGGGGCTATGTCCGACCCCTTTGCGGCCGCCGATGACACGGCGATCGTAGTGGACCTGCCGGGTGGCAGTCGGCTGCGGATTGCCGCCTCGACGCCGCCGGCGCTGGCGGCTGCGGTCCTGAGGGCGCTGCGATGATCCCGTCGCGGGCGCGGGTCTGGATCGCGATGGGTCACACCGACATGAGGCGGGGCATGCAGGGTCTGTCGCTCCTCGTCCAGGAGGGGTTGAAGCGCGATCCGAACGGTGGCGATCTCTTCGTCTTTCGGGGCCGCAGCGGATCGCTGGTGAAGATCCTCTGGCATGACGGGGTTGGGCTGTCGCTTTACGCCAAGAGGCTGGAGCGCGGACGCTTCGTCTGGCCCTCGGCCAAGGACGGCGTCGTGGCTCTGACCCACACGGATCTCGCCTGCCTGCTCGACGGGATCGACTGGAGGAACCCGCAGAGGACGTGGCGTCCGGAAGCGGTGGGATAGCGCACAAAAGTCTTTGCATTGCAGGGCTTGCGTGACAGAATCTGTCTGTCGCGAACGAGACTTTCGAGCGCTGTGCATGGCCGATCTGCCGGAAGACATCACCGCCCTGAAGGCCGCGCTGGCGGCATCGGAACGGCGTGCCGACTTGGCCGAGATCGAGCGGGACGAGGCTCTCGCGGATGCGGCCAATGCGAAGGCGAAGGCCTCCGGCATCGAAGCCCTCGTCGCCCATCTGACGCTGCGGATCGAGAAGCTGAAGCGCGAGCTCTACGGCACGCGCTCCGAGCGCACGGCCCGACTTCTCGATCAGTTGGAGATGCAGCTTGAGGACGCCGAGGCGGCTCTGAGCGAAGACGAACTCGCCGCAGAGCATGCCGCGGTGAAGACGACGACGGTGGCCTCCTTCGAGCGCCGTCGCCGCGGCGGCCGCAAGCCGTTCCCCGAGCATCTGCCGCGCGAGCGCGTCGTGGTACCCGGTCCCTCCGCATGCTCCTGCTGCGGCTCGGATCGCCTGCGCAAGCTTGGCGAGGACGTCACTGAGACGCTGGAGGCGATCCCCCGCCGGTGGAAGGTGATCCAGACGGTACGCGAGAAGTTCACCTGCCGGGACTGCGAACGGATCAGCCAGGCGCCGGCACCGTTCCACCCGACCCCGCGAGGGTTCCTCGGCCCCAACCTCCTGGCGATGATCCTGTTCGACAAGTTCGGACAACACCAGCCGCTGAACCGGCAGTCGGAGCGCTATGCCCGTGAGGGGATCGAGCTGTCGCTGTCGACGCTGGCCGACCAGGTAGGCGCCTGCGCTCATGTCCTTCAGCCGCTGCACGACCTCATTGCCGCCCACGTCCTCGCCGCCGAGCGCCTGCATGGCGACGATACGACGGTGCCGATCCTGGCCAAGGGGAAGACCGTGACGGGCCGGATCTGGACCTATGTGCGCGACGATCGTCCCTTCGACGGCCAGGGCCCGCCGGCGGCCCTATACTATGCCTCCCCGGACCGCACGGCCGAGCAACCCCAAGAGCATCTGGCGGGATGGACTGGCATTCTCCAGGCCGATGCCTACTCGGGCTATGGTCGCCTCTATGCTGAGGATCGAAGTCCCAGACCGCTCATCCAGGCGCTTTGCTGGAGCCATGCCAAACGGAAGTTCTTCGAGCTCGCCGACATCGCGAAGAATGCCCGGCGCGGAAAGAACGCGGCGTCGATCTCGCCGATGGCGCTGGAGGCGGTCAAGCGCATCGATGCACTGTTCGCAATCGAGCGCGAGGCGAACGGTCTGCATGCCGCCGAGCGTCTGGCGATCCGCCGCGAACGCTCCCTGCCGCTCCTCGCCGACTTCGAGAACTGGATGCGCACCGAACGGGCGCGCCTGTCGCGCCACGCCGACGTCGCCAAGGCGATGGACTACATGCTGACCAAGTGGGACGCCTTTGCCCGCTTCACGACCGACGGGCGCATCTGCCTGTCGAACAACGCTGCGGAGCGAGCCCTGCGCGGCATCGCCCTTGGCCGCCGCTCGTGGACCTTCGCCGGTTCGAAGCGCGGCGCCGATCGCTGTGCCTTCATGCTGACGATGATCGCCACCGCCAAGCTCAATGATGTCGATCCGCAGGCCTGGCTCGCCGACGTCCTCGCCCGCATTGCCGACATGCCCCAAAGCCGGCTGCCTGAACTCCTGCCATGGAATTGGGCCGCGGCACCCCATCAGGATCAAGCCGTAGCTGCCTGACTGCGGCCTACGCCGGATGCGTACTCTTGATCACGTAGGATCGAATTTTCTCCACTTCGTCTTGGCTTAATTGAGTTGCGAATGGCGCCATGCCGTTGAAGGCAAGAGCTCCGCCAAGGACAATCTGCCCCCAAAGGGCGGGGTCGCCTATGGCGGCGCTGCGCCGGAGATCCGGCAGCACCGGGCCGCCCACCGCACTCTCACCATGACAGCGGAAGCAATTCTCCTGAAAGAGAATCCTTCCCGTTTCGACAGCGGATGAATTGGCTATTGCCGGAGGTGGAGCCAGTGGGGAAGAGGCTTTTTCGGCGACCGGCAAGTGCGCCGAGCCCCCCAGCTTGAACGTCAGGACGCGATTGGTGCCGTTGGAGGGTGCATCGGCGACAATGCCCGGAAAGACAATCGGCACCGCCCCGCCCCATCCGGCGAGGACCGTGACATACTGCTCACCGTCCACCTCGTAGGTGACAGGGGCCGCGACGATGCCGGTTCCGGCCGCAAACTCCCACAATTTTTCGCCGGTGTCGGCCCTGTAGGCGACGAAGAGGCCCTGCGCGTTGCCCGCAAACACAAGGTTGCCGGCAGTGGATACCACACCGCCATTCCAGATCATGGGCATCTCGACGGCCCACCTTTCCACCTGCCGGACGGGGTCCCATGCGATGAGCCGTCCCTTGACACCCTTGGCGGCCTGGATGCGTTCCTTGGCGTCCTCGGGCAAGGTGAGCGCCGTCATGTCCAGACCGAAGCGCCAAGCACCAGGGCGAAGACTGTAGTTGTCAGGTGCCGCGGGAGCATAGACGGCACCGGCGTCTCGTGTGGGGATATAAACGAGGCCGGTCTGGGGATTGAAGCTCATGGGATGCCAATTGTGGCCTCCGAGCGGTCCGGGAACGACGAGCGTCGGCTTGCCGGTATCCTCATAGCGCTGTTGCGGGTCGACGATCGGGCGGCCCGCCGGGTCCAGCCCTTTCGCCCACGTCAGTGCGATGTAGGGCTTTCCGGAAATGAACGCTCCGGTCTCGCGGTCAAGCACGTAGAAAAAGCCGTTCTTCGGCGCCTGCATCAGAACCTTTCGAGGACGCCCCTCAATCACCAAATCCGCAAGTATCATGTGCTGGGTGGCGGTATAGTCCCAGGACTCTCCCGGCGTGGTCTGAAAGTGCCAAACGTATTCGCCTGTGTCCGGCCGCAATGCCACGATCGAAGACAGGAACAGGTTGTCACCCGTTCCTTGGCTGCGAATCTTCCGGTTCCAGGTCGAACCGTTGCCGACGCCGATATAGAGCAGGTCGAGATCGGGGTCGTAGGCCATGGAATCCCATACCGTGCCGCCGCCTCCGTATTTCCACCATTCCCCGGCCCAAGTTTTCGCGGCTATTTCGAGAATGGGACTTTCGAAGCCGTCCTCAGGATTGCCGGGAACGGTGTAGAAGCGCCACGCCATCGCGCCGGTCTCGGCGTCGTAGGCGGAAACATATCCGCGCACCCCGAATTCTGCGCCGCCATTGCCAATGATCACCTTTCCCTTCACCACTCGCGGGGCGCCGGTGATGGTGTAGTCCTTGCTGCGATCTACGGTCAGCGTCTCCCAGACTTTCTTGCCGGTTGTCGCATCGAGGGCGATCAGGCGCCCGTCGATTGCGCCAATGAACACCTTGCCCTTCCAGACCGCTACCCCCCGATTCACCACGTCGCAGCACGCCCGGGCCGCATAGGTCCCGTCGACCTCTGGATCGAACTCCCACAGCTTTGCGCCGGTGCGGGCATCGAGCGCCAGCACATGACTCCACGCGGTCGACGTGTAGAGCACGCCGTCCACGACGATAGGCGTCGCCTCCAGCCCTCGGGCGGTGCGGGTGTAGATGTCGTGATGCCAAGCGAGGCCCAGTTTCGCGACATTCGCCTCGGTGATCCGCTTGAGCGGACTGAAGCGCTGCTCCGAATAGGTTCGCCCGTGGGACATCCAGTTGCCGGGCTCGGAATCGGCGGCGATGATGCGCCGCCCATCCACATCGGCAACCGGCGCGGCGGTGGCCGGTGTGCCGCCTGCATGTACGACGGCGGCGATGCCCATAGCCAACAATGCGAAGGTAAGAGTTTTCGAACCCGCAGTGCAGCAGCTCATTGTCGTGTCCTGCAAATGGATCAGCCCTTCGGCTGGCGCGGTTGAACGGGATGGACCGGCAGGCGCAGGGCGCCGAACGGTGGATCGGCGGCGTGCGTTCGTGGCATACCTTCGCTAGAGGCCCCGCCGTGCGGATGCTCGCACCCGCCGGAGGCCTTCATTTCGCGATGCTTATGACGTGCGTCTGACCGAATTCCG
The DNA here is from genome assembly GCF_016807805.1 of Xanthobacter dioxanivorans. Lineage (NCBI taxonomy): Bacteria > Pseudomonadati > Pseudomonadota > Alphaproteobacteria > Hyphomicrobiales > Xanthobacteraceae > Xanthobacter > Xanthobacter dioxanivorans. The sequence continues at coordinate 464,029 of NZ_CP063362.1, read as the reverse complement.
CGAGGCCGACCTCGGAAAACTCCACGCCGTAGCCCGATTGCTTGGCACCGGCGAAGGGAATGTGGGGCCCGAAATGGAGGTGGTGGTTGATCCACACGGTGCCGCTCTCGATCCGCTGCGCCAGTTCATAGGCGCGATCGACGTCGCCGGACCAGACGGACCCTCCCAGACCATAGGGCGAGGCGTTGGCACGGCGCACGACGTCGTCGATGTCATCGAACCGCACGATGGGAAGGATCGGCGCGAACTGCTCTTCGTCGACCAACTCGCTGCCATCGGCAATGTCGCGCACGATGGTCGGTCGAACGAAGTAGCCGCCGTTGCGTGCCTCAATGCCGCCTACGACGATCGTTCCGTCGTTCGCCGCCACGTCGAGAAGATGTTGCGCCTTGGCATACTGCGCGGCGTTCTGCAACGGTCCCATCGAGGTGCCGGCGTCGAGGCCGTTCCCCAAGACCGCGGTTTCGGCCTGCGCCGCCAGTGCGCCGCAGAGAGCGTCATAGACGCGATCGTGGACGTAGAGCCGCTTGATGGCGATGCAGACCTGCCCGGCATTGAGGAAGGCGCCGGCGAATATCTTCGGCGCCACGGCAGCGACGTCCACGTCGTCGAGGACGATGGCGGCATCATTCCCGCCGAGCTCAAGCGTGATCCGCTTCAAGGTCGACGCGGCGCTCGCCATCACCTTGCGCCCGGTGGGCGTTGAGCCGGTGAAGGAGATCTTCGCCACGCCCGGATGGGTCGTGAGCAATGCGCCGAGGTCGTTGGCATCCGTGACGACGTTGACTACGCCCGGAGGGAAGATATCGCGCGCCAGCGCGCCGAGCATCAACGAGGTCACAGGTGTGGTCGGAGCTGGCTTGAGGATGAAGCTGTTCCCGAGCATCAACGAGGGGCCGAGCTTGTAGGCAGCGATGAGCACGGGAAAGTTCCAGGGCGTGATCCCGGCAACCACGCCCAGCGGACGATGATGAACTTCGACCCGAAGTGCCTCGTCGTCCTGCACGATTTCGACAGGCAGATCCGCCGTGGCGAAATGGCGGAGAAAGAACTCCGCATAGCTGATCTCGGCGTGGGCCTGGTCCAGGGGCTTGCCCTGCTCCATCACCAGGGTGCGGGCGAGTTCGTCGGCATTCTGCGCCACGGCGTCGGCGAAGCGTGCCAGACGCTCACGACGCGTGAACAAGGGGGTCGCACCCCAGGCGAGCTGGGCGGCCCTCGCTGCAGCGATCGCCGCTTCCATCTGTGCCTGCGACGCGCGCGGGACTTCGACGAACGGCTCGCCGGTCGAGGGGTCGACGACGCTCAGCAGCCCGCAGCCGTCAAGAAGTTGTCCATTGATGAGGAGTTTGGTTGGAAGTGCCATTGGGTAACTTTCTTTGAGTAAGCGTAACAAGCCGGAAAACGGCTGATCGCCGCGTCGCCGGCCCGTGCCGGCCCCTGCAAAGCCCCGCGCTTCCACGGAAGAAGTGTTCTCAAGTCTCGGCTGCCGCACGGCGCCTGTAGTGCCGGGGCCGGGGTGTGCGGGCGTACGGCATCCGAAGCCACAAAAGATGTGACCAGGAACATTGCGGTGCCTGAAGGATCGCGGCTGCGAGCAGCAGGTCGGCCAGCCCCTGCGTTGGGCTGGCCGACCTTGTTTTCAGGTGGGTCGCTTGGCGATCTCCTCGCCGGCGATGCGGATCGCCTGCTGCACCACCGGGTAGCCGAAATAGGGCACGAGGTTGAGGAGCGCCTCGTTGATCTCCTCGCGGCTCGCGCCGGCGGTGAGCGCGGCGTTCACATGGACGCGAAGCGGCGTTTCCATTGTCTTGCTGCCAACGGCCGCCAGCGCGGCACAGGCGGTCAGCTCGCGCGTCTTCGAGGAGATCTGGTTGCGGGCGAAGACGTCGCCATAGGCATTCTCGACGATCATCGTGCCGATGTCCGGAGCAATGTCGGCAAAGCTGCGCACCACCGCCTCGCCCGCCGCGGCCGATGTCCTGGACAGCACTTCCGATCCGCGCTTGCGGCGGGCCTCGCGGCTCTCCGATTGCGCCACGGCGGCAGGCGCCGGCCCGGCAGCGACTGCGCCGTTCCAGTCCTTGAACGTCGCGTTGGCCACCGCGAAGGCATTGAGCGCCGCGGGAAATCCCGCATAGATGCTCAGCTGGGTGATGGCCTCGATCAACTGTTCCTTGGTGAGGCCGTGGCGCAGTGCGGCTTCGATATGGAATCTGAGCGCATCGGCGCGGTTTCCCGCGGAGGTGAGCATCGACACAATCGCGAGGTCTCGCGTCTGGTGGCTGAGGCCCTCTCTCGACAACAGGTCGCCATAAGCGACCTCCACCACCCACTGGGCGAGTTCCGGGGACACCTTCTGAAGCGGTCCGGTCACCGCGTCAGGCCCCTTCTGCGACCAGGCCATGAGGGTTGCCATGCCGCGTTCGTACCGGCGTGTGCCGTCGTCGGCGACGGGGGGGATCGCCTCGAAGGCGATGTTGCGTTCTTTGAAAATCTCGCGGAGCAGGCCGACGCCGTTTATCGCCGAAGTATAGCCGCAGATGGCGATGGCCACGAACATCAGCTCGGCGAGTTCCCGCGGCTTTCCCCCGACGTTCAGGAAGCCGTTCATATGATACTTGAGCTGTGGCTGGGCGCTGCCATTGGCGATCAGGGCCGAAACCGTGCAGATCTGGCGGCTCGTCAGGTCGAGGCCGGGGCGGCACAGGACGTCGCCGTAAGGATACTCGACGGTAAAGCGCGCGAGATCCGGGGCCACCTCCGCGAGGCGTTTGACGGGAATGTCGTAGCCCTCGCCGCCGATGCGCTTGAGCATCTGCATCCCGCGTTCATAGCGCGCGTCCGCCGTTTCATTCGTGGTGGCGGCACGGGCAGTCCCCGCCCCCATCACACCGACGCTTCCGATCGCGCAGACGGCATTGGCAAGAAGGGCTCGGCGTGAAGGGATGGACGATATTGCCGCAATAGGCTCCTCCGAATCGAGAGGTTTGGCATCGAACTTTGCGGCTCGACAGGTCTTGCGCATGGGGTTTCCTCCGGTTGTCCGAAGCGCGGGTCACCCAGCCTGTTTCATCTAAATACCTACGATAAATATATAATCGTAGAAGCACTCGATGTGCCTGCTGACCGTTGGCGTCATCTCAGCGGGCAATGCGGCCAGGAGGACTCGATCTATTTATGGTCGGACTATCGGTCTATAGCGGGTCGCAAATCCGCTGTCCAGAAGGCGCTTTAGGAGACGATATGCCAGGAAAAATTCGGAATGATTCTCATAAGTTTTTGTAAAATAATGATAAAATTCTGGTATCGGTAGATTTGATCGATTTAGGTTGGCGCCTGAGGGCAGCGTCACTATGGTGCGGAGTGGTGTAAATAGACCGACTGTCGGCAATTTGAGTGTGGACATGAGCATCATGGGGCAGGCCCGGAACGACGCTTTCGCCTTGGAGCGGGTCGAGGCGCAGCCCACCTATCAGCTCGTCGCGTCGTCCATCGAGAAGCGCATCCTCGGCGGCGTCTTCAAGACAGGCCAGCAACTGCCGTCGGAGTTGCAGCTGGCAAAGCAGCTCGGAGTCAACCGCTCGACCGTGCGCGAGGCGATCCGCGTCCTCGAGCAGAGCGGTCTCGTCTTCCGCAAGAGCGCACGTCGCCTGGTCATCAGCGTCCCCCAGGAAAAGGACCTGGCGCACCAAATGACCCGTGCGATGATCCTGCACGAGATCACCTTCCTTGAACTGTGGGAAATCATGCTGCCGCTCGAGGTCCGCGCCGCAGAACTTGCCGCCGAGCGCGCCAGCGCTGAAGAAATAGCCCTGCTCGAGACGAATCTCACAGCGACCAGCCGCTGCCTCGAACATGAAGCCGAGCTCGTGGCGCTGGATATCGAGTTCCACTACATCATCGCCAAGGCATCACGAAACCGCGCGCTCTTGCTGGCGCGCGAGCCGATCGGGCAATTCTTCTATCCGGCCTTCTATCGCGTGATGTCCCGCCTCAATGCGAAGGATCGCATGCTCGCCGCCCACACCGAGATATTCGAGGGCATCCGCAGGCACGATCCACGGCACGCCACCTTGTGGATGGAAAAGCACATCATGGACTTCCGCCGCGGCTATGAGCTGGCCAATTTCGACATCAACCAGCCCGTCGACGGCGATTCCGCGCACCGGTCGAACTGACCATGCGCGGTAAACCTGCTTCCGCGCACCGCCCGTCACATCGGGCTATGTCCGGAACATCGGCTCCGGCTTCAATCTGCATATTGTTTCATAAGAGCAGATGTCACCGGGCTTGCATCCTCAATCCGGCATCGAGGCGGAATACCGAGCCGTTCGCCATGGGATTGGCGATGATGCTGAGGACCATCCGGGCGAACTCGTCGGGTCGGCCGGGGCGCTTCGGAAATGGAATGACGTCAAAGACGCGATCCTGCACCTCCTGTGTCATCGCCTCCACCATGGGAGTGGCGAACAGGCCGGGAGCGATGGCTGCGACGCGGATGCCGTGGCGCGCCAGTTCGCGTGCCGCCGGAAGCGTCAGCGACGCGACACCGCCCTTCGAGGCGGCGTAGGCCGCCTGACCGATCTGCCCTTCATAGGCGGCGATGGAGGCTGTGTTGATGATGACGCCACGCTGGCCTTCGGCGTCCGGCACGTTGCCTGTCATGGCGGCCGCAGCGAGGCGCAGCCAGTTGTAGGTGCCGATCAGGTTGATGCGCACGATGCGCTCAAATTCCACGAGAGAGCCAGGCCCGCCGCGATCAACGATGCGCGCGCCCGGCGCGATCCCAGCGCAATTGACCAACATCCGCGGAACGCCGCAAACCGCAAGGATGCGGGCGAATGCCGCTTCCGAAGCCGATGCGTCGGCGACATCGCAAGAAATGGAAAGCCCTCCGCTCTCCTGGGAGAGGTTTGCCATGCCTTCTTCCCGAAGGTCGATCAAGGCAAGCCGGGCGCCCCTTTCTGCCAGCAGGCGGGCGGTGGCGTTGCCGAGGCCGGAAGCGGCGCCGGTGACGATGGCGAGCGTGCCGGTGAGATCCATGTGGGACATGTCCTGTTTGGGGTTGCGACGTGCGCCATCCTTCGCGCAGCCGGGGCTGCGCGCGCGACGGAGGCGCGAGGTAGGGTCGGGCCGCGGGCCCGTCGGTCAGGCGAGCGCGTCGACGAAGCGCACGAAGCCCTCCAGCGGCTCGCGCTCGGTGTCGAAGCGGTTCTCCGGCGCGGCGGCGTCCGCATATCCGAGCGCCATGCCGCACACGATCATCCGTGTCTCGGGAATGGCAAGACGCTTGGCGATCACCGCCCCATAGGCATTGAAGGCGGCCTGCGGGCAGGTGTCGAGGCCGAAGCCGCGGGCGGCGATCATGATGTTCTGAAGGAACATGCCATAGTCGAGCCAGGAGCCGCGCTCCATGTCCCGGTCCATGGTGAAGATCAGGCCCACGGGCGCGTCGAAGAACAGGAAGTTGCGGGCATGCTGGCGGCGCATGCGCTCGGTGTCGCCCTTGGCGATGCCGAGCGATCCGTAGAGGTCCCAGCCCACCTTGCGGCGCCGGGATAGATAGGGCTCGCGCCACCGGCGCGGATAATAGGCGAACTCCTCCGTTCCCGGATCACCGGCGAGGGACAGGGCGTGGAGCTCCCGCGTCAAGACGGCGAGCGGCTCGCCCCGAAGCACCTGCACCCGCCAGGGCTGGATATTGGTGCCGGAGGGGGCGCGGGCCGCCAGCTCCAGGATGCGCGCGATGGTCGCGTCCTCGACCGGCGTCGGCAGGAAGGCGCGCACCGAGCGGCGGGAGCGGATGGCCTCCTCGGCGGTGGTCGCGGCGCGGTCCGCGGCGGCGGGTGGGGAAAGGGGGGCATTCATTTTTCGGGCATGTCCACGGGGGTTGCCATGTCGAGGTTGGCGAGCTCGTAGCCCCGCTTGAAATCGAGGATGTGCTTCTCCATCCACTCCCGCGCGCGTTTCTCGTCATGGTCGCGGATGGCGGAGTGGATGGCCTCGTGGGCCACCAGCAGGCGCTCGCCGGCATTGAGGCGGGACATCACCTTCAGGAAGGGCGGGTAGAACAGCTCGGAGATCGGCATGCGCGCCATCTGGATGGCGCGGTTGCGGGTGGCGCGGGCGACGAGATCGTGAAACTCGATGTCCAGCTCGGTCAGGCTGGTGGAATCTTTCAGCGCCTTGCGCGTGGCTTCGAGGTTCCGCTCCAGATCCTGGACATCCTCCGCATCGCTGCGGTGGGCGGCGGAGGCGGCCGCCGCCGGCTCAAGGGCATACATGGCCTCCCACAATTCCTCGAACGTCACCTGGTGCAGCACCATGGCGGCGGTGAGGCGCTTCGAGATGTCGCCGGAATGGGGGATGGAGGCGTAGAGCTTCTTGCGCCCCGCCTCACGCTTCACGAAGCCGTTCTGCTCCAGCACGCGGATCGCCTCGCGGATGGTGGAGCGGTTGACGCCCAGCTTCTCCGCGAGCCCCGCCTCGGAGGGCAGCAGGTCCCCCGGCGCGATCTCGCCCGACAGGATCTTGTCCTCGATGGTGCGGGCCACGAGGCGGAAGGCGGGCTCCACCAGCACCGGGTCAAGCGCGAGCGACATCTGGGACCGTCCTCTCGGCCGCGCGGGCCTTCTCCAGGTCGCGCAGCACCTTGCGTTGCACCTTCCCGGTCATGGTCTTCGGCAGCTCGCCGAGGAATTCTATGGCGCGGGGATATTTGTAGGGAGCGGTGACACGCTTCACGTGATCCTGCAAGGCGGCCACCAAAGCGGCGTCCCCGATGAAGCCGGCGCGCAGCACCACGAAGGCTTTCACGATCTCGCCCCGCTCGTCGTGGGGGGCCGCGACCGCCGCGCATTCCTGCACCGCCGGATGGTCGAGCAGCGCATTCTCCACCTCGGACGGGCCGATGCGGTAGCCTGCGGAATTGATCACATCGTCATTGCGGCCGCGATGGTAGAAATAGCCGTCCGCATCCACCATGCCGAGGTCGCCGGTGACGAACCAGCGCCCCTCCGGCCCCTCCACATACGCGGCGGCGGTCCGTTCGGGCTCGTCCAGATAGCCGAGCATCATCTGCGGGTTCGGGGTGAGGAGGGCGATGTCGCCCTCCGTCCCTGGCGGCAGGCGGCGGCCCGTGTCGTCGATGATGGCGAGGTCGAGCCCCGGCAGCGGCTTGCCCATGGAGCCCTCCCGCGTCGGCACACAGGGATAGTTGAGCAGCGTCATCAGCGTCTCGGTCTGGCCGTAGGCTTCGAGGATGGGGATGCCGGTGGCCTTCTGCCAGCGCGCCGCCACTGCCGGGTTGAGCGTCTCGCCGGAGGAGACGGTGTGGCGCAGGCGCGAGAGGTCGTGCTCGTGAACGCCGGCATCCACCACGCGGAACAGCTCGGTGCCCGGCGCGCAATAGACGGTCACACCATATTTTTCCAGCAGCCGCAGGCGCTGCTTCGGGTCGAATGGCCCGTCATAGAAGAAGCTCGCGGCGCCGCAGCTCCACGGCCCGAACAGGATGGAGGTGCCGGCCTTGCTCCAGCCGGTATCGGCGGTGCACCAGATGGTGTCGCCCTGCCTGAGGTCCAGCCAATGGATGGCCGAGCCGCGCCACGCATAGAGGCTTCTGGCGGCATGGAGCACGCCCTTCGGCTGCCCGGTGGAGCCGGAGGTGTAATAGAGGACGGCTGGGTCGTCCGTCGCCACGTCCACCGGCGCGAAGGCCTTGTCGCCCGCCGCCAGCGCCTCCGCCAGGGGCTCGAAGCCCGGCGCGTCGCCAAGGGCAAGGCGCACCGGCACGTCGCCCATCACGTCCGCGAACTTCTCCGCATGCTCGGCACGGGCGATGATAGCGCGCACCCCCGCATGGCGCACGCGATAGGCGATGTCCTTGGCGGTGAGCATCTCAATGGAGGGGATAGGCACCGCTCCGAGCTTCAGGCAGCCCACCATGGCCACCTGCCATTCGGGAATGCGCGGCAGCATCACCAGCACCCGGTCACCTTTGCGGACCCCGCGGGCCGCCAGCGCCGAGGCGAATCGATTGGTGAGGCGGGACATGTCGGAGAAGGAAAAGCGCCGCTCCTCCCCCGCCGCATTGGCCCAGATGAGGGCCGGGGCGTCCGCCGTGCGGGCGAAATGATCCACCACGTCGGCGCCGAAATTGAACGTCTCCGGCACGTTCCAGCGGAAGGTGCGGACCGTCTCGGCATAATCGGTCATGTTGGGGGCCATGGTTTCCTCCCGGAGCATTGCGCTCTCTTGCTTTCAGATCGCTTGCTTAGATCACCTTGCCAGCCTTCAGTGCGGTGATCTCGTCTTCCGAATAGCCGATGCCTGCCAGTACCTCGCCATTGTGCTCGCCGAGCAGTGGGGGGGGCGTGCGCAGGGTGCAGGGCGTGCCGGAATATTTCACCGGGAAGCCGAGCTGGGGAATGGTGCCCTCCACCGGATGTTCCATGGACAGCAGCATCTGGCGGTGGCGGGCATGGGGGTCATCGAACGCCTCCGCCATGGAGAAGACCGGGCCGAAGGGGATGTCGGCGGCTTCGAGCTGCGTCACCCATTCATCACGCGACTTCCGGGTGAAAAGCTCGGCGAGAGTCGCCTTCTGCGCCGTCTCCCGATCGCCCCGCGGCCATTGCTCGTCCTTCAGCTCGGGAAGGCCGACGGCGTCGCAGAAGCGATGCCAGAAGTGCTCCTCGATGAGGCCGAGGGCGACGTACTTCCCGTCGGCGCAGGCATAGACGTTGTAGCAGGGCGCCTGCCCGATGAAGGGACGTTCGCCGCCCTTCGGCTCGATCCCCGCGAAGAGGTGGTCGGCCCCGTGCAGGGACAGCCACGACATGGCGCCGTCGTGCATGGAGACGTCCACGAACTGGCCGCGCCCTGTGGTCGCCCGCGCCAGCAGCGCGGCGAGGATGCCTGTGGACGCCATCAGCGAGCCACCGCCCACGTCGGCGATGGACAGGCCCGGCACGATGGGGCCCTCGCCCGCCTTGCCGAACAATTGCAGCGCGCCCGCCTCGGCCAGATAGTTGAGATCGTGGCCGGGCTTGAGCCGGCTCGGCCCATCCTGCCCGTATCCGGAGATGGCGCAATAGACGAGGCGCGGGTTGACCTCAGCCAGCGTCTCGTAGCCGAGGCCGAGGCGGTCCATGACGCCGGGGCGGAAGCCCTCCAGCAACACGTCCGCTTCCGCCACCAGCTTGAGCAGGATCGCCCGGCCGTCTTCCGATTTGAGGTTCAGCGTCAGGCTCTTCTTGTTGCGGTTGAGCAGCAGGAAGGAGCCGGATTCCGCGCGGTTCAGCGGCGGAAAGGTGCGGTTGTAGTCACCGCCCTCGGGCTGCTCGATCTTGAGGACGTCGGCGCCGAGGTCGGCCAGCATCAGCGAGCAGAATGCGCCCGGCAGCAGGCGGGTGAGGTCCAGCACCTTGAGGCCGGCAAGGGCCAAGGGGGGGCGAGCGGGGCCCCGGTGGGGGTGAGCGCGTTCATATATCTGGTCTTTCGGATCAGGCGGCGGTCCAGCCGCCGTCCACCGCCAGCGAGGCGCCGGTGATGTAGGAGGCGGCGGGCGAGGCGAGGAACAGGCAGGCGCCGACCAGCTCCTGCGGATGACCGAAGCGGCCCATGGGCGTGCGGCCGGTGACGCGCTCGGCGAGCTTCGGGTTCTGGCGCATGCCTTCGGTCAGCTCGGTTTCGAAATAGCCGGGGCCGACCGCATTCACCCGCACGCCCTTCTTCGCCCATTCGAGGGCGAGCTGGCGGGTCATCAGCTCCACCCCGCCCTTGGCGGCGCAATAGGCGGTGGTCCGCGCCAGCCCCACCCGGCCGGCGACGGAAGTGATGTTGACGATGGCGCCTTCGCCCTGGGCCAGCATCACTCGGCCTGCCGCGCGGGCGGCGAGGAACACGCCGGTGAGGTTGGTCTCCACCACCTGCCGCCACTCGTCGAGGCTCGTATCCTCGGCGGTCTTGTACCAGGGATTGATGCCGGCATTGTTGACGAGCACGTCGATGCGGCCATGGCGCTCCACCACCGCGCGGGCCAGCGCCTCGACGTCCGCCTCGCTGGCCACGTCGGCGGCGATGCCCTCGGCCGATCCGCCGTGGGTGGCGATCGCGGCGGCGGCCTCGGCCAGCGTCCCGGCGCTGCGGCCGGTGAGCACCACATGGGCGCCGGCGGCGGCAAAGCCCTCCGCTACGGCGCGGCCGAGGCCCCGACCGCCCCCGGTGACGATGACGATCTTGCCGGCAAGACCGGGCATGGACGCGGGAAGGGGCAGGGGAAGGGCGAGGCCCATCACGCGGCTCTCCCTTCCGGCATGGCCTTCACGGCCGCGCCACGGGCGAGCCGGCGGGCGATGTTCCAGCGGTGGACCTCGGACGGGCCGTCGTAGATGCGGAATCCGCGCACGTCGCGGAAGATGCGCTCCACCTCCGTATCGCGCGTCATGCCGAGGCCGCCCAGCACCTGGAGCGAGCGGTCCACGATGCGGAAGATGGCTTCGGAGGCGAACACCTTGACCATGGAGCTTTCCACGTTCGCCTTCTGGCCCTGGTCCAGCAGCCATGCGGCGTGGCGGATGGCGAGGCGGGTGGTGTGCAGGTCGATCTCGTTGTCGGCCAGCATGAAGCCGAGGCCCTCGTGGGACAGCAGCGTGCCGCCGAACGCCTCGCGCCGCGACGCATAGTCGGTGGCGATGTCATGGGCACGCCGCGCCGCGCCCAGCCAGCGCATGCAGTGGGTGAGCCGCGCCGGCACCAGCCGCGCCTGGGCATAGCGGAAGCCCTCGCCCACGGCGCCGAGCACGTCGGACGCGGGAACGCGCAAATTCTCCAGCGCCACTTCCGCGTGGCCGCCGGTGAAGGAGCTGTCCAGCGTGTCGAGCGCGCGGGCGATGCGGAAGCCTGCCGCCGGCAGATCGGTGAGGAACATGGTGGCGCCCACGTCCCGCCCGTCCACGACGGTCCGTGCCATGACGATGGCGAAGGCAGCGCCCTCGGCGCCGGTGATGAGCCATTTCACGCCGTTGACGACGAAGTGGTCGCCCTCCCTCACCGCTGTGGTCTTCATGAGGGAGGGGTCGGCGCCGGCGCCCGGATGGGGCTCGGTCATCAGGAAGCAGGAGCGGGTCTCGCCCACCGCCATGGGCGCGAGGAAACGCGCGTTCTGCGCCGGGCTCGCCACCTCGGCGAGGAGGTGCATGTTGCCCTCGTCCGGCGCGGCGATGTTGAGCGCCACCGGGCCGAGCATGGAATAGCCCGCCGCCTCGAACACCACCGCTTTGCCGAGGTGGGAGAGGCCGAGCCCGCCCCATTCCCGCGCCACATGGGGGCTCAGCAGGCCGGCGGCGCGCGCCTTGGCCACCAGCTCGCGGCGCAGGTCGTCGGTGGGGCCATGGGCGGTGCGGCGGGGGTCGGTCTCGAAGGGCAGGATCTCCTCTCGCACGAAGGCCGATGTGCGGGCCTCCAGCGCAGCGAGCTCTTGGGGAAGCGCAAAGTCCATGGGGCGTCGCCTCAGAATGTCTTGTCGTTGACGATATCGAGGGTGAAGTCGAACAGCGCTTCGGCGAGCTGGCCGAAGCCGGCATAGCGCGGGTCCGCCGTCTCGCCGGCGAGGTGCCGGGCGTGGAGCTGGTGGAACACCACGCCGAGCTTCAGCATGGTGAGCACCCGGTAGGGCTTGAGCTGCCTGAGGTCCCGCTCGGTGGCGCGGGCGTAGGCCTGCGCCGCCTCCGCGCGGGTCAGGAAGCCGGGATGGGCCGTGGGCATCTGCGCCAGCTGGTGCATGCAGGCGGGATCACCCGGCTCGGTCCAGTAGCTGAGCAGGGTTGCGAGGTCGAACAGCGGGTCGCCGCGGGTGCCCATGTCCCAGTCCACCACGGCGACGGGCGCGAGGGTCGCGGGATCAAGCAGCACGTTGTCGAGCTTGAAGTCGTTGTGCAGCAATGTCGGCGCCGTTGCATCCGCCACCTCGGCAGCGGCGAGCCATGCGGCTACGGCGCTGGCGGCAGGTGAGAGCGCCCCCTTCGCCACCCGTTCGGCCCGGCCGATCCAACCCGCGGCGGTGCGGGCGAAAAAGCCGGCGGGCCGGCCGAGGGTGTCGAGGCCCACCCGTTTGGGGTCCACCGCATGGATGGCCGCAAGCGTCTCCACCAGCAGGCGCGAGACGGCGGCGCCCGTCTGCGCCGTGGCCGGGAGGGGGGCGAGGCTGTCGCCGCGCAGGGCGATGCCGTTGCGGAATTCGAGGAGCTGGAACGGCGCGCCGGCGACCCCGGCATCGACGCACAGATGCAGGCTGCGGGGCGCCAGCGGCAGTTCCCGCCAGAGGGTCGAGAGGATGCGATGCTCGCGCGCCATGTCGTGAGCGCCGGGGGGCAGAGGACCGTCCGGAGGACGGCGCAGCACTGCCCAGCCGCCGTCCACTCGGGCCAGGAAGTTGAGGTTGGCGAGCCCGCCCGCGAACTGGCGCGGCGCGAAGGCGCGATCCAGCGCGATGCCGTGGTCCGCAAGATGGATGGCCACCGCGTCCCAGTCGAGCACCCGGCCCTCCGCGCGGCTGCGCAGGGCAACGCCCGGCGGCGGCGCCAAGGGCTGCCGCCCCAGGACCACGGCCGACGCAGCGCCCCCGTCTGGAGACGGCGACGGCAGACCAGGGGGCGTGGGTTCGGCTTCGACCATGAGGCACCGGGGTTGGGACATTTTGTCGGACCAAAATTGTCCGACTGAAATTATTTGGTCAAGTGGAAATTCGTCGCCGCAGTGCAGCGAATACAGCGTTATATCGCATCTTAATATAGATATTATAACGCTTTTTCCCGCATTTCGTGGCCTGCCGCAAATCTATTGACGATCAATCGCTCTTCGATTTATGGTCCGATCATCATATCAAAAATGCCGGACCAAACCCCGGCCTCGGGAGGAAGCGCCAATGTCTCGAAGCCCTGGTACGCGTCGCGTGCCGACTCTTGCGTTCGCCTGTGCCCTCGGCGTCGCGGCCTTTGCCGCCGCTGCATCTCTGCCCGCCGCGGCCCAGTCGCCGGCCCCCGGCGCGGGCAAGGCGATGGAGCAGTTCGTGCCCATCGCCATCTACCGCACCGGCCCCTACGCGCCGGGCGGCTCGGGCATCTATGGCGCCTATGCGGACTATCTGGCGCTGGTGAACGCCCGCGACGGCGGCGTGAACGGGGTGAAGCTCGTCTATGAGGAGTGCGAGACCGGCTATCAGCCCGACCGCATGATCGAGTGCTACGAGCGGCAGAAGGCCAAGGGTCCCACCGGCGCCGCGGCTTTCACGCCTTCCGGGACGGGCGGCGTCTACGCCCTCATCGACCGCATGACGGCGGACAAGATCCCCTCGGTCACCATCGGCTACGGGCGCACGGATTCCTCCGACGGGCGGGTGTTCCCGTATTTCTTCCCGCTGATCTCCAATTACTGGAGCGAGAACACCGCCACCATCCGCTACATCGCCGAGCGCGAGGGCGGCCTTGAGAAGCTGAAGGGCAAGCGCATCGCCAACGTGGTGATGGATTTCGCTGCTGGCCGGGAGACCCAGGCCATCCTCGACGCCCAGGCCAAGCGCTACGGCTTCGAGGTGACCACCTTCCCCATCACGCCGCCCGGCCTCGACCAGCGCGCCGTGTGGCTGCAGGTGCGCCAGTATCGTCCGGACTGGGTGCTGTTCCGCGGCTGGGGTGCCGCCACCCCCACCGGCATCAAGGAAGCCGCCCGCGCCGGCATTGCCCGCGACCGCATCATCGGGTGGTGGTGGTCGGGCTCGGAGGAGGACGTGACGCCTGCGGGCGATGCGGCCAAGGGCTTCATCACCGCCCAGTTCCACGCCACCGGGCCGAACTATCCGGTGTTCGAGGACATCAAGAAATACGTCTATGCCAAGGGCGCCGGCAATGTGGAGGAGAACCGCATCGGCTCGGTCTACTATGTGCGCGGCGTGCTCCACGGCGTAGCGGTGACGGAAGCCATGCGCACCGCCATGAAGAAGTTCGGCAACCGTCCGCTCACCGGAGACGAGGTGCGCTGGGGCCTCGAGCATCTGGTGATGACCAGCGAGCGCATCAAGGAATTGGGCCTTGAAGGTCTGATGCCGGAGATCAAGGTCACCTGCGCCGACCACGAGGGCGACGGCGCCATCCGCTTCCAGCAGTGGGACGGCGCCAAATGGACGATGATCTCCGACTGGATCAAGTCGGACCAGTCCATGGTGCGCCCGCTGATCGAGGCGTCGGCGGCCCAGTTCGCCAAGGAAAAGGGCATCACGGCGCGGGACTGCGCCGGTGAGACCAACTGAGCCCGCCCGCTCGATCCGCGACACCGCCACACGAACCGCAGCGCGCCGGAGCGCGGGCTTCGCCCGCCCCGGTGCCGGAACCATCCCAGGGAGAGGCACGCCATGAGCGAGCAAGGCCCCTTGCTGTCCATCGCCGGCATCGAGGTGATGTATGCGCGTCTGGCGCTTGTCCTGCGCGGCCTCACGCTCAGAGTGCCGAGGGGCGGCATCGTCGCGCTGCTCGGCGCCAACGGGGCGGGCAAGACCACCACCATGAAGGCGGTGGCGAACCTCCTGCGGTCGGAGCGGGGCGAGGTGACGCGCGGCGCCATCCATTACGACGGCGCGCGCATCGACGGGCTCGACGCTTCCGACCTCGCGCGGCGCGGCCTCTCCCTGGTGATGGAGGGCCGGCACGCCTTCGGCACCCTGTCGGTGGAGGATAATCTGAAGGTCGGCGCCTTCTCCCGCCGCGACCGTGGGGTGGGTGACAGCCTCGACATGGTCTACCGCTACTTCCCGCGCCTGAAGGACCGTCGGCTCCAGGCCGCCGGCCTCCTCTCCGGCGGCGAGCAGCAAATGTGTGTCATCGGCCGCGCCCTCATGGCCCGTCCGCGCATGATCCTGCTCGACGAGCCCTCCATGGGCCTCGCGCCGCTGTTGGTGGAGGAGATCTTCTCCATCATGCGCCAGCTCAACGTGGACGAAGGCATGACCTTCCTCCTCGCCGAGCAGAACGCCGCCGTTGCCCTGCGCTACGCCACCTACGGCTATCTCGTAGAGAGTGGTCGGGTGGTGCGCGAAGGGCCGGCTGCGGCGCTCGCCGCCGATCCGGAAATCCGCGCCTCCTATCTCGGGCTCGATGCGTCCGCCGAGGCCGGCAGTGCGACCCTCGCCGCCCGTCGGCGCCCGCGCTGGCTCTCCTGAACTCCATGGCCGAAGGGACCTTTCCTCCCATGAACCATGCCCTCGACCATACGACGCTCGCGGTCGGACAGGCGGACGCGCCCCCCGGCGAGACGCTGCCCGGGGCTCTCGTCGCGGCCGCCCGCCACCATGCCGCGCGCCCGGCCTTGCGCCACAAGACGGGCGGCATCTGGCGCACGTGGACGTTCGCGGACTATCTCGCCCGCACCGCCGCCATGGCCCGCCTGCTCGACGGCGCGGGCTTCACCGGCGCGGGCCTGCTGGTGAGCGTGGGCGAGAACCGGCCGGAGCTGTATGCCGCTGCTCTCGGAGCGCAAGGCCTCGGCGCCGCCGTGATGCCGCTCGGGCCGGAATTCCTGCGCCGCTACGGTGCGCCCGAGGCCGATCCCGCCCTGGTCCTGTGCGAGAATGAGGAGGCCGCCCGCGCGTGGCGCGCCGTGAGCCGCAACCGCGCCTCCGTGCTGCGCCTCGACGAGCTGGGGCCATCACCGGAAGAGGCCCGCGAGGATGGCATCGCCTGGTTCGCCTGGCGCGCCGCCACCGTCGATGGTGACCAGACCGCGCTCGTCCTGCACACGGACGGCGCGGACGGGGCGCCCCGCCCCGTGGCGCTTTCCCACCGGCGCCTGCTTGCCGCCGGCAAGGCGGCGGTGTCGCGGCTGGAGCTTGCTTCATCCGACCGGCTCATGGCCTTCCTGCCCGCCTCCGGCATCGCGGACGCGGCGGGCAGCCTGGTGCAGCCGCTCCTGTCCGGCTGCTGCGTGCATTGTGTGGAAGGGCCGGCGAGCTTCCCCATCGACCTCAGGGTGGTGGCGCCCACCGTGCTGCCCGCGCCCGCTCGCGTGTTCGAGCTGATCGATCGCGATGCGGGACGCCGCCTGTCGGGTGGCGGGCCGCTGGTGCGGGCGCTCGCTCGTGCGGCGGAAAATGGCGTTCCCGGCGCCGGCCTCGTCTTCGCGGCGCCGCTGCGCAACACCCTCGGGATCAGCGCCTGCCGCCTCGCCTTTGTCACCTCCGGCGAACTGGGGTCGGCCGCCGCCACCCGCCTCATGACTTTCGGCCTGCCGCTGGACATGGACCTCGGCCTCGCCGAGGACGGCAGCCCGCTTTCCCGCGCCGGCACGCCGGCCGATGCGGCAAGCCTGCTGCGGCACGTGGAAGCCCTGCTCCGTGGCGAGGCCGGCATCGACCGCGCCCGCGTCACCCGCGACCCGGTGGGTCTGCGCGCACGTATCGCGCTCGCCCCCATGGCCGGCGACACGGAGGATGGCGCCGCCGCCCGCGCCCGTGCTGCTACGGCGGTGGAGCGGGTGAATGCCCGCCTCGTCGCGGAGAGCCACCGGCAGCCTGTCTCCA
The DNA here is from genome assembly GCF_016807805.1 of Xanthobacter dioxanivorans. Lineage (NCBI taxonomy): Bacteria > Pseudomonadati > Pseudomonadota > Alphaproteobacteria > Hyphomicrobiales > Xanthobacteraceae > Xanthobacter > Xanthobacter dioxanivorans. Next base: position 447,456 of record NZ_CP063362.1, on the reverse strand, counting down.
TCGTCGCGCTGGAGCTGGCGCCGGACGGTTTCGGCCCGCAGGAGCTGACGCTGGAAGGCGAGGTGCGGCACGCCATGCCCACCGCCATTGTCCTCGCGGCCGACGACACCCGGACCCAGCGCGCCTCCCGCGCACAGGGAAAGGTGCTCATGGCGGTGAGTGACGTGGCGGTGGCGTTCGGCGGCGTGAAGGCGCTCACCGACGTTTCGCTGGCCATCCATGAGGGTGAGATCCTCTCCATCATCGGGCCGAACGGGGCGGGCAAGACCTCGCTGCTCAACGTCATCAATGGTGTCTACCATCCGCGCGCCGGCTCCATCACCTTCGCCGGGAAGGTGCGCGCCCGCATGCGCCCGGCCTTCGCCGCGCGCTCCGGCATCGGCCGCACCTTCCAGCACGTCTCCCTGTTCAAGGGCATGAACGTGATCGACAACGTGCTGGTGGGTCGCGCCGCCCGCTTCAGGGGCACGCTTCTCGGCAAGCTGCTGCGCCTGCCCTCCACCGCCGCGGAGGAGCGGCGCGAGCGGGAGGCGGCGGAGCGCATCCTCGCCTTCCTGGAGCTGGAGCACCTGCGCAAGGCCCCGGTGGCAAGCCTGCCCTACGGTGTCCAGAAGCGCGTGGAGCTCGCCCGCGCGCTCGCTACCGAGCCGCGCCTGCTGCTGCTGGACGAGCCCATGGCCGGCATGACCCACGAGGAGAAGCGCGACATGTGCGGCTTCATCCGCCGGGTCAACGAGAGCTTCGGCACCACCATCCTCATCATCGAGCACGACATCGGCGTGGTGATGGGCCTGTCCGACCGCGTCGTGGTCCTCAACTACGGCCGCAAGATCGCCGACGGCACGCCGGACGAGGTGCGCGCCGACCGCGAGGTCATCGCCGCCTATCTCGGCTCCGCCGCAGTGGGCGAGGCCGCCTGAAGGAACAGCACATGAGCGATTTCTCCTTCTTCCTCGAAGTGGTGGTGGGCGGCCTGCTCTCCGGCGTCATGTACACGCTGGTGGCCTTGGGCTTCGTGCTCATCTTCAAGGCCTCCGGCGTGTTCAACTTCGCCCAGGGCGCCATGGTGCTGTTCGCGGCGCTGACCTTCGTGGGCTTCCTGGAATTCGGCCTGCCCATGTGGGCCGCATTCCTCCTGGCGCTGGCCGCCATGCTGGCATTGGCGGTGGCCATCGAGCGCACGGTGCTGCGCCCCCTCGTCGGGCAGGATCACATGATCCTGTTCATGGCCACCATCGGCCTGTCCATCTTCCTGGAGGGCTTCGCCCAGCTCATCTGGGGTACGCGGGTGCGCGGGCTGGACCTCGGCATCTCCGACGAACCGGTGGAGATCGGCGGCATCCTCGTGTCCCAGTTCGATCTCTCCGCCGCGGTCATGGCGGCGGTGCTGGTGGCGGTGCTCTCGGCCTTCTTCTCCTACACCAAGGTCGGGCGCGCGCTGCGCGCTGTCGCCGACGACACCCAGGCGGCGCAGGTGGCGGGCGTGCCGCTCGGCTTCATCTGGGCGGTGGTGTGGGGCGCGGCGGGCTTCATCGCACTGGTCGCTGGCCTGGTGTGGGGCGCCCGGCTGGGGGTGCAGTTCGCGCTGACCCTGGTGGCGCTCAAGGCGCTGCCGGTGATGATCCTCGGCGGCTTCAACTCCATCGCCGGCGCCATCGTCGCGGGCCTCGTCATCGGCGTCAGCGAGAAACTCGCCGAGATCTATCTCGGTCCATTCGTCGGCGGCGGCATCGAGAACTGGTTTCCCTATGCGCTGGCCATCGCCGTCCTCCTCATCCGCCCCGCCGGCCTGTTCGGCGCCGCGCGCATCGCGAGGGTCTGACCCATGTTCTACCGTGACGCCGGCGCGCTGAAGACGACCTATGCGCAGGAGCAGGCCATCTTCCCGGTCGCTCTCGACCGCTGGGCGGTGGTGATCCTGGTGGCGGCGGGGGCGCTGGTGGTGCCGCTGGTGGCCGGCCCCTACTGGCTCGGCTCCATCCTGCTGCCCTTCCTCATCCTGTCGCTGGCAGCGATCGGCCTCAACATCCTCACCGGCTATGCGGGACAGCTGTCTCTCGGGTCCGGCGCCTTCATGGCGGTGGGCGCCTACGCGGCGGTGAACCTCGTCATCCGGCTGCCCGGATTGCCCTTTCCGGTCTCCTTCGCGCTGGCCGGGCTGGTGGCGGGGGCCGTGGGGCTCGCTTTCGGCCTCCTCTCCTTGCGCATCCGCGGCTTCTACGTGGCGGTGGCGACCCTTGCCGCGCAATTCTTCATCGAATGGATCTGCACCCACCTCCCGTGGCTCGTGCTGAACACCCCCTCCGGCGTCGTCTCCACTCCGACGCTCTTTTTATTCGGCTTCGGCTTCTCGTCCGTGCCGTCCCGGTACCTCGTCGCATTCGCGACGGTTGTCGCCCTCGCTTTCGTGGCGAAGAACCTCATCCGCTCCTCCGCCGGCCGCGCCCTGATGGCGGTGCGCGACCACGAGACGGCGGCGGAACTGACGGGGGTCGACACCACCCGGGCCAAGCTTACCGCGTTCGCGGTCTCCGGCTTCTGCTGCGGGGTGGCCGGCGCGCTGTGGGCGTTCCTCTATCTCGGCAATGTGGAGATCGAGGCCTTCTCGCTCCACCGCTCCTTCCAGATCCTGTTCATGATCATCATCGGCGGCCTCGGCTCCATCCTCGGCTCCTTCCTGGGCGCGGCCTTCATCGTGCTCCTGCCGGTGGCCATCGCCAACGCCGCCACCCTGTTCGGCGAGGCGCTGAAGCCCGACGTGCTGGCCAATCTCGAACTGATGATCTTCGGCGGCCTCATCGTCACCTTTCTCATCATCGAGCCCAACGGCCTCGCCCGCCTCGCGTTGAAGGCGAAGGAGCGTCTGCGGCGCTGGCCGCTGCCTTATTGAGACGTGGCCAGAGGTGACCGGCAGTTTAGGCGAACGACGCGCACCAAGGCGCGCAAAGCAGGAGGAAATGCCCATGAACAGAGACCTCGGCCGCCTCGCGATGGCGGCGGTGATGACACTCGCCCCCCTCGTTGCCGCTCCGGCGCCCGCGTCGGCAGAAGAGCTGCGGCTCGTCTTCGACATCCCGCTCAACCATCCGCGCGTACCCTATTTCACCGCGATGGTCGATTCGGTGGCGAAGTCGACCTCGGGCCGGTTGACGCTGACCGCGAACCCCGGTGGCACCATCTATCCCGGCTTTGCCTCCATCGAGGCGCTGAAGGACGGGAAAGCCGAACTCACCTTCGTCAATGCCGCGAACCTCGAGCGGCTCGATCCCCGCTTCGGCTTCATCAACCTGCCTTTCGCTCTCGACGACACCGCCATGGCCCGGCCCGCCACGCGGCGTGGCGTGGTGGAATTGCTCGACAATCTCGCGCAGAAGCAGGAGCTGCGGGTCATCGGCCTGATGCGCGGGGCGGACCAGCTCTTCGTCTTCCGCGACAAGCGCGTCGCCACGTCCGCGGACCTCAAGAGCTTGAAGATCCGGGTGGCCGGCGCCGGCATCTACGAGGAGATCATGCGCCGACTCTCCGCGGAGCCGGTCGTGCTGCCCATTCCCGAGATGAAGCCGGCGTTCGCGCGCGGCGCGCTCGACGGGGTCTTCACCTCCCCTGGCGCCTGGACCTCGCAGCTCGGGATGACAGCGCCCAAGGCCACCCACGCGCCTGGCCTGATGATGATCACCTACGCGCTGGTGGCCCGGAAGGATGCTGTCGAACGCCTTCCGGCGGCTGATCGCGAGGCGCTGCTCGCGGCTGCCCGCGCGGACATCACGGAAGGCTGGGAACGCATGGAGGCGGATGACGCGGCCATCCTGAAGGACATGGCAGCGAAGGGGGCCGCCATTGTCACCGTGACGGATCTCAAGCCGTGGCGTGAAGCCGTCTCTCAGGTTGCCGCGACGTTCTCCGAGCGCTTTCCGGATATTTGGCGAGAGTTCCAGGTCCAGATAAGGCCGCGTGGCAACTGATCGAATACCACGCCGGGCGGCCGTCGCCCGGCGTGTTTCTTAAAACATGGAAACAAAAATTCGCGCAGTTACTCTCATCGGTTGAATTGATGAAATTGGAATCGCCCGACAATGCTTGGACATATCATTTGTTGGTCGCACACTCGATTTGGAAAGCTGGATGGCGATACGCTCGAGAGTCTGATCGGTGGGTTACTTCCTCGGCTTTGGCACGTGCCGGGGTGGAACCGGCAGAGGTCGACGAGATCGTGGTCGGCCATTGCAATCAGGGTCTCGACCCGCAGGGCTTCCCCGCGCCCCTTGCTCTGCAGACGGACCAAGCCCTTCGCTTCAGCCCCTCCACGCGCGTGACTGCTTCACGGTCGCCGAGCTGATCGAATACGAGGCGATGGGCCTCACGCCCGCCGGAGAGGGGCGCCGTGCGATTCCGGAAGGCTGGAGCGAACCAGATGGCAGGCTGCCGGTGAACCTGTCTGGCGGTCTCAGGGCCACGGGCCATCCGATCGGCGTCACCGGTGTCGATGCATGTGATGGCGGCAATGCAGCTCGCGGGAAAGGCGCCGGGCATCCAGCTCAGTTATGCGGGGCTCGGCGGGATCTTCAACATGGGCGGCGCGGCCGTCGCGAACGACCTCAGCATTCTGGAACGTACGCGGTGAATGCACCTAAACAGGAGGGCAGGGCGATGCCATTCGAACTCATCCGAACGAAGGTCATTGGCCGGGTGGGATGGATCACCCTAGATCGGCCGGACGCACTCAACGCGCTCAACGCCGCGATGGTGGGGGAGATCGCGAGCGCCCTCGCCGCGTTCGGAGCCGATCCGGATATCGGTTGCGTGGTACTCACTGGATCCGAGCGCGCCTTCGCGGCAGGGGCGGACATCAAGGAGGCGGGCGAGCGCACCTATCCGGAGACATTTATCGAGGATTTCCTCGCCTCCTGGGATGCGGTCGCCCGCATGCGCAAACCTCTCGTTGCCGCGGTCGCGGGCTATGCGCTGGGTGGCGGTTGCGAAGTCGTGCTGATGTGCGATGTCGTGATTGCTGCGGATACGGCGAGATTCGGCCTCCCGGAAGTGAAGATCGGAGTCATGCCGGGGGCAGGAGGGACGCAGCGCCTCGTTCGTGCCGTCGGCAAGGCAAAGGCGATGGATCTCTGCCTGACAGGCAGGATGATGGAGGCATCGGAGGCGGAACGGTCCGGGCTGGTTTCGAGGGTTGTACCCGCTTCGGATCTGCTCGCCGAAGCGCAGGCCGTCGCCGAAGCGATCTCGACAAAATCCCGCATCAATACGATGGCGATCAAGGAAGCCGTCAACCGGGCCTTTGAGACATCTCTCTCGGAGGGGCTTCTGTTCGAGCGCCGGACCTTCCAAGCCCTTTTTGCAACCCTTGATCAAAAGGAAGGAATGGCAGCCTTCGCTGAAAAGCGCGCTCCTCAGTTTCGCAATAAATGACAAACGCCGGAACTATTCATGAGAATTTTTCAAATCACGAGAGGCCGCGTATTCGTCTCGGCGAGCAGACGTCCCGTCCGTGCGGCCTCGCTCTCCTGCTGCTGGCGCTGCTCCTCAGGGCTGAGGGCTGGCGGCAAGCCGTCGAGCTCGTCCGGCGGCGCCTTGACGTCGGTGGCGTAGAGCTCCTGTCCCGGGCCATGGTCACCGAGGATGGCGAGATCGTCGAAGATGACGCGGATGACGAGGACGCCGGGGATGTGGGCAAGCCGCTGTCCGACCTTCTCGTGCGCGACCTCACGGCCACCGCACCCTCGGCCTGCGCTTCGCCCTTGGCGGGCAGCCGGACATGGCGTTGATCGCCGTCACCCATGCCCTCGCCGCGCGGACCTTCTATCGCGGCGTCGACGCCCATTGCCTCGACATCCGTCCGCATGGCCCGCACCTCGCGGGCCATGCGGACGGCATCGAGGACGCCGCCCCGGCGAAGGCACTGGCGGATCGTCATGCCGGCCATCACCATCCGGAACCGCTCCGCCGAGACCCATCGCGCACTCAAGGTGCGTGCGGCACGCCACGGCCGCAGCACCGAGGCCGAGGTGCGGGACATTCTGGAACAGGCGGCAAAACCGGAAGGGCGAATCCGGCTCGTATCCCTTCCGGCCGAAATCGGCCGCGAGGCAAGGCTCAGCGACAAGGAACGGGCCATCTTCGAGAGCGCGATCGCGCGCGACAAGGCGCCTGCCGATCCGATCAGCTTCGACTGATGATCCTCGTCGACACGAACGTCATTTCGGAGCCGATGACAAAGGTGCCGGACGCCCGCGTCATCGCATGGATCGACGCCCAAGCCATCGAAACGCTCTATCTCTCGGCAGTCACCTTGGCCGAGCTGCGTTTCGGCATTGCCGTGCTCCCGGCGGGCAAGCGCCGGGACAGGCTCCGTGCGCGGCTCGAAGATGAGGTGTTGCCGCTTTTTGCCGATCGCGTGCTGCCGTTCGACCTCGCCGCCTCCGAAGCCTATGCCCGCCTCATGGCGCAAGCCCGCAAACGGGGCACGGCGATCGGCAAGGCCGACGGCTTCATCGCCGCCATCGCGGCATCCCGCAGCCTCGTTGTCGCGACCCGTGACGCCGCACCCTTCGAGACGGCAGGCTTGGCTGTCCTCAACCCTTGGCAGGCTGCCGGCTGACGCCGCCCGCCATGCGGCGCACGCGCGGTTTCCCTCCTCGAAGGACACGCCCGCGTTGCCCAATGGTCGTGTCGGCGTGTTTCTCGGGAGCCGGGAGATCGTGGAGGCCATCGCACGACGGGAGGACGTCAACGGCGAAGGGCTGGGCCCGTCCGTTGGCAGCAAGAAGCGCGGGAAGGTCCGTGAGCTGCTGGGCCTGAAGAGCGAGGAGCTGGTCGCCGGCCTGGGTTATACTATCAAAACGCATATATTGTTTCCTTCAGAGGCTTCGAAATGTCATTAATATTGTTAGCTAAAATCGGGGTTTTTCGCGCGATCAATTGCCGTCCCAGCATGAAATCCGGAGTGGAGTTGATCGCCTCGACCGCCACGACGTGATCCCCACGAAGATGGAAGACGGAAAATTTTCCGTCTGCACGCGTGCCACGCAGTATGTTTTGGTCCGCGCCGATAGCAATACCTGCAATCTGTAGCTTGATATTGTACTGGTCCGACCAGAACCACGGCACCTCCGGAGGTGGAGGCGGGCGACCGACTATGGCATGAGCCACTTGTTTTGCCTGCTCGATGGCGCTCGGTACGCTTTCGACACGGCACTTGTGGCTGCCATACAGCGGCAAGGGACGGAATGTGACGTCGCCGATGGCGTAGATGAAGGGATCGGAGGTGCGCGTGGCCTCGTCAACCTCGATGCCACCGGGACATGCGAGCCCGGCCCGACGTGCGATCTCTTCATTGGGCTGAGCGCCAATGCCGACCAGGGCACTATCACAGGAAATCAGGCGACCGTCCGACAGGCGGATCCCCGAGAGCTTTCCCTGACACCCTTCAAAGCCCAGAAGGTTAACGCCACACAAAATCTCGACCCCATGAGCGCGATGCTGCTCAATGAAAAACTCCGAAAGCACTGGACTCGCAACCCGGGCGAGAACTCTCGTATCTCGTTCCAGGACTGTGACTTCCACGCCCAGGGCGCGGGCTGACGCGGCAACCTCCAGCCCCACGTAGCCACCACCGATGATCGCCAATCGGCAGCTCGGCTCGAGAGCCCGCCGTAATGCCTGGGCATCGGCCACGTTGCGCAGGGTGAAGATGCCGGCAAGATCGTGCCCCGGCACGTCCAATGGGCGTGCGCGCGCACCCGTGGCGATGATCAGGATATCGTAGGCAAGGATCTCGCCCGTCTGGCACCTTACTGTCTTCGTCAGAGGATCGATGGCCTCAACCGCGACGTTCAGTTTGAGGTCGATCGCGTGCGCCGTATAGAATTCGTCATGCTTGAGTTTCAGAGATTCGATGTCCACCAGACCCTTAAGGAAATCCTTGGACAATGGCGGGCGCTGATAGGGCGCGAGCATCTCTTCGCCGATCAATGTAATTCGACCTTTGTGCGCGAGTTGCCGAAGCATCGCAGCCACCGTTCCACCGGCATGGCCGGCGCCTACGATCACAATATGCTTTTCCATTTCGACACGTCTTTATCCGTTGTGTATCGCGCCAGAGGTCTATCTCGCCTTGGTTGCACGCTCCCGGCCCGCTGTCCCGGCGGTCGAAGCAGCAGAAATTGAACGCGCGCCCACTGGGGCCGAGGGATGACTAGCCGAGCAAACTGGTCACAGCGCCTCGATGATGGTCACGTTGGCAATACCGCCGCCTTCGCACATGGTCTGCAGGCCGTACCGCTTGCCGCGTGCACGCAGGGCGTGGATGAGGGTCGTCATAAGCTTGGTTCCCGACGCGCCAAGAGGGTGGCCGAGCGCAATGGCACCACCGTGCACGTTCAGCTTTTCGGGATCGGCATCGAGCGCCTTGAGCCATGCCATGGGGATGGATGCGAACGCTTCGTTGACCTCGAACAAATCGATGTCGGCGAGATGTATGCCCGCGCGCTCCAGGGCCTTGCGGGTGGCCCGGATCGGCTCCTCCAACATCACCACCGGATCCCCCGCAGTAACGGCCAGCGTGTGGATGCGGGCGAGCGGGGCGAGATTGTGCGTCTTGAGCGCCTTCTCGCTCACGACCAGAACCCCGGAAGCCCCATCCGTCATCTGGCTCGCATTGGCGGCCGTGATGGTGCCGCCTTCCTTTATGGGCTTCACGGTTCCCATGGCATCGATGGACGCATCGAAGCGCACGCCTTCGTCCTCGACAAACAAGCCCGCCTCTATCGGAACCGCGACGATCTCACCCCTGAAGGCGCCGCTCCGGATGGCGGCTGCGGCCTTCCCGTGGCTGCGCAAAGCGTATTCATCCATCATCCCGCGGCTGAGACCGTATTTGTCGGCGATCATCTGCGCGCCGATGAACTGGCTGAACTCACCGACCCCATAACGCTCGAGGATTTTGCGGCTCCACGGGCCTATGCCGAGCCCGGCCTGGCTGTGCAATGTATAGTTCGACCCCATGGGCACGCGGGTCATGCTCTCCGCTCCGGCAGCTATGACGATGTCCTGAGTTCCCGACATCACGGCCTGCGCCGCGAACTGGAGAGCCTGCTGGGAAGAACCGCATTGCCGATCCACGGTCACGGCGGGGACGCTATCGGGCAGTCTCGAAGCGAGGACCACGTTGCGCCCGAACGCAAAGGCCTGCTCGCCGGCTTGGGTCACGCAACCGACGATCACGTCGTCGATGGACGCGGGGTCGATGTGGCTGCGATCGAGAAGCGCGTCCACGATGATTCCTCCAAGGTCCGCGGGGTGCACGCCCGAAAGAGCCCCTTACGACGGCCGCCAGCCGTGCGCGCGGCGGCAACAATATAGGCCTCGGCCATGTCTCCCCCTCAAATCGTATGCTTCCAATCAGACCTCTGCACGCACGCCGGTACAGCTAAAGGAGGTGTTCGACGTTTTCCGCTGCGGCTCGACAGCGCCAGAGCGCCTTGGAAGCAGCAGGGGTGGAACGACCCCGCTCCCGGAAATCCGATGTTCAACCAGTTGGTTCACCGCGACGGATTGGTCGCAGCCGGCGACACATCTCCGGCCATACGGGACACCTCCAACGCGCACAAAGATCCGGCACATGGTCTCACCCATCCTCCAATTCAGAGCAAAAGCATTCGCTCGTATCGCCATCTCCCGGTCGAATCAGGGCGTTTGACGCGCCCCGCCGTCACGACCTGACCTAAGCGGCAAAAAAGCAGATCGCACGCCGCCGGCGCACGATCTGTGAGGTCAAGGGCGATTATCAGTCAAAATTTTCTGCCAAATCCGATCGACACATAGTTAATGTCGTTTCCAACTTTAACATTATACCCCGTGCCTAGATCGCGCCCCGAAACCTCCTGATAGAAGTCGTGCGCAAAGGCGCCAACAATATCCCATTCTGAGTTAATTTTGTAAGTAAATCCAACGGTTACTGTGTCGGTCGCATATGTCGGGGCGAGCGTTGATAGGAAGAGCTCATTGCTGCTCATGGCGTGATTCGAGTGAGAAAATCCTGCGCGGACCTGAATTTGATCATTAATTTTGTAATTTGCGCCGAATCGGAAAACATGCTGGTCATTCCAGCCGAAGCCGGGGCCATCCTTTTGGCCAAAAGGAATCTTGACTGCTGTCGCATTGCCAAAAGATTGTGTCCCGCTCCAGTTGATCCAAACATAATCGAACGCAAACGTCAGCTGGGGATTGAAATCGTACGCGAGGCCGACGCCGGCCTGCTGAGGAAGATTGACGTTGCCGCCATCCGGCAGGAGCGCTGCGAATTCATTAAGCTTCTGAAACCAGGTCGGGCTGGAATAGGTCAGGCCCAGCCGGAGATTCGGGGCAATTGTACCAAGATAGCCGACCGCGAACCCGCCCCCCATCCCCCAGTCGAAGGCGCTGCCATCAAATCGGCCGCCGCTGATGATGTTGAAGACATCCGCGCCCCCCACCTCCAACGAAGTGTATGAAATCTTCGCCGAAACACCAATATAGTGCCCGGGGGCGAACTGATACGTCGCGGTTGGTAGAAGCGTGGCCGCGCCGAACGCCGACTTTACCGGGCTTGTCCCGAATGGCCCCGAAATTTCCGGGATTGGAGTATGATAATTGGCGGAAAATCCCTGAAGGTATGAAGATATTCCGAAGGTTATGTTTTCATTATATTGATAGTTTACGCCGAGAAGGGGCATGGTTGCCGTCGGAGCATCCGAGTATTCTCGGCCGTTGATCTCCGTTTGGATGCCGACCATCATTTCGGTGGCGACGATGTCCGCGCGATTGCCAACCGCCCCCATGCTCGCCGGATTGTTGACGGCGGCCATCGAATCCATCGGATTCGCGATGCCGGCGCCACCCATCCCAAGCGCCGCCGGACTATAGCCCGGGACTTGGCTTCCATTTGCGGCGTAGGCTGAGGCAGACCCGACACAAAGTGCGACACCGGTGCTGGCGACCGCCAGCAGATGATTTTTCCCCACGGATTCCTCCCACTTTTATTTTAAGAACAGGGAAGTCAGCTGTGATTGCCGTGCCCCGAACGCATCTATTTTTATTGGTGACTCAGCTATACGCGACCATACGAACGTGGCCATGGCTTTCGAAGCGAACGCCTTGGCCTCCAGTCTTGCACGCAGGAAGCGAGGTGCTGCCGAGGTTCGAGGCTGCCCTCCTATTGAGGAAGCCAATACGTTTCCGCGGCACCGATGGTGCCCCTTGCACCTCCCCCCGGCCGGCTTGCGCCGATCTATCTATTATTATAGCTATTAATTTTGAAACGCTATCATCGTTCCAGAATGGGCGCAATGGGTGAAGCGCACATTCTGGAATGGAGTGAACGTCGTCGTTGCAGGGAGCCAGACCTGATCGGGAATACGGTTACAGAATTATCGCTGGAACCCGTATAAAGTGGATCTGCGGCGATACGAATTGTGCAGTGCCGCGAGTTGGGTAATCGCGTCAACCGACCTTTTCCATTGTATAGGCGCGCCAAGATTTGCCATATTTCTCCATGAAACTCGGGTACTCTTTTCTCAATCGCTCCTCGCTGATCCGCCCGGTGCGATTGAGGTAGTCCATCACGAGCTCGGTGGGGCTCAAGACGTCGAGCCGGTCGCCGATGCCTTCATACCAATTCAGGCTCTTCTCCATGGCGGCTACGATCTTCATCTTTCCGGATTCATGCCGTGCGCGGAACTCGCCAAGTGCTTTTGGGATATCGTTCGGATATACTTGTAATGCTTGGCAAAGTGCGATGGAGTCCTCCATGGCGATGCGCGTTCCCGATCCGATGCTCGGATGAGCGCTGACGAGAGCATCGCCGATCAGGGCCGTGTTGCCGACGGACCAGTTCTTGACACGTGTGACCGGCAGACTCCCCCACAGGGACTTGTTCGTGACGACGCCCTTGCCCCCCAGCTCTTCCGCGAAGATCTCCTCGGTCATGGCGGTGCGCTCATCGTCGGACAGATCCTTGAAACCATTCTCCCAGGTTCTCGGATCACATTCCGCGACGAACGTGCCCATCGTTTCCGTATAAGCGTAGCCCACCGCCCAGAAATAACCCAATGGTGTCTTGCGGAAGCTGAGGATGGGATAGGGAAAATGAGCCTGGGTGCCATACCAGGCCATCTTGCTCCGCAAGGCGTAGCTGGTCATGCCGAAGGCCTCCGCATTGCCGTTGCGGATGACGGAGTTCACGCCATCGGCGCCCACGACGAGGTCGGCGTCCGATCCGGAGAGCTTTTCGTTGCGGTGCTGATAGTGAACGGCGACGCCCAAGTCGGCGGCGCGCTCCTGGAGGATTTGAAGCAAGCGCAGCCGCGAGATGGCAGCACCGTATCCCCCCCCTCGATGAAGATGCTCTCGCCCATGTGCCGGACGACCCTGTGCCGGGAGACGAAGCACGATTCGAGTATCCGGTCGTGGCTTTCCTCGTCGGCGTGCCGCAGGCGCTCCATGCCCCTGTCGGCCAGAACGATGCCGAAGCCGAACGTCGCATCTTTCGGGTTCTGTTCGAAGACCGTAACGTCGGCATCCAGAGTCTTGCGGGCCAGAATGGCGAGATACAGGCCCGACGGACCGCCGCCATTGACGATGATCCTCATAACGTCAATCCTTGCTTTCGATACACATCGTGTCGCGGCTGTATTCCACGATCCGCCCCACGAAGCCGCCGGTGAGTGCGCTGTTCCAAAGCGCCGGCCCGAGGCCGAGCGCCTTGCGTCCGAAGGTGATCTTGTCCGGGGCCTCAATACGCCAGTAGCCGTTCAGCGGCTCCTTCACGACGCAGCCGGTCACCGCCCGGGCGCTCTCCCAGACCGGCGTGAATTCGGGAATGTTGGGAATGAAGATGCGGACCATCACGAAGCCTCCGCGAAGCGGGCTTCGAGCATGGAGCCCTTCTCGTTCCACACCGGCTCGATCTTGGAAAGGCGCTCGCCGCGCGCGCGCATCTCTTCTTCCACCTTGATGGCGGCTTCCAATGTCAGGGCGGCGTCGGTTGCATCGAGCTCGATGAAGTCGCGAAGCGGGCGCCCGATCTCCATGTAGTATCCGTTGGGATCGCGAAAATAGATCGACTCCACCACTTCGTGCTCGATCTCGTACATGATTTCGACACCGCGCTCTTCGAGTCGCTTGCGCCACGCGATCAGTTCTTCCCTGGTATCCACGAGCCATGCGGTATGGGTCGCGTCACTGTCATACTCGGGCCGGTGGACCAAGTGCTCGGGCTGGTCGTCGCCGAGATAGTAGAAGAAGGCGATGGTGCCCCGGGCGCCATTGTCAAAGAAGAAGTGCAGGAAATCGGGGTGCCGGGCGGAGCCCCACCCCCGCGCCGACACGCAATGAATCAGCTTCAGACCCATGACATCTCTGTAGAACTCAACCGTTTCCTTGAGTTTCCAGGTCGGCCGAGCGGTGTGATGAACACCTTTGAAGCTCAGATCCTCTGACATCGTGTTCGCCCTTTCCCGTTCACGCTTTTTCTGTTTCCTGCTCGAGGCGCTTTGCGATGTCCTCGCGCAGCTTGCCTTTATCGAACTTGCCGACCTTGGTAACTGGGATACTGTCGATGACCAGAATGCGCTCCGGCCACTTGAATTTGGCGATGCCCACCGATTGCAAGTGCGCCTGCATGGTCGCAACGTCTGGCGCCTCGTCCCCTGGACGCGGCACGATATAGGCACAGACCCGTTCACCCAGCACAGGGTCCGGCATGCCGATCACGGCACATGCGGCAACGGCGGGATGGGTTGTGACAGCGGCTTCGACTTCTTCGCAGTTGATCTTTTCCGCGCCGCGATCAACCACATCCTTCGTGCGACCGGCAAAAGCGAAGTAGCGCGATGATCCGATCTCGCGAATCACCATCAGATCTCCGGGCCTGTAGTAGCCATCTTCAGTGAAAGCGGTGCGATTGCGGTCGGGGGCATTGTAGTAGCCGGCCAGGGTGTAGGGCCCTCGCACAATCAGTTCGCCGATCTCACCGGGAGCGGCCTGCTCCATTGTCCCTGGCCGGACCAGGTGCACGTCGTCGAATTCAGATAGCGGCCGGCCGACCGTCCAGTCCAGGGCTTCGCCCGGATCACCCTCGCGGCAATACATGTTCATGCCCTCGGACATGCCGAACATGCCGTAAGCCGGCTTGCCGTATTTCTCGCGCAGCGCCCGTGCACCGTCGGCGCACCAGAAAAAGCGTACCGGATCCAAGCCTTCGGGCACCAGCGCGAGTGTTTCGTCGAGCCGTGGAAACAAAGCCCGGATCACGCCGATGATCGTGGGTGGATTGCGCCGCCAGGCGTCGGCCCAATCCTTGGGAGACATGCCTGCTGCTATGATGAAGGCGCCGCCCACCAGCAGCGTGGGCATCAGGAAGCAGATCATGCACGCATTGTGAATGATCGGCATGGGCATGAACATGACATCATCGGCTCGGTAGCCAAGCGTTTGCGCGGTGAGTTGCGCATTGAGCAGATAATCGTTCTGCATGCGCGGAATGACTTTCGGCACACCCGTGGTGCCACCGGAGAGCTGGAAGATCGCCACCTGGAACGGATCGCGTGGGACGTTCTCAACGGCGGCCCGCGCGGCTGCCGCGTCCGTCGCCGCGATGAGATCCTCCATGCGCACCACCCCTGCGCGCGGCACGCCGCGCAGGGAAATCACGTGCTTCACGGTCGGAATCTCGTCTTTCATGGAGAGGGCGAAATCCTCGAGATCGAACTTTGCGTCGTCGCCCTGGACAATGTGCGCGCGTGCATCCACGCTTTGGCCGATGTAGCCGATCTCCACCTTGCGGTGGGCCGATAGGGTGCAGACCGGGATGAGGCCCGCCTTCAGGCATCCGATCAGCGCGATGACGAGCTCGGGTGAATTGGCGGACTGGAACAGCACTCGGTCGAGCGGCGCTAGCCCCAGATCCAGGAGCCCCTTGGCGAGGCGGTCCGTGCGCTCGTTCAGCTCCGCGTAGGAAATGATGCCGTCCGCGGCGCAGATGGCCGGCCGCGCTGCATGCGTCCTGAAGGATGCCGCCAGTTCCTCGACGAGCGTGGTGGTGGGGAGGGCGCCCGCCGTCACATAGGTCGCGAGCCGCTCCGTCGGCAGATACACAACGCCCGGAAGTTTCTCCTTGACCCCCACCATCACGCTGCCCTCTTCCCGCATTCGAACCGCTCGCCCAGCCAGCGCAGGATGTGCCGCGCTGCGATCTCCTGGCCGCTCTCCTCATTGAGCCGCAGGGACTGGCCATGGTGGTTGCCGCTGATGTCGTGGCGCTCCTTGTCGGAGGTCCGCAGGCCCGCGAAGATCGCGGCGGCATCAGACGGAAACACGGAATTGTCGCCGGTGTAGTAGATCATCTGCGCCGGCTGCTCGACGGCTCCGCCACAGAGATCGAAGGAGGCGAGCGACGAGAGGCTGGACCATGTGGACAGCCAGCTCTCCGGCGTGCACACGCGTGCAAAGCCGACGCTGCCCACGTTGGACACCAAAGGCTTGGCGCCCCATACCGAACCCCAGCGCCGCTCAGACGGATCGAGCTTGATGTCGAAGCAGCGCAGGTCGGCGTCCGTGCGCCAAACGTTGAAGATGCCAGAGAAGTTGCCTAGCCAGCGATTGCCTTCGCCTGTCGCCTCGAAGACCTTCTTGGCGGCGACCCGCGCCCTTATGCCGGCCTTCGCCGTGGCGTCGATGCGCGCCACCCGCTCACGCTGGGCGGCGCGGTAGCGCGGGATGAAGCAGGGGGAATAGGTTGCACCGCCCTCTTCTCCCGGCTTGTAGCCGTTGGCGGAGGCGAAGGGGTCGAGCGCGGGATCGGTGGAGAACGGGTCCGCCTCGTCCGTCAGGGAGGGGTCGATCATGCTTTCCAGCAGCTTGCCCTGGCCGGGATGGGGAGCGATGAAGATGAAGCCATCCGCCACTGGAAGCGGCGCTTCGCCGAGCTTGGTGGGGCGCCCGCCCGGGGTGCGCTCCACGCGCCTCGGACCCTCCAGCAGAGATTGCTGATTGTAGTAGGCGAACAGGCTCGCACCGCCGGAATTGCCGAGAAGGATGATCTTCTCGAAGCCGAGCTCGCGCAGCTCGACCATGCCGGCGGCCACATCGTGGACGGCCAATTCGTGTTCCAGCCGCAGATCGTTTCCCACCGTGCGCGGACCTTGCACCCAGCAGGCATAGCCGCCAGCGACGAGATGGGGAACCATGTAATGGGTCACGAGCAGCTCACGCGGGTGCATGATGAACACCGCCGTCTTCTCGCCGCCGCGCGCATGCAGGTAGCCGATGACGGGTGCCTGGTCGAATGTCTGGACGGGATGGACCGTCGTGCGCATGTCGGATGGAACCAGATCCGGATTCCAGCTGGCGCCGCGCAGGCCGGCCGTCACCTTCCTCTCCAGCTTCGAGCTATCCTTCTCCGCGGACATGCGTCACGTCTCCACCAGTCGATTTATATTTAACATGCATATTAATTAATACAACCCTCAGATGACCCGTGAGGCACTCAGGGCTTTGATCTCTTCGCGGTCCATGTCCAGGATGCTCGAGAGGACCTCGTCGTTGTCCTGCCCCGGCCTCTCCGGCGCCAGGCGCCGCACGCCCAAAGGCGTTTCCGAGAGCATCGGAAAGGCGCCCTGCATCCTCACCGTGCCATGCTTGGGATGCTCGAGCTCGACGATGGACCCCCTCGCCTTGAACTGTGGATCGGCAAGCATGTCCGCGGGCTTGTAGACCCGCCCCGCAGGCACGCCGTGTTGGGCCATGACGGCCTCCAGATCGGCGAGGGCAAAGGTCTGGGTCCACGCGTCGATCAGCTGGTCCAGCTCGGTCTGCCGCTGGCCTCGCGCCTCGTGGGTGGCATAGCGGGGGTCGGTCCCCAGCCCCGGACGCCCCATGGCTTCGCACAGGCGGCGAAACACAGTGTCCTGGTTGGCGCCGATGAGGATTTCCCCGTCGTGGCACCGGTACACGTTGGACGGCGCGATGCCGGGAAGGACTGCACCCGTCCGCTCGCGCGTGAAGCCGGCCACGTCGTAGTCGATGACGAGGCTTTCCATCATCTGCAAAACGGATTCGTAGAGGGAGGAATCGACGATCTGGCCGCGCCCGCTGACCGCGCGCCGATGCAGGGCTGCGAGCGCGCCCATGCAGCCGAACGTGGCGCACAGGCTATCGCCGATGGACACGCCCATCCGCGCGGGCGGCCGGTCCGGTTCCCCCACGATGTAGCGCCAGCCCCCCATCGCCTCGCCGATGAGGCCGAAGCCGGCGCGGTCGGCATATGGGCCGCTCTGGCCGTAGCCGGACATGCGCACCACGATCAGGCCGGGATTGTCGGCGCGCAGCACATCCGGTCCCAGGCCCCATTTCTCGATCGTGCCGGGCCGGAAGTTCTCGACCAGGATGTCCGCCTTCCGGATCAGCCTGCGCGCCAGTGCCTGCCCTTCGGCGCAGCGGAGGTCGATGGACACCGACTTCTTGTTGCGGGCGATGACCTCCCACCACAACGCGGTGTTGCCTCGCCCCCACGCGCGCATGGGATCACCCGAACCGGGGGGCTCGATCTTGATCACCTCGGCACCCATGTCGCCCAGCAGCTGGCCGCAGAACGGCCCCGCTATGAGCTGGCCCATCTCGACGACGCGGATTCCAGCCAGCGGCCCGGGCGTCTTCGCCAACGCCGTCATGCGCGTTCTCCCGTGGCTTTGGCGAGCGGAAACCATCCGACCTTGGAGAGCGTGCCGGGCAGTTCCCGCCCCATGATGCCGGACAGCCATTCCGCCGCGGACGCGACCGCAGGCAGGGACAGGTTCGTCGCGATGCCGGAGCGCTCCAGCATGTAGACCACGTCCTCCGTCGGCACGTTGCCGGTGGCGCGCGGGCGAATGGACAACCGCCGATCCCGCCGATGGACGCATCGACGATCGTCGCCCCGGCCTTGACGCCGGCCCAGACGTTGGCGAGGCCCGTATTGCGGGTGTTGTGGAAATGGACGCGCACCGGCACCGGGGAGATCGCCTTCACGACCTGCGCGACCAGAGCTTCCACCTCGCCAGGCGCTGCGACGCCGATGGTGTCGGCGATCCCCACCTCCACCGATCCCGCCTCCGCCGCCCGCACCGCCATCCGGACCACGTGGTCGGGATCGACCTCGCCGTCGAACGGGCACCCGAAGGCGGTGGTGATGGTGACATGGGCCCGGCGACCCGCGTCCCGCCCCAGCTTCAGGATGTCGATGCAGGCGGACAGGGATTGCTCGGACGGCATACCCTGGTTTTTGAGACCGAAGCCGTCCGAGGCCGAGCACACGGCGCCGACTTCGTCGAGGCCGGCCTCAAGGGCCCGTAGCGCGCCCCGTTTGTTCAACACCAGCCCGATATATGTGACCTCTCCGCGCCGCGGCAAAGCGGAGGCGAGCGCCTCGGCGTCGGCCATCTGAGGCACCAGCTTGGGATGGACGAAGCTGGTCGCCTCCATGCGCCGCACGCCCGCAGAAATCGCCCGGTCGATCAAGGCGAGCTTCTGCGCGGTGCTCAACAGCACCTTCTCGTTCTGCAGACCGTCGCGCGGACTGACTTCGACAATTTCAACCGATCGCATCTGGCTTCACCCATCGTTCCGCATCCCGGCAGGCGTGACGCCGGCCGAAGGAGCGCGGCGCACGGGCCGCGCTCCTCTGCGCGCTCCCGGCATCACCCGAGGTTCAGGCCGCCGTCGACATTGAGGGTCTGGCCGACGACGTAGGAGCTCTCGTCGCTGGCGAGGAAGACGGCCGGACCCGCGAACTCATCGGGCGCGGCCATGCGCCCGAGGGGCGTGACGGCCACCTGCCCCTGCGCGGCGGCGCCCGTCGGTACGCCCAGGGTCTTGGAGAAGCTCTCCTCCACCACATCCCACATGGGCGTCTTGACGGCGCCCGGCGCGATGGCGTTGCAGCGGATGCCGTGCCGGATGAGCTCCTGTGCGGCCACCTGATTGATGGAGATCGCCGCCGCCTTGCTGAGGCCGTAGACCACGGCGCCCGGAGGGGCCCGCCGGCCCGCGCCCGACGCGATCGTGACGATGGCGCCCCCGCTGCCCTGAGCGATCATCTGGCGGGCCGCGCCCTGGATCATGAACAGCAGCCCGCGCGTATTGACGGCCACCACCCGGTCGAAATCCTCGGGCCCGATCTCGGTGATCAAGCCCATGGCGAAGACCCCGGCGCAATTGACCAGAATGTCCAGCCGGCCATAGCGCCCGACGGTCGCCTTGACCGCCGCCGTGATGGATGAGGGATCGCGCACGTCCAGCGCACACCCCATCGCGCCGCTCGCGATTTCCTGCGCCGCCGCTTCGCATCTGTCCTGCGATACATCGGCGATGCAAACCCTCGCGCCCTGACGCGCATATTCGCTGGCGATGGCCTTTCCGATGCCGCTTGCCCCACCGGTGACGATCGCCACCTTGCCTTCGAGCCGTCCCATGTTCCGTCCGCCTCCCGTATGGCTGTTCTCGCTCGTCCTGCCACCTGAACTGGCAAGATCAGCTCGCAGGAAAGCCAAATGCCCGAATGGCGGGAAGCGGGTTGAAGTACTCGGAGTGCTCGATGACCTTGCCGCCGCGGACCCGCACGAAAAAGCAGTACCGGTTCTCGTAAGGCGTTCCTGCGGCGGTCTCGGATTCGGAACGGGCGCTGCCGACGATGAGTTCGGGGTCCTCCGTGGTGTGAAGCTCCACGTCACGGAAGACGAACGTCTTGATGGCCGCCCAGAAGCCGCGTGTGCCGTTGATGCAGTCGTCATAGCCTTCCAGGGCGAGACCCAGCGGCGGTGGTGCAAACGGAAACCGCATGATGAGCGCCTTGCTGGCCACCTGCGGCCAGGCATCGAAATCCCCGGCGGCCAGCACATCCAGCCAACGCCTCGCAATTGTCAGAGGTGTCAAATCAGTCATGGCTTGTGTCCTCCCAAGGCGGGCGTCTTCTTCGGCGCCCGCACCGGCCCTTGCTTTTATGTCGGAATGCAGCCCCCGACGGGGCCGGCATCGCGCCAGTGACCGGATTTATTGATAGCCCAGTAAAATTATCCTGTCACCAATGCGCGCCACCGGATTCGGCAAAATTCTTCGCTTGCTCCTGCTCGGATGGTCTGATAGCGAATTGCATATTAAGATCACTATTAAATTTGCGGGATATTTGATCCGCCCGGACGGATCGTCCTGCCGATGCAAAAACAGGCGCCGGCCGTTGAAGAGCCGTGCGCCACTCGGGGAGGAAACGGCGAATGGCCTCGCATGATGTTGTTATCGTAGGTGCCGGCCACAACACGCTTACGGCAGCAGCCTATCTCGCGCGGTGCGGAGTCAGCGTGCAACTGCTCGAACGCCATGATCAGGTGGGCGGCGGCGCGGTTTCCCGCAGCATCACGCTGCCCGGATTCGTGCATGATGTTCACGCCACCGGCGTCGCGCACCTGCAGGCCCATCCCATCGTCACCCATGACGAGCTGGGCCTCCTGTCGAAGTATGGGCTGGAGTTCGTCTATCCCGATGCCAGCTTCATGTCGGTCTTCGAGGACGGTGTGACGATCGGATGCTACAAGGATCTGGATCGTACCTGCGCGGACATTGCCAAGATCTCGCAGAAGGATGCCCAGTCCTATCGGCGGATGGCCGACTTCATGGCGCAGATCGGCCCAATGATCGGCATGTCCATGAACCGTCCGCCGGGCCGCTTCGGCGGGTTCGTCGCGCTGATCGAGCAGACCCCTTTCGGCGCCGAACTGATCCAGGCGATGCTGAAAAGCGCCTACGACGTCATCATCGAGAATTTCGAGGATCCGCGGATCCGGATCCATTTCCTCAAGTGGGTGGCCGAGGCACTGTGCGGGCCGGAAGAAAAGACGACTGGGATCAACATGTTCTTCCTGATCGGCGCGTCCCATTCGGCGCCGGCGGGCCTGGTGAAGGGCGGAACGCAAAAGCTTTCCGACGCAATGCTCGCCTGCATCGAGGCGAACGGGGGCTCGGTGCGCCTCAACGCGCCGGTGAAGCGCCTCATCAATTCAGGTGGCGAGGTCAAATCCGTCGAGCTCGAATCCGGCGAGATCGTGACCGCGAAAAAGGCCGTGATCGCCGCCATCCATCCCCACCTTCTCGACCGCCACGTGGAGGGGCTGGATGCCGGGCTCGTCCGCCGCGCGCGGAGCACGACGTCCAGCTTGTTCGCCGAGATGGTGGTGCATGGCGCCCTGTCCGCGCGACCGAGCTGGAAGGTCGGCGAGGCGCCCCACACCGCCCTCGGCGTCAACCTCATCGGCGAGATGGAGCTGGAGGGATTCCGCCGCATCTTCGACGATCTGCGCTACGGCGACCTGCCCAAGGACTATATCGGCCACGTGGCCGTGCACACCAATTTCGATCCGAGCCGCGCGCCGGCCGGAGAGCACACGCTCTACCATCTCGGACTTGCGCCTTATGCCCTGCGCGGCGGAGCGCAACGCTGGGACGACCTCAAGGAGGAGCGCGCCGACTGGATGATGGCCCAGCTCGAGAAGTTCGCCCCGGGCGTTCAGGCCTCGGTGAAGGCCCGCCGCGTGGACAGCCCGCTGGACATGGAGCGCTACTCGCCGTCCTTCCAGAAGGGCGACATCATGGGGCTTGGCAGCTACCTCTACCAGTCCCTCGGCCTGAGGCCGACGGCTGAGCTCTCGCAGTATGCGGTGCCCGGCGCCAAGGGCCTCTATTTGTCCGGCCCCTTCATGCATCCCGGCGGCGGCCTCACTGGCGGCGGCCGCGCCGTCGCCATGAAGCTCATGGACGACGCCGGCGTTGACTACACCAAGGTCATCCTGAGCTGAGCGCAGCAGACGACGCCGCGCCCCCGGTTTGAGGACATGCGATGAAACTTTTCAACCTCGACAACAGCCCATTGATGGATGTGAACGCCATCAGCCGGGACAATAACGATCTCATCATCAAGGGAACGATCATGGGAGCCATGCCCATGACCTGCAAGCTGACTCCCGCCGAAGCGCGCGGCATGTTGAAGATGCTGACGCCAGGCCTTGTTTTCTTCCTCTTGACCTTTTTGTTCCGCTCATCGGCGCGCGTGCCCCGCAACTAAGACGATGCCGCCGGTTCGCCGGTGCAATAACCATATCCTGGGAGGAAATTACCTATGGCCAACTACGACGTGATCGTGGTCGGCGCCGGCCACAATACGCTCGGCGCGGCCGCTTATTTGCAGAAATGCGGCCTGAAGACACTCGTCCTTGAGAAGAACGCGATACCCGGTGGCGGCGTGACCTCCAAGGAGCTGACTCTTCCCGGCTTCAAGCATGACACCCATGCCTCCGGCGTCGTCCACCTCCAGGGACATCCCATTCTGACGGCGGACGAACTGGAGCTGAAATCCAAATACGGGCTGAAGTTCGCCTATCCCGAGGCGAGCTACATGACCATCTTCGCCGACGGCGACACCATCACCTGCTACGCCGACCTCGATCGGGCCTGCGCGGACATCGCGCGCTATTCGGAACGGGACTCCGAGGCCTATCGCGAGATGGTCGGCATGATGGGTGCCATCATGCCCATGATCAACATGAGCATGGCCCGCCCGCCCTTGCCGCTCGCGGCCTTCATGGGAATGCTGTCGCAGATGCCCGGGGGCAACGACCTGCTCAATACCATGATGCGCTCGGCTTATGACGTGGTCACCGAGCGGTTCGAGAACGAGAAGGTGCGGATCCACTTGCTCAAGTGGGTCATGGAGGGTCTGAACGTGCCCTGCGAGCACAAGACCACCGGCGTCGCCATGCTCTATCTGATTGGTTTTTCCCACTCCCATCCCGCCGGCGTGCCCGTGGGTGGCATGCAGTCGCTCACCGACGCCATGATTTCCTGCATCAAGGACAATGGCGGCGAGATCCGACTCAACACTCCGGTGAAGCGGGTTATTAACAAGAATGGCGTGGCGAAAGCGGTCGAGCTCGCCAGCGGCGAGGTTCTAGTCGCCGACAAGGCGGTCATCGCCTCGATCCATCCCCATCTGCTGGGCGAGCGGGTCGAGGGCCTCGATCCTGGCGTCGTGGCCCGCGCCAAGCTTTATCAGGCGACCGATTTCGGCGGAATGCTGATCAACTGTGCCCTGCGCGAGGCGCCCAGATGGACCCATGCGCCGGCTGCCGACAGCTGCCTCTATATCAACCTCATCGAATCGTCCGACTTGAACGAACTGCGGCGCTATGCTGACCAGCTGCGGCTCGGTGAGCTGCCGGACCAGCCCATCCTGGTCGCCTCGAACCACACCAACTTCGACCCCACGCGCGCGCCGGATGGTCATCACACACTGTACGTCTTCTCCTGGGCTCCCGGCGTCCTCGCCGACGGCGGCATGGAGCGCTGGGACGACATCAAGGAGCAGCGCGCCGACGAGGTCATGGCCTGGCTCGCGAAATTCGCACCGAACGTGTCCGGCGACAACATCCTCGCCCGCCACGTGGACAGTCCCCTGGACATGGTGCGCCATTCGCCTTCGTTTCAGCGCGGCGACCTTAATGGCGGCGCCATGTTCCTCTACCAGATGATGGGAATGCGCCCCACGCCGGAGCTGGCGCAATACGCCGTGCCTGGCGCCCAAGGCCTCTATCTGTCGGGTCCCTTTATGCATCCCGGCGGTGGCGTCACCGGCGGCGGGCGGCCCGTCGCCATCAAGGTGATGGAAGACCTGAAGGTCGACTATTCCAAGATCATCCGCAGCTGAGCGAGGCCGCTCGGACCGGCGGCGCGGCGCCGAGCGGTCAGCCGTCTGGCGGCCTGAAATCTGCCGACGTGCTTTATTTGATATATATATAAATTATAGTTCGGTTCGATCCCATCGGTCCCGAAAGTGGTCCGGAGCAGGCGATTCGCAACTCATAGAGGACAAAGGACACCGCATCTGACCCTGGCGTCGAATGCTCTGCGTTCCGTAAACCCGAAATGAATAATGAACAACCGGAGGATATGTCCCCATGGCTGATACCCCTGAAAGCCTTTCTGAGGAATTTTCGACCTTCAGCACTTACACGAAGACGCCGGCTCAAGCGCTCGACCTGATCGAGCGTGCGCGCACAAAGTGTCCGGTGCCGCATTCGAAGGAACTGGGCGGCTTCCACATCTATATGAACTATGAGGACGTCCGCCGCGGTCTCATGGATTGGAAGACCTATGCGAACGGCCCGTCGGTCCTGCGCCCCTATATCGAAGGCTCGCCGGTGTTTCCGCCCCTCTCCATGGATCCGCCCGAGCATACGCCCTGGCGCAAGGTCTTCTCCGACGGCGTCAACATACGGACGGCGGATCGGATCGGACCGGCGGTGCGTGCCGATGCTATCGAGCTCATCGAAGGCTTCGCCGAGAAGGGGGCATGCGACCTGCATCTGGACCTTGCCGAGCAAGTGCCGATGAAGGCGATTTTTCACATCCTCGGACTGCCGCGCGAGCATCACGAGCGCGTGCGGTCCATGACGCTCAATGTTCTGGCCCATGTGAACCAGCCCGAGCAATTCGCGAAGCTCTTCCAGGAGTTCAGCGAATATGGCTGGTCCGAAGTGGAGCGGCGCAAGAGCGATCCCAAGGAGGATTATCTGACCGTCCTCGCCGACGCGCGGTTCGGCGATCGGCACATGACACCGTTCGAAGTCGGCGCGGCGGTGGTTTCCCTCCTCGTGGCCGGGCACGGCACCACCACGGCGGCGCTCACCAACCTGCTCTACGAGGTGCTGCGCCGGCCGCAGCTGAAGCAGCGGCTGATCGAGGATCCCGCCTTAATTCCCAAGGCGGTGGAAGAGGGGCTGCGTCTTCACCACCCCTTCTTCGGCTTGTTCCGGAAGGCGACGGAGGATGTGGAAGCCCACGGCGCGCACATCAAGAAGGGCGACACGGTCTATATGTGCTGGCAGGCCGCCAATCGTGATCCGGCGGTCGTGGACAAGCCTCTCGACTTCGACATTGATCGTCCGGAATTCCAGCACCTGGGCTTCGGTCTTGGAAAGCATTCCTGCGTCGGAGCGCCGACGGCGCGCATGGAAATGCGCGTGGTGATGGAGGAGTTGCTTGCGCGGCTGCCCGATATCGAGCTTGCCGAGCCCGAAAAGGTGAAGTGGGATTTCCACGGCGCCGAAACCTTGGGCATCCTGCACCTGCCGGCAAAGTTTGCGTCGCGCCCGCGTCGTGCCTCCTGAGAACGGTCGATCCGTTCCAACGGCCGCGTCAGGCGGTTTTCCTCGCCTGGCGCTTCTCACGAGATGAGCCAGGCGACGAAGCCGAGAACTACAAGGGCAGAGCCTTAGGTCGCTCCAGGTCAACTGTTCCCATCTGCCAAGTGTGGAGGCCCCATGTCCAATCTCCTCACCATGCGAGCAACAGAAGCCGTCATCGCGCTCGCATTCCTCTCGACGCTGATCTGGGTGGTTCGGCGGCGTAATCCCCTTTATGCGGGCGCCGTCATCGCCGGAGCGATCTGCTTCGTGTTCGACTGGGCTTGGTGCACCCGCAGCTTCTTTAATGCCACGTTCAACCGCGATCTCTTGCCGCTTCCCGGCATCACCGCGCAAGGCGTGACGTATCCTTGGTCGATAGCGCTGGCCTGGGGCCTGGCCTTCGGCCTGCCGACCGTGCTGCTCGTCATCGTCTCGGACTGGTTCGATCGCAGGCTCGGTGCGTTGCAGTACGTGGCAATCTGGTTTCTCGGCGCCATCGGCATGACGGCATTGGAGAACTTTCTGACTGGTGTATTGCGAATCTATATCTATCACCAGAAACCGGAATATCTGATCGGCACCGTGCCCTGGTCCAACGTGTTGCTGAACGGAAACCTGATGCTCCTGTGCTACGTGCTCTCGCGCAGCACGTGGCGCTGGGCCGCGCTGCCCGCGAACACGGGCTTTTCGCTCGCCAGCGACGATGTGCGCAAGGGGCTGGTGCTGGGCGCGCTGCCGATCTGGGGCGCCTTCGTGATCGCCTATCTCATTCAGCTCTTCTGGTACGGCTTGGCCGATCCGTGGACCGAATCCGGCCGCCCCTTCTGATCGCTTGAGCAACGTGGAATCGCGTGCCGGTGGTGCTTTTTGAGGCATGAGCGACCGTTGGGACCGTTGCGGCGCGCGCCGTATCGATACTCCGCGCACCGATCATGATCATCGGAGACGAGACACATACATGACCAAGAACGGTGGAATCACGCCACATCCCGCCCACTCCGGGTTCGACTTCGACAAGGAAGTCGAGATCCTCAAGCGCGAGACGGCCGAATAACTCGAGGAATTCAGCGCGGCCAGGCTGATGTCGATCGAGAACTGCACCGGCACTGGCCGGGCCAGCACGCCATTTCGGGCCGCGACTGGCCGAACACGACGCCGATCGCCAACCTCTGGAATGTCGGCGACGGGGTGCGGCCATGGATGGGTGCCGTCCAGAGCGGCTGCGTCCGCTCGGCTCGACTGGTGGTCGAGCAGGCCCACCGGTCGTTTCCGCCGTCAAGCCGGTCGGCGAACTGAAGCGCGTGACCGTCGGCGAGCGGATCTCCGCCGGCTCGACCGGCGGGTGAAGAAGGTATTTCGCCAGCCATTGGCGATATGCGCACGGCACCATCGCCGCCGCTGGCTCATCTGGCGCTTGGCGGGCTTTTCACCCGCATCGGCACGGCCTCAAGAGGTCGGGCTCTCTCCAAGTACCTCGGCGAAAAGGGCGCGCATCTGCTGCCAGGACCTCCTGTCCGCGACGGCGTCGTAGCGCAGGAAGTCTGGCTTCCCGAGCAGGTCTGCATCCGGATTGGTGAAACTGTGCACCACGCCGCCGTACAAGGTCATCTGCCAGTCCACCTTGCCGGCGCGCAGCACGGCTTCGAACGCTGCACGGTCTTCGGGCGGGACACCGGGATCGTCGGCCCCGATCAGCGCGAGCACCTTGGCCTTGATCTGTCCCGCATCCTGTGGAGCGCTGACTTGCAGGCCGCTGTGGAAGCCCACGGCGGCCTTGATGTCGGCACCGGCGAGGGCCAGTTCATAGGCTAGGGTTCCTCCGTAGCAGAAGCCGATGGCCGCGACGCGCGACGCATCCACCTCCCTGCGCCTCAGGAGCGCCTCGAGCGCCTTTCGGGTGCGGGCGCGGACCCTGGCGATATCGCCACGCAAGGCCGTCAGCACCGGCATCATGGTCCCAAGGTCGGGGAAGACCTTCTGGTCGCCGTGCAGGTCGCAGGCCAGGGCCACGTAGCCGAATTCCGAGACGATCCGTTCCGCCCGCGCCTTGGCATGTGCGCCGAGCCCGAAGGCTTCGGGAAACACCAGCACCGCGGGTCGTGGGGTCGTGGCCGTCTCGTCCCATGCGAGATGGCCGATCATGGAGAGGCCGTCGGCCTCGTAGCACAGCTCTTCGGTCTTCATGAACGTCCTTTTCCTGTCTTCTGCTTCACGCGCGGCGCCTCGGGTCCCGCACCCGCCGAGGCGGCGCGGCCTTGATTTTTACAACAGCCCGCTTCAGGGCGGCGGCAGATCCGTGCAGGCCCCCAGCGCGACTTCCGCCGCCATGCCGATGCTTTCTCCGAGCGTTGGATGGGGATGGATGGTCTTGCCGATGTCCACCGCGTCGGCGCCCATCTCGATGGCGAGGCAGATCTCGCCGATCAGGTCGCCAGCGGACGGCCCCACGATCGCCCCGCCGACCACGCGGCCCGTGTCCGCGGACAGGACCAGCTTGGTAACGCCGTGGTCAGCGCCGTTCGCGACGGCCCGGCCAGACGCCGCCCACGGGAAGCGGGCCACCTTAACGGCGATACCCTGCGCCCTGGCTTCGGCCTCGGTCAGCCCCACCCACGCGATCTCGGGGGCGGTGTAGGCGACCGACGGGATCACCTTCGCATCGAAGCCGGTCTTGTGGCCGGCGGCCGACTCCGCCGCCACGTGGCCCTGATGCACGGCCTTGTGGGCGAGCATGGGCTGCCCCACGATATCGCCGATGGCGAAGATGTGCGCAACCTTCGTGCGCATCTGATCGTCGACGGGAATGAAGCTGCGATCGTGGGCAAGGCCCGCCGCTTCAAGCTTCAGCGTCGACCCGGCGGGCCGGCGTCCCACGGCCTGAAGGACGAGGTCGTAGGTGGCCGGTCCTGCATCCTTGCCATCGAACACGACGTGGAGCCCGTCCGCGCCCGCCTCGATCGAGACGAGCCTCGTCGATGTCATGATCCGGCCGAAGCGGTGCTTGTTCTGGCCCATCCAGAGCTTCTCAAGGTCGCGGTCCACGCCTGCGAGGAGGCCATCGAACTGCTCGACCACGTCGATCACGCTGCCGAGGGCGGAATAGACCGTTGCCATTTCGAGGCCGATGATACCGCCGCCGATGACAAGCATCCGCTTCGGCACGAAAGGCAGATCGAGGGCGCCGGTCGAGTCGACGATGCGCGGGTCCTGCGGCAGGAAGGGCAGGTGAACGGGCTCCGAGCCGGCCGCGATGATGCAGGAGCGAAAGGCGATGCGATCGCTCCCGCCCCCCTCCAGGGCGACATCGAGGTGATGGGTGTCGGTGAAGGTGGCGGTGCCGCGGATGACCGTGACCTTGCGGGTCTTCGCCATGAAGGCGAGGCCGCTTGTCAGCTTGTTCACCACACCCGCCTTGAACGCGCGCAGGCGGTCGAGGTCCACCAGCGGCGTGCCGAAGCTGATGCCGTGGGCAGAGAGGCGCTCGGCCTCCTCCTTCACGGCAGCCACGTGCAGGAGCGCCTTGGAGGGGATGCAGCCCACATTGAGGCAGACCCCGCCGAGGGTGGCCTCGCGCTCGACGAGGGCGACCCTGAGCCCCAGGTCGGCGGCGCGGAAGGCGGCGGAATATCCGCCGGGGCCGCCGCCGATGACGACGAGGTCAATGGCGTCTTCGGGAACGGCAGTGGCGGCTGTGGCCGAAGCGGCGGGCGGCTGGGCGGCGGGGGCCTTGCCGGCATAGGCGGGCACACCGACCGGCATTGCGGCGCCCGCGCCTTCAACCTCGATGCGGGCGAGGAGCGTGCCCTCGCTGACGGGATCGCCGACGCCGATGGCCAGCTCCACGATGGTGCCCGCCAAAGGTGAGGGGATGTCCATGGTCGCCTTCTCAGACTCGACCGCGGCGATGG
The DNA here is from genome assembly GCF_016807805.1 of Xanthobacter dioxanivorans. Classification (NCBI taxonomy): domain Bacteria; kingdom Pseudomonadati; phylum Pseudomonadota; class Alphaproteobacteria; order Hyphomicrobiales; family Xanthobacteraceae; genus Xanthobacter; species Xanthobacter dioxanivorans. The sequence goes on along the minus strand of NZ_CP063362.1, from coordinate 418,295 downwards.
GAGTTTCCGCATCGATCCGGTCGCCTGGCTTCACGAAGATTTCGATGACCGGCACCTGCTTGAAGTCGCCGATGTCGGGAACATGGATGTCCTTGATGCTCATGGCGCGCCATCTTCCGGTACGTTCTCGCGGCAGCCGCTTTCGGCGCGCTCGAATGACATGCGTTGAAACAAGGGCTTGAAGCGATCGCGCCCGGCTCGGCCCGAAGGCCTAGAGCACCGCCCGGCGAAAGTCGGCGAGCAGGGCGGCCACATGGCCGAGGAAGCGCGCCGCTGCGACCCCGTCCACCACCCGGTGATCCCAGGACAGGCTGATCGGCATGATCAGGCGTGGCTCGAAGGCGGAACCGCGCCAGACCGCCCCGGTGGACGAGCGACCGGCGCCGAGGATCGCCACCTCCGGCGCATTGATGATGGGCGTGAAGCCGTCCCCACCGACGCCGCCCAGGGAGGAGACGGTGAAGGTGCCGCCCTGCATGTCCGTTCCCGGCAGGCGGCCCTCGCGGGCCTTTCCGGCCATCTCCCCCATCTCGGTCGCGATCTCGAGGACGCCCTTTCTGTCGGCATCACGGATCACCGGCACCACGAGGCCGTTGGGTGTGTCGGCGGCGAAGCCCACATGGACGTACTTCTTGAAGATCAGGTCCTCGCCGTCGAGGGAGGAGTTGAACCGCGGATAGGCGCGCAGCGCGCTGGCCGATGCCTTGATCAAGAATGCGACCATGGTCAGCTTGCCGGTGTCGTTGCGCTTCTCGGCATTCACCTGCGTGCGGAACGCCTCGATCTCGGTGACGTCCGCATGGTCGAAATTGGTCACGTGCGGGATGCGCACCCAGTTGCGGGCGAGGTTGCCACCGGACAGCTTCTGGATGCGCGACAGGGGCACGCGCTCGATCTCGCCGAACTTGGTGAAGTCGACCTTGGGCCAGTCCGGCAGATCGAGGGTGGTGCCGCTGCCCCTCGCCTGGTCCGGGCCCGCCACCAGGGCGCCCTTCACGAAGGCCTGCACATCCTCCTTGAGAATGCGCTTCTTGGGCCCGGTCGCGACGACTCGGGAGAGATCGACGCCCAGCTCCCTCGCATATTGCCGCACAGAAGGTGTGGCGTGGGCGCCGTCGCTGGTTGCCATCGCCGCGGCGGGCATGGCCGGACCCGGAACGCTCGGGCTCGAACCGGGCCGGGACGCCACGACGGACGCATCCGGCACGGGCGCGGCAGGCGCAGGTATTTTCGGCGCGCCACCATTTGCGGGTGGTGGAGCAGGATCGCCGGAAGCGCCTGCCATCTCCAGGATCATCAGGGGAGAGCCCCGAGAGACCTTGGTGCCCACCTGAACCAGAAGTTGGGAGACGACACCCCCCATGGGCGAGGGCACCTCGATGGTGGCCTTGTCGGATTCGAGGGCGAGGATCAGGTCATCGACCTTCACGCGGTCACCGGGGGCAACCAATAGTTCAATGACGGGGACGTCGTTAAAGTCACCGATATCCGGCAGAGTGATCGTCTGCTGCGCCGACATGGGCGGTTTCCTCGCGTTTCGGTTCAAGGTGCGGCGGCGCGCGCATGCCGGGAGCCGGACCTGACTGGGGTGCGTTGATCGGGGGGCGTTGCCCTGGACCGCTTCGGCGCGATACGCCGAACCTGCGCTTTGCTCGAAGACGCACCAAGGCCAAGATGAAGGCGTGCATGCGCCGGCTTGGAAGCAGGCAAGCGCAGGGGCTAGAGGCGCCAGGAAGGCTCCGCCTTGATGGACAAGCCGTATGTCTCGATCGCCTGGGCGACGAGACTGCGGTGAATCGCCCCTGTTTCGGCGAGGGCACCCAGGGCGGCTAGGACCACATAGAAGCGGTTGACCTCGAAGAAGTCACGCAGGGCCGTGCGCGTGTCCGAACGTCCGAAGCCGTCCGTACCGAGCGCGACGAGGCGACCTTCCACATGGGGCGCGATCATCAGCGGCAGCGCCCGGACATAGTCCGTCGCCGCGACGATGGGGGCCTTGCCCCCGAGCAAGCTGGCCACGTGGCTGCGCCGGGCCGGACCGTCGGGGAGAACAGGCTGGCCCGCTCGATGGCCTGCGCCTCCCGCGCCAGTTCGACGAAGCTGGTGGCGCTGAAGACCTCCGCCGCGATCCCGAAGTCCGTCTCCAGCAGCCCCGCGGCCGCCACCACCTCCGGCAGGATGGCGCCGGAGCCGATGAGGCGCACCTTGCCGGTTCCAGCCTCCCGGCCCGGCAGGCGATACAGCCCCTTGATGATGTCCCCCGCCACGCCCTTCGGCATGGAGGGCTGGGCATAGGTCTCGTTCATGGTGGTGATGTAGAAGAACTCGTCGGCGTTCTCCTCCAGCATCCGGCGCGCGCCGTGGTCGAGGATCACGGCCAGCTCATAGGCGAAGGCGGGGTCGTAGGCCCGGCAGTTGGGCACCGTGGACGCCACCAGGTGGGAGGAGCCATCCTGATGCTGCAGCCCCTCGCCGCCAAGGGTGGTCTTGCCCGCCGTGGCGCCGATGAGGAAGCCGCGGGCCCGCTGGTCGGCGGCGGCCCAGATGAGGTCGCCCACGCGCTGGAAGCCGAACATAGAATAATAGATGTAGAAGGGCAGCATGGGCAGGCCATGCACCGAATATGAGGTGGCGGCGGCGACCCAGGACGAGATGGCGCCGGCCTCGGTGATGCCTTCCTCCAGCAGCTGCCCGTCCGTCGCCTCCTTGTAGTAGAGCATGGAGCCGGCATCCTCCGGCTCGTAGAGCTGGCCGACGGGGGAATAGATGCCCACCTGCCGGAACAAGTTGGCCATGCCGAAGGTGCGGGCCTCGTCCGCCACGATGGGGACGATGCGCGGGCCGATCTCCCCGTCCTTCAGGAGGTTGGTGAACAGGCGCACCACCGCGACCGTGGTGGACATGTCCTTGCTGTCCGCGTTGAGCGCGAAGTCCGCGTATTTCTCCAGCGCCGGCACATGGACGGCGGGGGCCGTGGCGCGGCGCGCGGGAATGAAGCCGCCGAGCGCGGAGCGGCGCGCCTTGAGATAGCGGATCTCGGGCGAACCTTCGCCCGGATGGTAGAATTCGAGCTTCTCCACCTGCGCATCGGTCAGCGGCAAGGCGAACCTGTCGCGGAAGGCGATGAGGGCCTCGAGGTCGAGCTTCTTGGCCTGGTGGGAGGTCATGCGGCTTTCGCCGGCGCCGCCCATGCCGTAGCCCTTCTTGGTCTTGGCGAGGATCACGGTCGGGCGCCCCTTATGGGCGCGCGCCGCGGCGAAGGCGGCATAGAGCTTGCGGAAATCGTGGCCGCCGCGCTTGAGATTGTCGATGTCCTGGGCTGACATGTGCGCGACCAGTGCCCGCACCTCCGGATCGTCGTCGAAGAAGTGCGCGAGATTGTAGACGCCGTCCTTGGCGCCGAGGGCCTGATACTTGCCGTCCACCGTGGCGGCGAAGCGCTTCAGCAGCACGTGGTTTCTGTCGCGGGCGAAGATGGGGTCCCATTCCGAGCCCCACAGCACCTTGATGACGTTCCAGCCCATGCCGCGGAACAGTCGCTCCAGCTCCTGGATCACCTGCCCGTTGCCGCGCACCGGTCCGTCGAGGCGCTGGAGGTTGCAATTGATGATGAATGTCAGGTTGTCGAGGTCTTCGCGGGCGGCGATGGAGAGGCCGCCGAGGGCTTCCGGCTCGTCCATCTCGCCATCGCCGAACACGCCCCACACATGCCGGTCCTGCGTGTCGGCGAGCCCGCGGTCGCGCAGATAGCGCAGGAAACGGGCCTGATAGACGGAATTGATGGGGCCGATGCCCATGGAGCCGGTGGGGAATTGCCAGAAATCCGGCATCAGCCACGGATGGGGGTAGGAGCACAGCCCCTTGCCGCCGATCTCCTGGCGGTACTTGGCGAGGTGCTCCGCGCTCAGCCGCCCTTCCAGGAAAGCGCGGGCATAGATGCCGGGCGAGGAATGCGGTTGGTAGTAGACGAGGTCCGCGGCGCCGCCGCCGTCCGCGCCGCGGAAGAAATGGTTGAACCCCACCTCGAAGATTTCCGCAGCCGACGCATAGCTCGCGATATGGCCGCCCAGCTCGCCATAGGCCTTGTTGGCGCGCACCACCATGGCAAGCGCGTTCCAGCGGATGATGGAGGTGATGCGCTCTTCCAGCTCCAGGTCACCCGGATAGGGCGGCTGCTTCTCTAGGGAGATGGAGTTGCGATAGGGCGAATAGGGCAGGGCGCCCTCGGCGACGCCGGTTTCGAGCGCGTGCTCCTCCAGCCGGGAAAGCAGAAATCGCGCGCGCTCGGGTCCGCCATGAAGAGCGACCGAATCGAGCGAAGAAAGCCAATCGGCGGTTTCCACCGCGTCCTCGTCGTGCGGATTGAACGGCTGCGGGGAGGGGGCTGTCTGGGCACTCATGGCGTTTCCGCACCTTGATCCATTTATTAATGCATATATTAATAACATGGGATGGGCAGCATGTCCTGCGGAACCCGTTGCAAAACGGCGCCGAATAGGCAGGACATGCCGCATATTTGAGAACATTGAAAAAAGATGCCGCGGTGATGCTCTTCGACGACATGGATCTCAAGATCTTGGAGGAGCTGCAGGCCAATGGGCGGCTCACCAATGTAGAGCTCGCCTCGCGCGTCGGGCTTTCGCCCTCGCCTTGCCTCGCCCGGGTGCGATCCCTGGAGGAGGCCGGCATCATCGGGCGCTACGTCGCGCTGCTCGACGCCGAGCGGATCGGGCCGAGCGTGAGCGTGTTCATTCAGATCACCCTTGAGCGCCAGTCTGACGCGTTTCTGGCGGAATTCGAGACCGTCATAGCCGGCATGCCGGAAGTCATGGAATGCTATTTGATGTCCGGCGATTCCGACTATCTGCTGAGGGTTCTGGTCCGCGACACTGTCCATCTTCGCGATTTCGTGCGTGACACGCTCACGAAATTGCCCGGTGTCGCGAAAATTCGATCAAGCTTCGCGTTGAAGCAGGTCAAATACCAGACCGCTCTGCCGTTGGGCCGCATGACGGATGCGCGCGGCCCCCGGAGCCGCGCGTCACACCGACGCTAGGTCGGGGCTTCTATAAAATTAACATTCATGATAATAACTGCGTCAATCAACGATATTATGAGCGCACGGGGAGGGTCGAACGCGCCATGCCAAGGATCACCTTTATCACCGCAGACGGCACCAAATACCCCATCGACGCCCGCGTGGGGGAAAGCGTGATGCGCAATGCCATCATCAATGACATTCCGGGGATCGATGCCGAATGCGGCGGCAGCCGTGCGTGCGCGACCTGCCATGTCTTTGTGGACGAGGCCTTCTGGGAGCAAGCGGGTTCGCCTTCCAAGGAGGAGGGCGAACTCCTTGAATTCTCGGAAAACACCCGGGACAACTCCCGGCTCTCATGCCAGATCGTGGTGTCGGATGCGCTTGATGGACTCGTCGTTCACATCCCGGACACCCAGCGTTGAAGGAAGCGGCGCCCCACGCCGTTTAATTAACATGGTTGACAATAAATGTTCCGGCTGCCACCTTTCCGCTGCATGCAGAACGGCTGGCAGGCCAATGAAGAAACAAGGGAGGAATGCCGTGGAAAACGACGTCGCGACGATTGATTCGTCTCCCGTGCAGGAGGCGCACCATTCCGTTGTCAGGCCCTTTGCCCTGACGCACGGCACGTGCGAGTGCTACAGCCTGAAGGACACGCGGAAGTTCTACGAGGAGTTCCTCGGACTGGAATGCGTCCGGCATGCGCCTCCGGGAATGGTCATGCGTTGCGGCATGAAATTTCACATCGTCTGCCTTGAGGTGGGTGACCAGGTGCGTCCCTGCACCATCTGCAATCACTGGGGCCTCGATGTTCGTACAAAGGAAGAGGTTGACGAGGCTCACCGCAAACTGACAGAGTTGAAGGACCACTATGGCGTGAAGACGATCATGCCCGTGCAGATGCAGCATGGCGTCTATTCATTCTATTTCGAAGACATGAATCACGTCTGGTGGGAAATCGAATATTACGATGGGTCGTTGCATGACGACTTCTTCGATTTCGGCGACCGCTATACCGACAGCGTGCTCGAGAAGGAAGGTTGATCTGCGGCTGGTCGTCCCTTGCGCCGGCATATGGCCGGCGCAAGGTGATTTCTGGCGTGCAGAACATGCGGAGCCTTCAATGCCGGGTGAATACCGACTTTTGACCTATGCCGACCGCGACGGACCGCGGGCTGGTATCTGCGTCGCTGATATCGTCTATGACGCGGCCGAGGTTGCAAATAATGCTCACTTTAATTCTGTCTTGTCCGTCCTGGATAACTGGAACGTGCTCGACGAGAGCTTTGCAGCTTTCGCTGCGGCGGGCGGGCGCGGGTTGACGGGCAAGCCCCTGGCCAATCTCACGCTCCTGCCCCCAATCCTTTATCCGGGCGAGATCTGGGCGGCGGGTGCCAACTACAATGATCACATCTCCGAAATGGCGGATGAGACCGAATACAAGGCAGTGAACGCCAAGACCATCAGTGGCGGGCGTGCTTGGCACTTTGCCAAGACGGCACGCAGTTCGGTCGTAGGGCACGAATCGGTCAATCCGCTGCCGGATTACTCCAACATGGTCGACTGGGAGATCGAGCTTGCGGTGGTCATCGGAAAGACCGCATCGAAGGTGAAGGCGGCAGACGCCATGGACTATGTCGCCGGCTATACCATCGCCAACGATCTCTCCGCGCGCGACCACGTGGTTCGACCGAACATCGCCGCGGATTCCCCCTTTCGGTTTGATTGGCTCTCCCACAAGGGGTTCGACGGGGCCTGCCCCATCGGTCCCTGGATCACGCCGGCCCGCTATGTGAAGGATCCTCACGCGCTGGACATGAAGCTTTGGATCGACGGCGCGTTGATGCAGGATTCCAGCACACGACATATGATCTTCAGTATTGGAGAGCAAATCGAGGAGATTTCCGCGCGGGCCACCATGCATCCCGGTGATGTCATCCTCACGGGAACGCCGTCAGGAGTTGGATTCTCCCGCGGCATCTTTCTCAAGGCGGGACAGAAATTGCGCCTGTGGATCGACAGGCTGGGAGAGCTGCGTCACAGCTTTTCGTGAAACAGCCGCCCCTTCCTCCCGATCGATTTGGGGCCCTCTCATAACATAGACAAAATATCCATTGCGCATCGTGTATATTCCAGTTGGCTCACTGTTTACTGAATATGACTTGAGATATTCGGGGCGGTGAGCTGCATTCCGCGCGGAGAGAATAGGATGATCGGCCAGCAAGATTTTCGCGAAGCCATGTCGCGCCTCGGCGCCGCGGTCAACATCATCTCAAGCGACGGGCCTGGTGGTCGATGCGGCTTTACCGCCTCCGCGGTCTGCAGCGTGACCGACACACCGCCAACCCTGCTGGTCTGCATCAATCGGACCTCGGCCTCCTACCAGGCGATCCGCGAGAATGGCGTGCTTTGCGTGAACATGCTCGCGGGTCGTCACAAGGATATCTCCTGGCTGTTTGCCGACCGTAACAAGACAGTCGATGAACGGTTTGCGGGGGCCGGGGGGTGGACATCCTTGACGACCGGCGCGCCGGTGCTCCTCGATGCGGCCTGCGCCGTCGACTGCCGCGTGACCGAGGTCTCCGACATCGGTAGCCACGGCGTGTTCTTCTGCGCGGTCGTCGGCTTGCGCCTGTCCGACAAGATCGAAGGGCTCGTCTATTTCAACCGCTGCTTTCACGGCCTTGAGGGTTCGGTGATCACCGAGTTCGCATGAAGTGCATGGCGGAGCCTGGGGCACTCCCTCGTTGCCGGCTCAGCCATCCTTCGCATCTGAGAGCGCATCGGCCGCGACCCACGCGACCTCGGCATCCGCGGCCGGCAGCGCTCCGGAGACTCCGATGCCACCCACGCGTTGCCCCTTGTACAGCAGGGGCATGCCGCCTTCGACCGCGATCCGATCCATGGAAAGAAGAGAGAGGCGAGCCTGGGTCGCATCCTCGATGACACGGGTCGGCAATCCGATCAGGGCCGCCGTGCGCGCTTTTTCTATCGCGGTCGACACACTGGCGGGGCTTGCCTCGTCCATCCGCGCCAGCGTGAGCGGAAAGCCCGCGTCATCCACCACGGCGATGCTGATCCGCAGGCCGCGCCGCGCGGCCTCCGCGAGGCCCGCCACTTCCGCTTTTCGCGCCTCATCAAAGGAAATGGCGTAGCGCCGCCGCATATAGTCACCATTTTATCAATAGGTTAATTGGTCTTTGCGGGCGACCGCAAGCCGATACGATCCATCATAATGTAAAATATTTTGGATGAAATAATTGACAGGGATATTATTTTGTTCAAAGTTTGGATCAAACAAGCGCAAGCCAAGAGCGCACAGAAGGTCGATCGAGACCGTCTGCAAGCGATCCCATGCGCGAGATCGGGAGCGACGCCAAGCATGAGCTACAAGGTCGAACTGCGGCCGAGCGGCCATTCGTTCGAGGTCGGCGAGAGCGAGGCCATCTTGGCCGCCGGCCTCGCGCAGCATGTGAACCTTCCCTATGGCTGCCGGATGGGCACCTGCTGCTCCTGCCGCGGCAAGGTGATCTCGGGCGAGGTCGACCTCGGCAACGCCCATCTCGCCTATCTGCCACAGAAGGCGCGTGACGAGGGTTACGCCTTGCTGTGCCAGGCGCATGCCCTGAGCGATCTGGTGATCGAGATCGAGGAACTGCCCGAGCTCGCCGAGCCGCAGGCCATGCCTGGCATCGTCAAAGACGTTCGCAGGCTGGCCGACGACGTTATCCTTCTGCATGTTCGTCTGCCTCTTCACCTAAACCTCCGTTTTGCGGCAGGCCAGTATGTAGACCTGTTGCTTCCGGGCGGTGTACGGCGCAGCTATTCCATCGCCAATCCGCCCAAGACGAGCGGCGTGATCGATCTGGAATTTCACATTCGCCATATGCCGGGGGGCCTGTTCACCGACCGCCTGTTCGGCGGAATTCAGCCCCGCGAGAAGATCCAGCTCGAAGGCCCACTAGGCACATTCTTTCTCCGTGCCTCTCCCAAGCCTGCCCTGATGCTCGCGAGCGGCACGGGATACGCACCGATCCGCTCGATCCTCATGGATATCCTGGCGAGGGAAAGCACGCGCGCCTTCAAGCTCTATTGGGGCGGGCGCCGCCCGAAGGACATCTACGCCGCGGACGAGGTGCGTGCGCTGGAGGCGCAATACCCGAACTTCGAGTTTGTGCCCGTCGTATCCGATGCGCTGCCCGAGGACCGATGGGACGGACGCACCGGTCTTGTCCACCGCGCCGCGATGGCGGATTACCCCGATCTCTCCGGCTGGCAAGTCTATGCCTGTGGTGCCCCCGCCATGATCGATGCCGCGCGCAAGGATTTCACCGCCCACTGCGCGCTGCCCGAATCGGAGTTCCTTTCCGATGCTTTCGTGTCCCGCGCCGACCTTGCCCGAGAGGCCGTTTGAGCAGCAAGGCCGAGCCAGCCGATCCATCCATTCAAGACAACCATCCAGGTCCGCGACGGACGGGGGAGGAAAGAGAAATGAACGTCACCGCCATCAAGGCTGCACAGAAGCCGGAAGATCTGCACGCCCGCGCGCGGGCTCTCGTGCCGATCTTGCGCGCACGCAGCCAGGAAATCGCCGAAACCCGTCGCGTCCCTGACGACATCATCGCTCGTCTATATGCTGAAGGCCTCATGGAGTTGGCCAGGCCAAAGCTCTATGGCGGACCCGATCTCGGCGTGGATCTCATCTTCGACATCGCACAGATCCTGGCGGAAGGCGACGGCTCGGTCGCTTGGGTCTATGGCGTGACGAACTCGCACGATCATCTTGTCGGCCTCTATCCCAAGGAGGTCCAGGATGCCTATTGGGCGTCCGGGCGTCCGCTGTGCGCCTCCTCCTACGTGCCGACCGGACGGGCGGAGAAGGTCGAGGGCGGCTACAAGCTGAACGGCCAATGGCCGTTCTGCTCTGGCATCGACCACTGCGACTGGGTCGTGGTCGGCGGCGTGACCGGGATGCTGCCTGGCGAGCCTCCACGTCCCGACCTCTATCTTTTCATGGTTCGCGTCTCCGATCTCGAGCTGGTGGACGACTGGGATGTCATGGGGCTCGCCGGCACCGGCTCCAAGTCGGTGCTCGCCAAGGACCTGTTCGTGCCCGAAAGCTACGCCCTCTCCAATGCCGCGGTCATGACGGGTGGGGCGCCGGGCGCACAGATCCACGACAATCCGATCTACCAAGCTTCCATTTGGCTCATGTTCGGTTTCTCGATCCTTTCGCCTGCGACCGGCATCCTGCGCGGCGCCTATGAGACCATGCTGGCGGACGCCCGCCAGCGTTTCGCGGCTCGGGAACCGATGTTCATGGCAAAGCTCGCCCAGACCGAGATGCGCTTCGCGGAGGTGAGCGCGCTGCTCGAGGCGTCGGAGATGCTGTTCAACACCGCTATGCGTGAGTCGTACCGGTTGATCGCAAACGGCACGCCCTTCTCCGATGAAATCCGCGTTCGCAACCGTCGGAACCAGGTGGTGGTCGCCAGGAACTGCCGGCAGGCCATGGATTCGCTGATGCAGATGGCGGGCGGCGGCGGCATTCGGGAAGCCGGCGCCGTGCAACGCGCCATGCGCGACCTCTACGCCATTTCGGCGCATCCCGGCGGCAATTGGGACGGCGCGATGACCAGCTACGGATCGGTGGTCCTCGGGGGCCAGCCAACGGAAATGTTCTGCTGACCAGATTGAGCTTTTGTCTGCAGGGTTTGTGAAGCGAACAACATAGAAACAGGAGAGGCCAGATGTGCACCCTCGGAATGGACCTGGTCACACGACCGCCGGTTCCCGTGGTCACGCCGAAGGAGGCTCGCTCGCAACTTGAGCGCTATATTCAAAAGCATGGATTGCCGGGCAAGATCGAAGACTTCACCCTGGAAATGGTGCAGTACCATGAGATCGTGACGGTGGTAGACAGCGCGAGCGACCTGGAAGCCTGGGTCAAGCCCACGCGCCCCTTTCAGATCGAGATCCTGGGCGGAGTGCACGAGCACGGAGCGGCGCCGGGTATAGCGGACGCTGTCCGCTATGTGGTGATCCGCTCGAACGGCGCCGACGGTATCGTCGGGGGGCGCCGGAAGGCGAGGAATCTCCGGCCGGCAGCGGCTGGAGCCTCTGGGTGCGTTTCTATCCTAACGGCCGCACCATCTTCGAGCGTCCCAAGGGGGATCATGACTTCTTCCCGGGGCGCGAGAACAACATCCTCATTCCGTGCCGTGAAGGCCTGCGCCCGGCGACCGGATCGACCTTGCCCCATCAGCAACTCACCGATCTGGCACCGGGGGATCTGCGGGCAAAAATGCGGCAGTGGATGGACAGCCACTTTTCTCACGTGCGGACCGGGCCAAGCCTTGTTTCCGACCACGTAACGTGGGCCATGCACATGGAGGGTATCCCGCTAGGCCCACGGGCGCGTGTTCTGACCCCTTTTCCTGGCGCATCCGAGTTCGCCCATATGCACGTGGACGGGAGTTGGCATGTTGCCCTGCCTGCCGAAGATCGCTGGGAGGTTCTTGCCAAGGGGTGGGGTGAAATCCATCCGGTAGCCAAGTTCGGCATTAATGCGCTCCTGATCTTCGCCCCGCGCAACGACCAGGAGTTCGAGATCCTCCAGAAAGTGGTGGATGCATCATACCGCTACGCCAAGGGCGAGATCATTTGATGCCAACGCCCCGGCGGAGAGAGAAGACGATCTGCCGGGGGCAAAGGACGCCGACTCTCCGAATTTCCAGATCGAGGCGATGCTATGGTGATGATGGTCAGCCGGCGGCGACTGCCGGAAGGCGATTTCGATGCGTGGACGGTGCGGTTCGAAGCCCAATGCGAGGCCCGCGCCAAGGCCGGTTGCCGCGGTGTGCGTCGATTCCACGCCGTTAATGACAAGCATGAGCTGATGGTGATCTTCGATTGGGACACCATCGAAAATGCCAAGGCGTTTCTGAACATAAAGCTTACCGAGAAACCGGAATTGCTGGACAAGCGATCCGGTGACACCTCGGCCGGATTGATGCTCGAAAACAGATTCATGGTCGAAATGGAGCCACTTCCAAGTTAAATTGCTATCGAGCGCAATCGGTCTTCCCCCTCCACGAGCGATATAAAATCGTCTCGTGGAGAGGATGTCATATTAAATCACGGTAAAATTTCATGACGCAGCTTGCTTCGCCAATTGCTGTCGGATTCCGAGAATAAACAAGTGGCATCCTCGTTCAAACACCTGCCGGCCTCCAATTTCAAAAGGCGCCTTCTTGCAAAAATGAATATTCGGATACTTTTCAGGGTCGAGGTCGTTGGCTTTTTCCTCGAGGAAGCTGGTGTGGTCGCGTGGATAGATGTTGTGAGTGGCGCCGTTGCTCGCACTGATGAGAAATTCGATGATGAGGTGCGCAAATGTTCCCGTCTCCTGGCTTGAGAGTCCGGATGAGCGAACGACACCTGCAAACCTTTCCAGCATTTCAACCCCATAATCAACCTCTTCCGGCAGTGTGAGCTGGAAAATGCGAAATCGACTATGGGTCACGACATATGCCGCAATTCCGGCATACCGTACAAATTGCTCAAATATAAGCTCCGCCACTGCAACCAGATCCGTTTCCCAATCAGCATTTGGCTTTGGCCATTTCCGCAACAGGTCCTTGTAGAAACGGTTCATGATGCCAGACGTCAGCCAATCCCGACCTTCGATATAATAATGTATAAGAGCGGGAGTAACCTCCATTTGCTTGGCAACCATGACGATGGATAAATCCTGCAACGGAGTCTTGCGGCTCATCGCCAAGGCCGTCCGGATGATCGATTCTTTGGAAATGTTATTATTGTCCTGAGCCAACGGGCGACCCGGCGCGCGCTTGGATGATCGCGTGGCTTGACCGACATTGGTTTTTTTGGACACCTCTTTTCGAACCGCCACTAGCCTATCCTTTCCCATTTTTCGATCGCAGCACCGCAATAGGACCCCGGGAAGCGTGCCGAACGGTCATTTTCCCAGGTCGCCAACACCGACACTTGCGATCGATCTGGGCAGGACTGCATCGGGTCCAGGAGAAAACGAACGATCGTTTCCAATTTGACAGCTTCCTTGTAAAGGTTACCGCACTGCGAAAATTCAAACAAGGAAACCGGCCCTCGCCAACACGCATCGCGCCGTCAGCTCCTCTTCACCATCATTCCGGACATTATGATCGTCGCGAGGCCAAGCCCCCGCGCCGATCATGCGCGATGCTGTTTGCCGATCGAGCTTCGGCTGCATCGGCAACAGGCCTGGACATGCCTGATCAACCGAATTTAAGGGCAATGTCAATTCCCGCGCGATTGAAGCGCCCGATATCCTGCGGGTTGACGTGCCTTTAATGGTATCGGCAGCGGTAGGCAGCCGCGGCTCGAAGACTGGCAGAATGCGAGCAGTGGTTGTGGCGCCGCAGCTCTGGTCGGGATGTCCGCAACGCGATGCAATCCGCGCAAGCCCACTCGTTCATCCTTGAGATGCAGGAGATTTCTCCCGGCATGTGCTCGGCCGGCCTACAAGCATCCAGGAGAAGCGAGTTGAGTATGCGAGCGGACGAGGAAGGCGCCGATCGTTGTCATCAAAGCGCCGGTGAAATGCCATTGGGCCATGTCGCGATTGGAGGTTCAACCCGGGGCGCCTCTCCAGCGCGCTGATCGGATGCCCGTTTCCAAAACAACGCGTCTAGCGCACCAGCGATCGATCTGATATTATTACTGGTATCAATTAAACAGGGATGCGCAGCGACCTCTCAATCACGACAGTCGCCGCTTCGCTTCTCGGCGCGCCGAGGCTGCAAGACGCTGAAGCTGGTCCCGCATCCAAAATAAGTTGGAAACTGATATGAACAAATGGGCTCAGAAGCTGTGCACAATCTGCGGACCCGTAGGCTTTGTTCTCTTCGGAATTGGTCTCTTTCCGTTGGCGAAATTTCTGCCTCCTCCGTCGCCAGCCGCCACTGCCGAACAAATTTCGGATATCTATAGTTCGAATCAGCTTGGAATTCAGCTTGGCGCAATCGTGATTATGATGTCTGCGTCGCTTTTCATCCCCTTTTTTTCGATGATCACCGTGATCATCAAACGTATAGAAGGGCAAGATGCTCCTCTTGCGGTCACCCAAATCGCGAGCGCGATCATGGTGGTCGTTTTTTTCTTCACCGGTGCCATGCTTTTTGCCGTAACAGCATTCCGGCCCGAGCGTTCCGCAGAATTAACCCAGCTTATGAACGATTTTGCGTGGATTATGTTCATCTCGCCGGGAGCGCCGGCCTTTGTGCAAACAGCGGGGATCGGGCTTGCGATACTTTCAGATAAGCAGGCTCTCCCTATCCTGCCGCGCTGGTTCGGTTATCTCAGCCTGTGGATCGCCATTTTGTTCGTTCCAGCGGCACTCGCCGTCATCTTCAAAACGGGCCCCTTCGCCTGGAACGGCCTTCTGTCCTTTTGGGTCCCCGCCATTCTCGTGGGCGGCTGGTCCATGATGATGGCAATCCTCATGTTCCAATCCATCAACAAGCGAGCAGTCGGCTAGACAGCTTGGGCCGCCGCCCACGTGCCGCCTGTAGGAGGGGCGTTCCCAATGACCACCACGGTCAACAAAAACGTGGTCGCTCAGCCGAATGCAGACATTCCACGCACGTCCAAGAACCTGGAGAAGCCAACTCTACCGGGTGAGGTCGGTGTTTGGCTCTTTGTCTGTGGAGACCTGATGGTTTTTAGTTTAATTTTTGGGACATTTCTTTATTACAGGGGGCTGTCCGTCGACGTCTACCAGCAGTCGCAGCAGGCCCTGAATGGCGCTTTCGGGCTAGCCAACACCTTTATCCTGCTCATCTCGAGTTGGCTCGTCGTCCGGGCTGTGGGCGATGCCAGATCTGGCCATTTCGAGCCCGCTCGTCGCCGGATCGAGATTGCAATTGTCCTCGGGCTCTGCTTCATCGGCTTGAAAACGCTGGAGTGGAGCGAAAAGGTCTCAAGTGGTATTACCCTCGTGACCAATGAGTTTTTCATGTTTTATTTCATGATCACGGGAATTCATTTTGGCCACATGCTAGTTGGACTTGGCGCCCTGTCTTATGCCCTTCATGGGCTAAGGGGCCCGGTCGCCCAACGCTCTCATATGGAAAACCTCGAAGGCGTCGCAGTTTTTTGGCATCTCGTCGACCTTCTGTGGATGATAATCTTCGCATTATTCTATGTCATAAGGTAATTATATGTTAAAAACTGTTCCAATTCGCGCCACCGTTGTTTGGCTCGTTCTCATGATCCTGACCTGCATCTCTCTCAAAGCGGTGCCGCGATTTGATTGGTTTTCTACGCCCCAAGCTGGGGTTGTTGCGATCATAATATCATTTTTTAAATCGAGATTAATAATATTCGAATTTATGGAAGTAAAATTTGCGCCGCTGGCTGTGCGACGCCTTGCCGAGGCGTGGTGTATTTGCGTATGTTTCGTCCTTGTGGCCATTTATCTCAAGTTTATTTGATGAATTTTTCTATATAATTTATGTATAAATGCTATTACGCCTCTGCGGTGCGACTTGGATGCGGAGCGAATGGGGGTGAGATGTCAATTGAAGGGACATTTCTCAATTCGCGTAATTCTTGCGCTTCGGCTCGCTTTCAAAGCGATGGCAGAAAGCGGGCATCGATCTTGGAGGCTGCACGTCGTGTCTTTCTTGACAGGGGTTTCGCCGCGGCAAGCATGAATGAAATTGTTCGCGAATCCGGAATCTCAAAAGCGACAATCTATAACCATTTCACCAACAAGTTGGCTCTTTTCGAGGGGGTGATCCGGCTCGAATATTCGAATGTCGCCGAACAGCGACTCGAATATGATAACAACGCCTGGGATGTGGGTGCGGTGTTGCACCAGGTTGGAATGTCATTCATGACGCGAATGGTGCAGCCAGACCATATCCGTCTCCTTCGGATCGTCATTGCAACGTCTGAGAGGTTTCCAGAAATTGGCCGCGTTTTTTCGAATCGGGACCGTGCAGCGGAGAGGCGCGCCTTGCGGGCCTCCTCCGGGAACAGGTGCAGCGAGGTCAACTCAAAATCGTCGACGTCGACATCGCCGCAACTCAACTTCTTAATCTGTATCAGTGCAATCTCGTGACGAGATTGCTGTTTGGCGGGGAGGCAGTCGCGACCGAGCAAATTCAGGAGGTCGTGACAAGCGCTGTGCAGATCTTTATTGCCGCGTACTGTCCGGAACCGTGAGATGCCGGATATCGCGTATAGCTGGGCCGATGGGATTGAAATTAATAACGTCAATACCGCGTACTGCGCCTGCCGCCGGGCACGATGCTTGCGCGTATGGTGAATACTCAGAATCCGACGTCTCCTCTGAACACCCGCCGGGCACGTTTGACGACGGCATCTGAGAGGCAATCCATGTTCGATGCGACAGAATGGCTCGTTTCCACCGCACCTGTGACTATTCGGCGGCGCGTCCTCTGGGGCGAATGTGACCCGGCGGCGGTGGTCTACACGCCGCGCTTCGCCGACTATTTCGCTTCAGCCCGAGATTGGTTTTTACGTGTCGGACTTGATGTTTTCGACCGGCCGCATCCGGCGAAG
Source organism: Xanthobacter dioxanivorans (assembly GCF_016807805.1). Lineage (NCBI taxonomy): Bacteria > Pseudomonadati > Pseudomonadota > Alphaproteobacteria > Hyphomicrobiales > Xanthobacteraceae > Xanthobacter > Xanthobacter dioxanivorans. Next base: position 401,662 of record NZ_CP063362.1, on the reverse strand, counting down.
GCCGGCCTCTCGTTTCCGATGCGCGCGCTTGCTTTCGACTTCAAATCCTTCCTTGCGGCGGACGACATTTTCGATATGCAAGTAACGGTGACCGCGATTTCGGTCCGGACCTTCACCATCCTGGTATCAGCAAGCCACGACGACGGGCGCCCGTCCTTCACGGCCATTGGTACTCAGGTATGCGTCGATCAGGCGAGGCGTTGCGCCGTGCCCTTGCCTGAAAGAGTCGTGAGCGCGCTTTCCGCATACAGACGGCAGATCGATGAACGATCACTCGGCTCTTGAGATGAAAGATCGTGGATTTATTTACTGTTCCAGGCAATGCCTTGCCCATGATCGTTCACTCGCACGCCGGGTAAGGGATGGCCGCTGCCCGGCGTGTCATGAATCGAAGGCATCCGGGGGAATGCCGATCCGGCGATCCCAGCTCCTGACGAAGGTGCTGCCCGCTCCCTGGCTTTGATCCGTGCCCCCTGTGTGCTGAAGCCGTGGGAAGGGATGGGGCGGAAGGGAGCCTGAGGAGGCGCGTGCGGAAGACGGGAACACAAGACCTTGCCCGCCCTCCGCCGTGCTCGGCGCGACGTCGTGCCGGCGGCTATTTCACCGCGTCCGAGATGGACTTGCGGATGGACAGGTAGGTTTCGGAGATTCGCTTCTGAACATCCGCATAGCTCTGCTTTGCGCTCTCCCAGGAGTCGCTGCTTGCCTCCTTCAGGCGGGTGAGCCGGGCCTTGGCCTCCTCGACTTGTGTGTCCAGGGCAGCGATCCGGCTCTCGATCGCGGCGCGCTGACTTTTCGCGAGCTTGCCGGCATCCGCCTTGAGACTTTCAACGGAATCCTGGAGCGCCTTCTGACGCACCTCGATCTGGGCCGTGAGCACTGCCTTGCGGGTTGCAAAGTCGGCCTGAACGTCCGCGAGATAGGCTTCGGTCTCGCTCCGGAAGGTGGTCCAGCCGTCGTCGAGGGCCTTGCGGCCGGCGGCCATTTGCGCCTCGGTCCAGGTCCGGCTGTTGTCCAGTGTTTCCTGCAGCTTGGTGCGATAGGCGTCGCGGGTGTCCCGAAGCTGTTTCAGGCTCGCATCCGCTTTCGCGCGCGCCCTTCCCTGAAGCTCGGCCGCGTTCTTTTCGAGGATCGCGATGGTGGCGTCGAGTTCGGCGAGGCGTTCCTGCGACCATTCGATCGCCTGCCGGGTGACCGACGTATCGGAAGGCTTTTCGGCGGACGACGCGCCGGCCGGAGCCTTGTCTTCCGCGTGGACATAGGTTGCGGGAAGGACCGCGAGCGAGGCGAGCAGCGCGGCGCCCATCCTCCAGTTGCGCAAAGGCATTTTGTTTCTCCCTGACTGTGTGGATGACGTGGGTCGCCGAGATGGGTGCACCCCCCGGAGGAGACCTCCGGGAGGCGGATTCGGGATTGATGGATCAAAAGGCCTTGGACAGAGCTTCGGCGATCTTCTTGATGGTCTTCTCGTGGACGGCCTTGGCCTCGGAGAGGCCGGTCTTGATTGCCTGCCAGGTTTCATCGCCTGCGCTGGAGGCCTGCCCGATTTTCGCTTTGGCCTTCTCCGCCTCTGTGGAGAGGCGCCCAATAGCGGCATCGAACTCTTCGCCGGCCTTCTCGACGGCGGTGGTCACCTGCGCATGCAGGTCGTTCAGCGCGCTCTCCCAAGATTTGCGTTGGGCCTCGGCACGCGCCGCGATGGCGTTACGGGCGATCTCGGTTTGCTCGCCGGTCGACGTGAGAAAGGCCTGGAACGCGGATTCCGCTTCGACCCATTCGTCCTCCAGGGCCTGCTGCGCCTGTGACGCGGAGCTTTTCGCGGCTTCCGCCTGGGTGCGCAGGTCTTCCAATTGCCCTTCGAGCTTTGCGCGTGAAACGCGCAGGCGAGAGAGCGCCTGATCCGCTTCCGTACGGGCACTCTCCTTGAGTTCGTCCGCAGACTTTTCCGCCTGCGCGATCATGGCATCGATTTCGTCGAGCCGCTGCTTGGCCCAAGCAACGACGTCGTGGGCGAATGACTGATTCGTCATGAAATATTCCTTTTCGCAGGGATTGGAGACGTTCCCATTCAGAAAATGGCGGTTGTAGACCTTGATGTTTGCCCTTTTGCTTCCGCGTCGCTCATGAAGTTGCTGCGTGTCAGATCCCGAATCATCTCTTCGATCTGTCGAAGGTTCATCGATTGCGCCTTCTTCCAGTCCATGCCCCGCAGGATGATGCCGCGCAGCAATCGAAAGCCGATGATCGCGGTGATGACCGCGCTCACGCGTAGCCGGATCGCCTCTTCGTCAAGCGTGCCCAAGGCGATCATCTTCACGGTCGCGATCAGTCTGTGCTGCAACGGCGCGATGGCTCGGTCGTGGATCAGCAGGAACGCTTCGTCGTTTTCATAGGCGCAGCGGGCAAAAAAGGTCGCCCACGAGCGGGGCTCGGCATCGTCTAAAAGGATGCGAAGAAAGCATGAGAGAGCTTTCTCAAGCCGCTCCCGGGGCGATTTCGTTTCCCGATCCTCCAGAATTAGGTTGATTTCCTCGATCCGCCCTTGGGCATAGTCCGCGATCTCCTGTGCGGCCGCCATATAGAGCTCCCTTTTTCCACCGAAGTGGTAGGGAATTGCTGAAAGGTTGGCCTTGCCTTCCTTCGCCAGCAGGCGAGTGCTGGCGGCCTCAAAGCCGATCCTGCCGAAGACGTCGATCGCCGCCGCGATCAGCTGAGCTCTCGTCCTGGAGCTGCGTATTTCATGGCCATTTGATGGCCCGCCTATGCTGGCTTTGTCCATGGATCGGTTTATATCCCTTAAAAATAGATCAATCGAATGAAATTTTAAAGACATGGAGGGACGGCGGGATTCGACATGTGATCCCGTTGTTCGGGACTTGTGATGAAATGCCTTCCGGGAGGCGATCGGCCCGATACGTTGGGGGGGCCGGAAATCCGGCCACCGGCTGGTCGCGGGGGAGGGCGCAGGCGAATGCCGAGTCGTTTGGCGGGATCGCGGGCGCTATGAATGAGGCATGCAGGCGTCCGATCAAGGAGCACGCGCGATGACAGAGGCGGCAGAGGGTGCCGGGTCCAATCGTCCGGCGCCGCGGCACGTCGACTTCCTGCTCGTGGGCGGCGGGCTGGCGAGCGCCGTGGCGGCGCAGACCTTGCGCGCCGAGGGTGCGGCGGGATCGATCCTGATCCTGTGCGCCGAGGACGTGCCGCCTTATCACCATCCCCCGCTCTCCAAGCACCTTTTGACTGGGACCGAAGGCGAGGCACGGATCTTCGTCCACCCGGAAAGCTTTTATGGTGAGCACGACATCGAACTCGCCCTCGACGCGCGGGTGGTCGGCGTGGATACAGCGCAGCAGATCGTCACCACGGCGGGTGGCGAGGAGATCGGCTACGGCCAGCTCCTCATCGCCACCGGGGCCACGCCCAAGCTGCTCACGGTGCCCGGCGCGTCGCTCCCCGGCGTCTTCAGCCTGCGCCGCAAGACCGATGCGGATGCCATCCGCATGGCCATCCCGCAGGCAAAGCACGCCGTCGTGCTCGGCGGCAGCTTCCTCGGCATGGAGATCGCCATGTCGCTTGTGGACGCCGGCCTCAAGGTGACGATCATCGAGCAGGGGCCGGTGCTGCTGCGGCATCTCGAAGCCCCCGATCTCTCCAGATACTTCGAACGCTATGCGGAAGGCCGCGGCGCCACCGTGATCCTCAACGATACCGCCGCCGCGCTCAACGGCCGCGAGCGGGTTGAAGAGGTGGAGACGGTGGCCGGCCGCCATGTGCCGTGCGACCTCGTGGTGGTCAGCATCGGTGTTGCTCCGGCAACGGATTTTCTCGCCGGCAGCTCCATCGCCCTCGATGGCGGCTACGTGGTGGTGGACGCCTTGCTGCGCACGAGCGCTCCGAACGTGTTCGCCGCTGGCGACGTCACCACTTTCTATGATCCCGTGTTCGCCCGCCGCCGGCACATCGAGCATTGGGACAACGCCGTGAAGCAGGGGCGTCTCGCCGCGCGCAACATGATGGGCCGCCGGCTGCGTTACGACGAGGTCTCCTATTTCTTCTGCGAGGTGGGTGACATCGGGTTCAACGTGCTCGGCGCAACGGAAGAGGCGGACGCCTGGGTCGCGCGCGGGGCTCTGGATCAGGGATCCTTCGCGCTGTTCTACCTGAAGGGCGACGTGCCGCGCGCCTTGTTCTCCGTGGGACGGCCGGCGGACGAGACTCGCGTGGCCGAGGGCCTGATCCGTCATCGGGTCGGTCTCGGCGACGTCAAGGATCGCCTGGGCGAGAGCGCGTTCGTCCTCGACCACATTCCGACGCAGACGGCGCTGATCCTCCAGGGCGGCGGCGCCTTGGGAGCGTTCGAATGTGGCGTGGTGAAAGCCCTGGAGGAAGAGGGGATCTTCCCGGATATCGTCGCGGGGGTCTCCATCGGCGCCCTGAACGGCGCCGTCATCGCCGGCAATCCCCGCTACCCTACGCAGGCCCTCGAAGCGTTCTGGGCGGACCTTGCCGTGACGACGCCCAACGTGCCCTTCACCGAGCTCAGGCGTGCGGCGGCGGCGGCGAGGATCCTGACGCTGGGCGTGCCCAACTTCTTCACGCCGCGCTGGGGCCTGCCGCCTTACGGCCCGGCGGACTGGGCGGCGAACTGGACCAGCTGCTACGACACGACGCCCATGAAGGCGCTGCTCGCCAAATATGTCGACTTCGCCGCGCTCAAGGACAGTCCCGTGCGCCTTCTCGTCAGCGCCGTGAACGTGATGACGGCGACCCTCGACGTGTTCGACAGCTACGTGGACGACCTGACCCCGGACCATGTGCTGGCGAGCGGCAGCCTGCCGCCGGGCTTTCCCTGGACCATGGTCGACGGCAAGGCCTATTGGGACGGCGGCATCATCAGCAACTCGCCGCTGGACCTCGTCATCGACCGCTGCGGCCCGGATGGGAAAAGGGTGTTCGTCGTCGATCTGTTCTCGGGCGAGAGGGCGCTGCCGACCAACATGCTGGAGGTGCTCGCGCGGCGCGACGAGATCGTCTATGCGGAGCGGGTGCTCAGCGACCTGCGCCATCGCGAAACCGTCGAAGCCTATCGCAGGCTCATCGACCATATCCTCGCTCGGCTCGATCCCGACGAGAGCGGGCGGATCAAGCGCATTCCCGCCTACATCCAGCTCATGGGGGACGGCGCGACGACCACCATCACGCGGTTCGTGCGCGCGGGCGCGGCGGGAGAACACTCGTCCCGCGATTACGATTTTTCCGACGTGGCCATCAAGGCCAACCAGGCCGAGGGCTATGCGGTGGCGAGGAAGACCCTCGGCCGGGCTTCCCCGCAAGGATAGGGGCGAAAGCCCCCGCCACTCACCGCAGGAAGGCCCGGAAGCGCTGGAGGGAGAAGAGGAACAGGACCGTGCCGATGCCGGCGAGGGCCAGCAATTGGGGCCAGACCACGTCGAGCCCGGCGCCACGGAACAGGATGGCCTGGGCCAGCATGACGAAGTGGGTGTTGGGCGCCGCCGCCATGACGACCTGGATGATCTCGGGCATGCTCTCGCGCGGGGTAACGCCGCCGGAGAGCACCTGCAGGGGCAGCAGCACCATCATCAGCAGCAGGCCGAACTGCGGCATGGTGCCGGCGACCGTCGCCAGGAAGATGCCCAGCGAGGTGGTGGCGAAGAGCTGCAGCGCCGTGCCCGCCAGGAACAAGGCGAGGGAGCCCTGGACGGGCACGGAGAGAAGCCCCTGGACCACCACCGTCAAGGAAAAGGAGGTCGCCACCAGCACCACCAGCCCCATGGACCAGATCTTGCTCACCATGATTTCGGTCGGCGTCACCGGCATCACCAGGAGGTGCTCGATGGTGCCATGCTCGCGCTCGCGGATGAGGGCGGCGCCGGTGAGTATGATGGACAGCATGGTGATGGAGGAGATGACGTTGGTGATGGCGCCGAACCAGCTCTTGTTCAGCTCGGCGTTGAAGCGGGCGCGCAGAACGAGGTCGACCGGCACGGCGGCGGCGCCGCGATGGCGGGTGAGGAATTCGCTCACCTCGCTGGTGACGATGGATTGGACGTATCCGCCACCGGTGAAGGCCTGGGACATGCGGGTGGCGTCGATGTTGAGCTGGATGGTGGGCGAGCGGCCGGCCAGGAGATCGCGCTGGAAGTCGGGCGGGATGTCGAGGGCGAAGGTGTCGAGGCCCGCATCCATGCGGGTGTCCATCTCCTGCGGCGTGATGAGCTGCGGCGGGGTGAAATAGGGCGGGTAGAACGCGGTGGAAATGCGCACCGACACCGGAGACTGGTCCTCGTCCACGATGCCGATGGCGGCCCGGTTCAGCGTCTCCGGCATCGCCCGGGACGCCGTATAGATCGAGAGCGTGAAGGCATAGACGATCAGGAACAGGAGCATCGGGTCCCGGGCGAGACCACGCAGTTCCTTGATGCCGAGCTGGAGGACGTTGGCGCCACGCATGCTCACGTCGCCTGCTTCTTGAGGAGGATGGCCCCGAGGCACAGCAGCACGGGCGCGGTGACCAGGAGCGGCACGAACGCGCTCCACAGATCGGCGAAGTCCAGGGCTTTCGAGAAGGTGCCGCGGGAGATGACGACGAAATAGGTGGTGGGGTAGATGCGCCCGATGAACGCTCCCGCCCCCTCGAGCGAGGAGACCGGATCGATCATCCCGGAATATTGCACCGCGGGTATGAGCGTGATGAGCGCGGTGCCGAAGATGGCGGCGATCTGGCTGCTCATGAAGGTGGAGATGACGAGCCCCATCCCGGTGGCGATGATGACGTAGAGCAGCGCACCGAAGGTGAAAGTGAGAAAGCTGCCGGTAAAGGGCACGCGGAAGATGAAGACGGCGACGGCCGTCAGCATCAGGAAGTTCAGCATGGCGAGGGCCACGTAAGGCAGCTGCTTGCCAACGAGGAATTCCACCCGGGTCACCGGTGTGACGTAGAAGTTGATGATCGATCCCAATTCCTTCTCGCGCACCACGCTGAGCACCGCCAGCATCGCCGGGATCATCATCAGGAGCAGCGGGATCACCGCCGGCGCCATGGCGACCAGGCTCTCGACCCCCGGATTGTATCGGTACCGGATCTGCAGCTGGAAATCGCCGACGGTGGCGGCCTTGCCATAGAGCTCGCGCGCCTTCTGGGTGAGCCAGGCCGCGTGGATGCCCTGCACGTAGCCCTGCACGGTCTCCCCGCGGGTGGGCATGGCGCCGTCGATCCAGGCGGCGACCTGCACCTTGCGCCCGTGGGCGGCGTCCCGCGCAAAGCCGGGCGGGATCTCGATGGCGAGGCTGAGCTCGCCGCTGCGCATGCGCCGGTCGAGGTCGGCGTAGTCGGTAATGGGCGCCTTCTGCGTGAAATAGCGGGAGCCGGCGATCTGCAGCACGTAGTCGCGGCTCACCGGGGTGTCGTCGCGGTCCAGCACCGCAAAGGAAAGGTTCTCCACATCCATGTTGATGCCGTAGCCCACCACGAACATGAGAAGCACGCTGCCCAGTATGGCGAGGGCGGCGCGGATCGGGTCCCGCCTCAGCTCCAGCGCCTCGCGCCTCGTATAGGCGTACATGCGGCGCAGGTTGAACGTGGCCCCCCCGCCGGTGGCCATCCTGCCGGCCCATTCCTCCGCGCGATCGCTCGTCGCCGACACGGGCTTATGTTCCGGCGGCGGCGCGGCGGGAGCCGCCTTGGTGCCGATGGCGTCTTCCAGATAGGCGATGAAGGCTTCTTCCAGGTCCTTGGCGCCGCGCGTCTCGATGATCGCTGCCGGACGGTCGCTGACCAGCACCTTGCCCGCGTGCATGAGCGAGATGCGGTCGCACAACTCCGCCTCGTTCATGAAGTGGGTAGAGACGAAGATGGTCACGTTGTCCTTGCGGGAGAGATCCGAGAGGATCTGCCAGAAGCCGTCGCGGGCGACCGGGTCGACGCCCGAGGTGGGCTCGTCGAGGATCAGCATGTCGGGCGCGTGGATCATGGCCACCGCCAGCGACAGCCGCTGGCGGATGCCGAGCGGCAGGGCGTCCGGCAGCGCGTCGGTGACGTCGGCGAGATCGAACCGCTTCACCATCTCGGCGATCCGACCGGGAATGGCATCGGGGGCGAGGCCGAACAGGCGGGCGTGCAGGTCGAGATTCTGCTCGACCGTCAGCTCCGTGTAGAGCGAGAAGGCCTGGCTCATGTAGCCGACCCGCCGGCGCACCGCCAAATCGTCCGGGTCCACCTCCTGCCCGAACAGGCGGGCCGTGCCCTCGCTGGCGGCGAGCAGGCCGGTGAGCATCTTCATGGTGGTGGTCTTGCCGCAGCCGTTGGAGCCGAGGAAGCCGAAGATCTCGCCGCGGCCGATGCGAAAGCTCACGTCGTCCACCGCGGTGAAGTCGCCGAAGCGCATGGTGAGATGCTCGGCCTCGATGGCGATCTCCCCGTCCGCGCCCTCCGGGCGGGGCGGAATGACCACCTCCCGGTGCCCCGCGCGCGCCTCTTCCGGCAACAGGGCGATGAAGGCGGCGTCGAGGTTGGCGGCCCCGGTCTTCGCCAGGAGATCCGCGGGCGTGCCGGTGGCGAGCACCTTGCCGGCGTCCATGGCCACCAGCCAGTCGAAGCGGGCGGCTTCCTCCATGTAGGCGGTGGCGACGATCACGCTCATGCCCGGCCGGCCGGCGCGGATGGAATCGATCAGCTCCCAGAACTGGCGCCGCGACAGGGGATCGACGCCGGTGGTGGGCTCGTCGAGGATGAGCAGGTCGGGATCGTGGATCAGCGCGCAGCATAGGCCGAGCTTCTGCTTCATGCCTCCGGAGAGCTTGCCCGCCGGGCGGTCGGAGAAGGGGGCAAGGCCGGTGCTCTCAAGCAACTCGCCGATCCGGCGCTCCCGCTCGGCCCGGCCCTGTCCGAACAGGCGGCCGAAGAAGTCCACGTTCTCGAACACCGACAAAGTGGGGTACAGGTTCTTGCCCAGGCCCTGGGGCATATAGGCGATCTGCGGGCAGGTGGTGCGACGGTGGCGGGAGTCGGCCATGTCCCCGCCCAGCACCTCCACCTGTCCGTGCTGGATGACCCGCGCTCCGGCAATCAGCGACAGCAGGCTCGACTTGCCGACCCCGTCCGGCCCGATAAGCCCGACCATGCGGCCGGCGGGAATATGGAGGCTCACCGCGTCCAGCGCCCGGGTCTTGCCAAAGGAGAGGGAGACCGCCTGCACCGACACCACGGACCGGACGGGCGCGGGCGGCGGAGGCGGGCCGGGGTCCTGCGAGGGGCTCATTGCACGAGGCCCTGCTGGAGACGGGCTGGCCACTCCACGTTTGGATCGAGCCGCACATAGGCCATGCCGGGCAGGCCGGTTTTCACCTGCTGAATGTATTTCTTCAGCAGCTGCGGCGGGATCTGCGCCTTGATCCGGAACATGAGCTTGAGGCGCTCCTCCTCCGTCTCCACCGTCTTGGGCGTGAACTGGGCGACGTCCGCCACGAAGGTGGCCTTGGCCGGAATGACGTATTGCGGCGCCGCATCGAGCACCAGCCGGACCTCGGCGCCGAGCGCGACCCGCCCGGCCTGGACGGTGGGCAGGAAGAAGGTCATGTGCACATCGCCGAGATCCACGAGGTTGAGCACCCGCCCGCCGGCGGACAGGACCTCGCCCGGCTGGGCGACGCGATACTGGACGCGGCCGGCGCGGGGGGATTTCAGCACGCCGTCATTGATGTCGGCGGTGATGCTGTCGATGGCCGCGCGCGCCGCGTCCACCGCCGCTTCCGCATCGACAATGAGCGCTTTCGCGGTGCTGATCCCGGCCTCGCTGGCGGCGAGCTGGGCTTCCGCTGCCGCCACGGCGGCCTTGGCGCCCTCGGCGCTCGCCCGATCGTCGTCAAACACCTGCTGGGACACGGCATTGGTCTTCACGAGCTGGCTTGATCGCGCGAGCTTGCGGTCCGCCGCGTCGAGCTCGGCATTGCGCTGGGCGATGGTGGCGATCGCGGCGCGGCGCTCGGCCTCGCGCTGGGTCACGAGGCTCCTGGCGGTGTCGATGCCGATCAGGGCCCGCTGGAGCTGGGCTTGCGCCTGACGGCGCTGGGCTTCGAGCTGTTCCGTATCCATCCGCGCGAGCACTTGGCCCGCCTCCACGAAGTCGCCTTCGTCCACCAGGATGTCCCTGATGCGGCCCGGGATCTTGGTGGACAAATCGATCTCGGTCGCCTCGATGCGACCGTTTCCGCTGGCGATGCCGTCAGGCAGGCTTTTGTTGAAAAACTTCTGCCACCCCCAATACCCTGCGCCGGCCACGATTACGGCGAGGACGGCGAAAATCAGAAGTTTCCGGGTCGAGGTCATGGGTGGGAGGCTCTCTTTGAAATCCGGTCCTGTGAATCATTTGTGTTCCAACAGCTTCTGCTGAACTCGACTTCCCGTTCCGTGACCAGGACGGAAAGCCGGATATCGCGCCCGCCCGCGAACACGAAAGCCGGGCGGACGCCAGGGATGTCGAGGGGGAGCTAAGAGGTGACAGAAACGCCCTTGCCCGCAGCGCCGGCGATTTGCTGTCCGTTCTCGATGAAGCAGGCGACGGATTTCTGCACCAGCTCGCTCTGGGCGGCGAACGCCTCCGCCGGGTCGCTGCTATCCGCCAGTCTCTGGACGTACTCCGCCTGAATCTGAAGCTGACGCGCCGTGCCGGCGAGCATCTGCCTGTACAACTCGGCGTAAAGCTTGAACGGCCCGTCGGACACCGACTTGGTCCAGTCGAATCGGCCCGGCACTGCATTCGTGAATTGATTCAGCCACGATTGCATTCCGTTCGTGACGCTCTCTCTGGTCATTGCAGCTCTCCTCCCCTCTCTCAGGGCGCGCCTACTGTGAAAACATGATGGGCCGATATCGCCGATGTGGCCTTGAGCTTTATCAACCGCTGTTGACCGGCGCCGATCCTAGGCATACGACCAACACTCAGCAACCATTTTCCATGAGGGGGCGATGCTCATCGAAACGGCGATCCGGCCGGCAGTGGCCACGCGGGATCGCATTCTGGCTGCCGCGATCCTGCGGTTTTCCCGGCATGCCTACGAAGAGACCGGATTGCGCGACATCGCGGAGGACGTCGGGGTCGACGTCGCCTATGTCCACCGCTGCTTCGGCTCGAAGGAACGACTGTTCACGGAAGCCCTCCGGGCGACAACGCGGGCCGACCGGCTTCTGGCGGATGTCGCCAGCGATCCGGCCCCCGTCCTCGCCGGGCTGATCTTCTCCGAGGACGGCCCCCGGTCCCCCGACGAGGTCACGTTGCTCGACATCGTCATCCGCTCATTGTCCAGCCCGAAGGCAGCTTCGGTCCTGCGCGCGTTCATCGTGGAGGACTTCATCGCGCCCCTGAGCGAAAGGCTCGGCCGGCCGGGCATGCGGGAGGCGTCGATGATCGCCGCCTTCCTGGTCGGCATCGGCATCATGCGCACCGTGCTGCAGGTGACGCCACTGCAGGAGCCGGAGGGCGGAGAACTGGAGCGCCGCATGGCCGAGGTGATCGCCTGCGCGATGGGGGAGACGGCGAGGCCCACCTGACGACGGCGCTCCATGGGTCTTTCGCTTGTGATGCAACGCGGAGGAAGAGCCGATGGAGCCGGAAGGGCGCATGCGGTCGCTGGCGGCATCTGTCGCGCCGGGGACGATTCGAGCTCCCGACCCCCGGATTCCTAGTGCGACTGATAGGGGTCTAAGCACTTCCCGACTCGGAGTATGGGCCAGCCCCTCCGAGAGGGAATTGCTTTCCGAGATGACCGCGACTTGAGCTTCGCTCCCAATCCCGTGGGCCAACGGTTTTGTTGCAGCAAGCTTCACGGTGGTGGTGCGCATGTGGTGCGCGTTCGCCACGACGACGAGATGGCGCTCTTGGCGCCATCGTCTAACATTCTGATTGTCTTGAGAGAAACTGGAGCGGGCGAAGGGATTCGAACCCTCGACCCCAACCTTGGCAAGGTGCCCTAGGCGCTTGCGCCACGCTGCGAGGAATTGCGCTGGAGTCGTATAAATGACTATAATCACATTATATTTTTCCTCATTTCCGTCGCCGAACCTCCCCGATGGCGCGCCTGAACGCGCCCTGAAAAGCTGACTTTCTGCTTACTCCGGCGGGCCGCCCGTGATAAAGTAAGCAGAATTCCGCTAACATGCTGATATATCATGGCAAAGCTCACGAAGCAGACGGTCGATGCTCTGAAATCTTCGAAGGTTGGGGTCAAAGGTTCGTATTTGATCGAGTGGGATCAGGAGCTCCGGGGCTTCGGCGTCAAGGTCGTCGCCTCGGGCTTGAAGACCTTCGTCATCCAATATCGCAACGCCCAAGGCCGCAGCCGTCGCATCATGATCGGCCGCTACGGCGTCATGACCTTGGAGGAGGCGCGGCGCGAGGCGAAGGCCATCCTCGGCCGGATCGCCAGGGGCGTCGACCCTCTCGAGGAAAAGCAAGCGGCGGCCAGTGGCGCCATCACCGTTGCTGAGGTGTGCGACTGGTATCTGGCCGAGGCGGAGGCCGGCCGGATCCTCGGTAAGAGACGGAGGCCCATCAAAGCGTCAACGCTTGCCATGGATCGCAGCCGCATCGACGTACATATCCGGCCGCTCCTCGGGAAGCGCGCGGTCAGCGCGCTCAAGCTCGGCGATATCGAGGGGGCACAGGCCGACATCGCGGCGGGCAAGACTTCCAAGCCTCGCGCCGGCAGTCGCGGCGGTGCCGCGACGGGCGGCGAGGGCGTCGCTGCGCGGACCATGTCGACTCTGCACGCCATCTTCGAACACGGTGTCCGGCTGGGAAAGATCGAGAGCAACCCGGCGCGGGGCGTGCGTCGCCTCGCCAGCACGCCGCGCGACCGCCGGCTGAGTCGCGCTGAGATCGAAAAGCTCGGCCAAGCGATCCGGGCCGCGGAGCAGGAGGGGGAGCACCCGACCGGCCTCGCGGCGATCCGCTTCTTTCTGATGACGGGCCTGCGCCGCATGGAGGGGCTCGCTTTGGAGCGTGCCTGGCTCCATGACGAGGAAGGCTCGATCCGATTTCCCGACACGAAGAGCGGCGCGCAGACGCGGGTCATCGGCCGCGCCGCCGTCGACTTGCTGCTGGCTCAACCACAGGCCGGATCGCGCTTCTTCTTCCCGGCCGACTGGGGTGAAGGGCATTTCGTCGGGATCGTGCGCGTGCTCGATCGCGTGTGCGCGCTGGCGCGGCTGGAGGACGTCACCCCGCATACCCTGCGCCACACTTTCGCCAGCGTCGCCGGCGACCTCGGCTTTTCCGAACTGACCATCGCAGCGCTCCTCGGCCACGCGGCGCGCGGCGTTACGCAGCGCTATATCCATATCGATGAGGCGCTGCGGCTCGCGGCCGACCGGGTCGCGGTCGAGATGACCGACATCCTCGACGGCAAGGCGGCATCTGCGCGTCCTCCTCGGCGTGGGGCGCGCCAGTCGCAGGAATTTCGGGAGACTGATCAGGGAGTGCCGCAGGCAGAATCGTGACACGGCGGAGCGGAGTCGCGCTCCATCGGCCAGCCAGCTGAAGCGGTTGGCAGTATGAGAGCACCACGCTGCGCGAGCACCTCGGCCTGCCGAGCCCGCCCGATCGCTTTTTCCCGGGGGCCTGATCGCCGTCCCTCAGGAATTGCGTCCGGCTGCAACGAGCGCCTTGCGCAGTTTTTCATGCTCCTCGCAGCCCGATGGGAAGCACAGGAGGCGCAGGAGTTCGAGGTTCTTTTCGGCGCCCTTGAAGTCGCCGATGGCGATGAACAGCTCCCCCTGATACTCGATCGCCGGACGGTGCACCGGATCGTAGAACAGGGCTTCCTTGTACCAGCGTGCCGCCGCGTCGTAGCGCTTGAGATTGCGGTTGGCGAAGCCGAGCAGGTTGTAGAGGTCGGCGTGGCGCACCGTGGCAGTGAGCGGTTCCAGCAAAGCCAGCGCCCGCTCGTAGTCACCGGCATAGAGCGCGGCGCGGCTCTCCGAGAGGTCCGGCAGGTCGGTGGACGGCGCAGTGTCCATGGCCCGCGCCGGGCTCGCAGCGGCCAGGATCGTCAGCGCTAGCAGGGCTGCGGCGAAACGTATTCCGGTCTTCATGCGGCGCGGGTGGCGGTCTTGCCGCCATCCTCTCCCATGGCTGTGAGGATACGCCGCTTGAGGGCCACGAAGGCCGGGTCCGCGCGATCGCGCGGGAAGGGAAGGTCGATATCCAGCGTCTCGACGATGCGTCCGGGCTTGGCGGCCATCACCACGACCTTGTTGCTGAGGAAGACGGCCTCCTCCACATCGTGGGTGACGAGGATCATGGTGACGCCCTCGACCTCCCAGATGCGTTGGATCTCGTCCTGAAGGTGGATGCGGGTGAGGGCGTCGAGGGCCCCCAGCGGCTCGTCCAGCAGCAGGATTTCCGGCCGGCTGGCAAGGCCGCGGGCGATGGCGGCGCGCTGCGCCATGCCACCCGAAAGCTCGTGCGGATAGGCCTTTTCGAAGCCGGACAGACCCACCAGCGCGATGTGCTCGCGCACGGCGAGGTCCTTCTCCGCCCGCGTCCAGCCGGAGTTTTCCAGGCTCAGGCCGATGTTCTGCTCCAGCGTCAGCCACGGCAGCAGACGATGGTCCTGGAAGACGATGCCACGGCTGAGCGCGGTGCCGACGATGCGCTTGTCGTTCAGCTCGATCTCGCCTTTGTAGTCATCATCGAGGCCGATGATGAGCCGCAGCAGGGTGGACTTGCCGCAGCCCGAAGGGCCGACAATGGTGACGAAGGCGCCGGGCTCCACGTCCAGGTTCACGCGCGACAGCACGTTCACCAGCGGGCGGCCGGGGAGCGAATAGGTCTTGGAAACGTTGCGGATGGTGAGGTGTCCGGGCGTGGCCATGGCTTTTCCCTTCGTCCGGCTCAGCCGTCGTAGCCCTGCTTCCACTTCAGCACGCGCTTCTGCGCGAGGAACATGGAGCGGTCGATGGCGAAGCCCACGAGGCCGATGATGACCATGCAGACGAGCAATTGGTCGGTGAGCAGCAGGCCCTGGGCGCGGAAGATGAGGAAGCCGAGGCCCTCAAGGCCGGAAAGCCCCTCCGCCACCACAACGAGCGCCCAGGCGAGGCCCGCCGCATAGCGCAGCGACACCATGATGGATGGCATGGCGGCAGGCAGGATCACCTTGCGGATGAGCTGCCAGCGGGTGAGCGTGAGCACCTTGGCGAGCTCGATATAGTTCTTCTCCACGTTGCGGATACCCTGCAACGTATTGAGGAACACTGGGAAGAAGACGGACTTGGCGATGACCAGGATCTTCGCCGGCGCGCCGATGCCGAGCCAGAGCACGATGAGCGGCAGCCAGGCGATGCCCGGGATATGGCGGATCGTATCGAAGGTGGGGCCGAAGAATTCCTCGACCTTGCGCGACAGCCCGGCGGCGATGCCGAGCAGGAGCGCGGCGGCCGATCCATAGATGAAGGCCTGCCCGACGATGTTGATGGAGGCGAGGAAGTCGAAAGCCAGCTTCTGCTTGGTCAGCATCTTCCAGAATGCCGTCACCACCGTGAGGGGGGCGGGCAGAAAGACCGGATCGATCCATTTGTAGGTCGCCGCGGTCTGCCACAGGACCAGGATGATGAAAGGCAGAATGAAGCCGGTGAGGTTGGGCAACTGAAGCCCGCGCCGACCGGGAGCTTCGGCGTGCGCCGGCAGGTCCACGGTGGCCGCTTCGACCGCCGCGGCCTCGATGGTGTCGGATGTGTGGGACATGCTGAGGCATCCGGCTGGAAACGAGAGGAATTAAGGACGTCGCCGCCGGGATTGGGTCCCGGCGGTTGAGTTCAGGCCGGATCCGATCAGTTGTAGATCGAGTATTCGCCGCCGGCGAAGAAGCGCCCGTCGATGAAGGCGTCGATCTGTGCCTCGGTGAGGCTGCGTTCGGCGAGAATGTCGTCGCCATTGGCCACGTACCAAGCCTGGAACGTCTTGATGGCGTTGCGGGCGCGGTCGGCATTGGGCTCGCCGGCCATGAACTCCCATTCGCCCGCATGGCTGATCTGGAACTTCGCCACTTCAACGGGCACGCGGGTCTTGTCGGCGACGATCTGGGCCGCCTCGTCCACATGGTCATAGGTCCACTCGCGGGTGCGTTCGCGCGCGGCGAGGAAGGCTTTGACCACCTGCGGATACTTGTTCACGAAATCGCGGCGGGCGAAGTAGGTGACGCGGCCGGCATTGTTCACATAGACGCCGTCGTCGGGCGAACGGCCGATCACCTTCAGCTTGCCGGAGAGCCAGGCCCCGGCGAACGCCCCGGCGGCGAGGTGCGCCGTGGTCGCGTCGGTGGCGCCGGTGAGGACGGACGTGATGGCAACCGCCGAATTGTCGATGGACGTGTAGCGGATCCGGCCCTGCTTATCTCGGGAATCGAACGGCAGGCCAGCCTTGGTCGTCATCTCGAACGGCGAAGACCAATAGCAGGAGATGCGGCTCGATCCGAACTTCTTGCCGTCGAGATCGGCCACCGAATTGATCTTGTCGTTGTCGGCGCGGGCCAGAATGGGCGCGCGATAGCGGTTGGAGGGCTCGGACGCCCAGATGACCACGCCGTCGAGGCCATTCGCGCGGTGCACGGTGGCCGGATAGATCATGCGCTGGGCGATGGCGATGGCGCCGTTGTTCACCGCCGCGGATTCGGCGCCCACGAGGTCGGCGCCGCCGGAGGCGATGAGGTTCACCTTCTTGACGCCGATCCGGTCGAACTCGTCTTTGAAGATGCCCTTCTCCTGCGCGATCACCGTCCAGGGCGTCAGCTGCAGGTTGATGGCGGTCAGCGGCTCGTCGGCGCGGGCGGCCGGGCTGCCGCCGGAGAGCGACGTCGCCAGAAGGGCGGATGCGGCAAGCGCGGAGAAGGCGAGGGCGCGGCCGGTCCGGGATGTCGGCAGGGATAGGCGGGGCATGAATCTCTCCCGAAGGATGGTGAGCGGGGCAGGGCGCCGATCACGGGCACCGCTTGCAATTTTGATATAATCGAGTGATTTTATAGAAAATATCAAGCGATGTTTTGCCCACAGCGGGCGCCGCCCGCACTCCGCTCGCCCTCGATCCAATCATTTCAAGGGATTGCCAAGCCAATGGCCCGGCTCCACCGGCCTCCTCTATTCCTCGCGGCGATATTCGTGGCGGCGATGGCCGGCGCGCTCGCCGCCACCTTGCTCCTTCTCGCGCCGCGGGGCGCGGATGCCCACGCGAACACCCAGGTAGGCGGGACGCTGCGCATCGGCATCGGCTGGCTGCCGCCTCCGGAGACGCCGGACATGCGGCTATACGCCGAGGAAGGATTCGATCTGGACCTCGCGGCCGAGATCGCGCGGGGAATGGGTGTCCGTCCGGAATTCATCCTCGTGGCGCCGGATGACGCTGCGCAGGCGCTTGCCGCCGGGGAGGTCGATCTCGTGGTGGCCCGCGCCGGGGCTGGAGATGGGCTGAGACGGGGTGCCCGGATTGTCGAGACGGGTTTTGAATCCGGCCTGAGCATCGCCATGCGGTCGGACCGTCCGCTCGCGTCCTGGGCCGATCTGAAGGGCCGTGTGGTCTGCGCCTCGGAGGCCAACCGCCACGGTCGCGACCTCGCCCAACGCCTTGGCGCAACAGTGAAAGTCGAGCGTGCTCCGGCTGTTGCGCTGATGCAGGTGCGGACCGGCGAATGCGATGCTGCCATCCACGATCGCGTGCTGCTCGACCCCTTGTTCACCAAGCTCTCGTGGCAGAAGTTCTCCGCCACCCTGCCCGCGCTGGAGCCTACGTCCCTGGTGGTCGCCGTCTCACCCGGAAATGCTGATCTGGCTCAAGCGGTTACCGGCGCGCTCAAGGATGAGACGAGCCCGGAGCGGTGGCGGCAACGACGGGAGAAATGGGCGTCTACCGTCTCGTTCGAAGTCTATCGCGACCAGGTGGCGGCGGACTGCCATTGAGGTTCGCTCGCGCCCTCCGACCCGTATTGCTGGTGGCGCTAACCCTTGCCAGTGCAGGGTTTTCTAAGGTGGAAGAGCGGGGCGGGGCGCTGCGGGCGGCCTATGCCGGACCGCCAGCCTCATGGCCGCGGCCGGACATTGATGCCGATGTGGCCTTCGTCGAGATAGGGGTGCCGCCCCCGCCAGCGCCTTCCGGACCCAAAGCCGTGCTGGGGGCGAAGCTATTCGCCGATCCACGGCTGTCCGAGGACGGGCAAGTCGCCTGCGCGTCCTGCCATGATCCGGGGCATGAATACAGCGTGCCGGAGCGGGTAGGGCGGGGGATCGGCGGCGCGAAGGGGCGGAGAAATCCGCCATCATTGCAATTGGTTGCGACCCGAACGCGGTTCAATTGGGACGGCCGGGGTAGGGATCTTTCCGCCCGCGTCCTCGCGCCTTTGAGCGACCCCACGGAGATGGGACGCGACCTGAATTCGGCCCTCGCCCGCATCGCTCGGACCGAGCTGGAGGGGGATTTCCGGGCCGTCTTTGGAGC
This sequence comes from Xanthobacter dioxanivorans, assembly GCF_016807805.1. Lineage (NCBI taxonomy): Bacteria > Pseudomonadati > Pseudomonadota > Alphaproteobacteria > Hyphomicrobiales > Xanthobacteraceae > Xanthobacter > Xanthobacter dioxanivorans. Next base: position 383,159 of record NZ_CP063362.1, on the reverse strand, counting down.
GGAGGGGCTGACCGCGCGGACCCTGGCGGAAGCCCTCGTTGCCTACCTGAATACTATCGATACTCCCACCCGGCTCGACCGCTTCATCGAGGGCGATCAAGCCGCCCTGAACGACACCGAACTGGTCGGCCTGCACCTCTTCCGCACCAAGGCGAGATGCATGAATTGTCATTTCGGGCCAACGCTTTCCGATGGCCTGTTCCACAATCTGCGGCTCTCCTTCTTCGGCGAGCCGGCGCAGGATCTCGGGCGGTTCGAGGTGACTGACAGTCGGGACGATGTCGGTAGGTTCAGGACCCCGTTTCTACGGCATATCGGTGCCAGTCAGCCCTATATGCACAACGGATTGTTTCCGACCCTCGCCGGCGTGGTCAATTTCTACGATCGCGGAGGGGGCGAGGTATGGGCGCGGAACGCGGAGGAGGCGGCCCGTCCCCTCTACCGGGACGCCGTCCGCCTCTCCCCCCACATCCGCCCCCTGGGCCTGACCGAGGCGGAGAAGGCGGCGCTGGTCGCCTTCCTCAACGCGCTCTGATCGTCACCGCGCCCGCCCCTCGCCCAGGGAGACGCCGAGCAGCTCCAGCACCCGATCGCGCAGGGCGACGAAAGCGGGGCTGGAGCGGTCGGCACGCGCTTCTTCCGGCACCTCCAGCACGGCGGCGATGCGGCCGGGGCGGGGGTGAAGGACGACGATGCGGTGGCCGAGGAAAACCGCCTCGTCCACGTCGTGGGTGACGAGCACGGCGGTGGCGCCCTCATGGGCGACGATGCGCTTCAGCTCGCCCTGCAGGCGCAGGCGGGTGAGGGCGTCGAGGGCGCCCAGGGGCTCGTCCAGCAGGAGGAAGCGGGGGCGGTTTGCCAGCGCCCGCGCGATGGCGACGCGCTGGGCCATGCCGCCGGAGAGCTGGGCCGGATAGGCCTTGGCGAAGGCCTCCAGCCCCACCAGCTCCAGATGCTCCGCCACCGACCGCCGCCGCGCCGCCGCATCGAGCCCCGAATGCAGCAGGGCGGCGCCTACATTACCCTCCACCGTCAGCCACGGCAGCAGGCGGTGCTCCTGGAACACGATGGAGCGCTCCGGCCCCGGCCCTTCCACCGGTCGGCCATCGAGGCTGATCTCCCCGGCATAGTCGAGATCGAGGCCGAGGATGAGCCGCAGCAAGGTGGACTTCCCGCAGCCGGAGGCGCCGACGATGCTCACGAAGCTGCCCGCCTCCACCGAAAGCGAGATATCGGCGAGCACTTCGACGGCCTTGCCGTCGACCACGAAGGCCTTGCTAACATGGCGGATATCGAGGGCCGGAACGGCGGTGGCGGGGGGCTGCGGGGACGGAGAATGGAAAGGGGCATTCATCGACTGTTCCAGCGGATCAGGAGGCCTTCGGCGCGCTCGGCCAGCGTGTTGAAGCCGAGGCCGATGAGGCCGAAGAGGAGGATGACGAGGAACAGCAGGTCGATCTCGAACAGCTGGCTGCCCTCATTGAGCCGCCCGCCGAGGCCGGGGGAGATGTTGAGGAACAGCTCAGAGCCCACGGTGGCGAGCCAGGCGTAGATGAGCGCGCCGTGGAGGCCGGTGAAGATCATGGGCAAGGCATGCGGCAGCGCGACGAGCCGCATGTAGTTCCAGCGGTTCAGCAGCAGCACGTCGGAAAGCTCGCGATAGGTGGCGGGCACGAGGCTGATGCCGCGCCATGTGCCGATGACCACCGGCTGGAAGGCGGCCACCGCGATGAAGGTGATCTTGCCCGTGTCCCCACCGCCGAACCACATGGCGAGCAGCGGCACCCAGGCGAACAGCGCCGTCTGCCGCTGCGCCAGCACCGTGGGGCCGACGATGCGCCCGACGAGGGAGGAGGCGCCCAGCAGCGCCCCCAGCGCAAGGCCCGCCGCGACGCCGATGACGAGGCCGGAGAGATTGCGCCGCAGCGTCTCATGAAGGTCGTGCAGCAGCGTGCCCGCCGTGACCTCGCGGATGAGGCGCTGCACCACAGCGAGCGGGGAGGGCAGGTATTTGGCCGGCACCCAGCCGAAGTGATGGGCGGCGAACCACAAAGCGAGCAGGGCCGCGAACGCCGTCCATGGGCGCCAGTCGATCCGGCGCGTGACGGTCCGCAGGGCGGTGCCGGCGCGGGCTTGGGCGGGAAGAGTGGTGGCGGCGGTGGCCTCAATGGACATCGCGCGTCCCCCGCTTCCACGGCTGCGCCCGGCGCTCCAACCAGCGCAAACCGAGGTCCATGGCGAGGCCGGCCAGGGCCACCACGATCATGGCGATGATGACGAGATCGAGCTGGAACAGCTGCCGGCCCCAGGTCATCAGATAGCCCAGCCCCTCGAACGAGGCGAACAGCTCGGCCAGCACCAGCGTCTGCCACGCATTGGCGAGCCCCTCGCGCAGGCCGGCGAAGATGGAGGGCACCGCGCCCGGCAGCACCACGAGGCGCAGGGTGTCGCGCGTGTTGAAATGCAGCACGCGCCCGAGCTCCCGGAAGGCGGGGGAGACGTTCTCGATGCCGCGCGCCGTGCCGAGGATGATGGGGATCGCCGCCGACCAGCCGATGACCACGTATTTCAGCGGTTCGTCGATGCCCATGAACAAGGTGAGGAGGGGCATCCAGGCCAGCACGTTCACCCGCGCCACTGCCTGCACCGGCGGATAGAGGAAGGCGCGTACGGTCGGCGAAAGCCCCGCCGCCGCGCCGAAGACGAGGCCGAACAGGGCACCGAGCCCGAAGCCGACAAGCACACGGTGGGTCGAGATTTCCAGATGGGTGGCGAGCGAGCCGTCGGCGATGAGGCTGGAGACGGTCTCATAGATGGTCGCCGGGGCGGGAAGGATCTGCTCCGGCACGATGCCGAGGCGCGCCGCCCACCACCAGGCCACCAGCAAAGCGAAGGGAAAGGACAGGCCGAGCAGCACGGTGCCGAGGGGTGTCGGGCCGGCGGGCCCCCGCCTCCCGGCACGTCGTCGGGCTGCGGAAGCCGTCGCAGTGCCGGCGCGGGTGGATTGGTCGAAGGCCGGTTTGTCGAGCGTTTCTGCAAGGCTCATGCTGTGTCACCTTCCGTCTCTGCTGCGTGCCAAACGCCCACCCGCGCTCATGTCGCCCCGCTCGCCGCTGGTCATCCTCCGCCTCGTGCGGGGGATCCACGGTGCGGCCGGGCGCCGTATTCGGCCTGAAACACCCGATGCGGGTCCCGGTGGATGCCCCGGACGAGCCGGGGCATGACGGCGCTGATGGGAAGGCAGGGGCGCCTCATGCCGCCCCTTAGTTCGACGCCCCCTAGTTCGACGCCTTCTGGTCGATGCTGCCGCGCGTCTCGATGTTTCCGCGCCCGTCGCGGGTGGACCAGAAGTCCTCCAGCTTCAGCGTCTTCAGCGCCGCGTTGAGATAGGTGCGGTCGAACCAGTGGTCTATGTCGGGATCGCCCTTCAGCAGGCCGTACTCCTTGGCGGCCTGGGCTTGTTCCTTGTAGCGGGCGACCACATAGTCGTCGATCAGCGGATTGACGATGAGGGAGAGCCGCACCCCGTCGAAGTTGGTGACGAAGGTTTCCTTGGGCAGGCCCGAGAGCGCCCAGGCCTCGAACGCCTCGTCTCGGTTCTGGTCCTGCGAGATGAAATGGGCGGCCTTGATGAAGGCCGTCACCACGCGCTGGGTGAGGTCCGGGTGGGCGGCCGCGAAGGCCTCGGTGACGAAGTAGGAGGAATTGCGCCCCAGCGTCGGGTCGTCGCCCTTGGTGGTGTAGACGATCTTCACCACGCCCTTGGCCGCCAGCGGCAGATATTCCTGCCCGCCGAACACGGCATCCACATTGCCGGAGGTGAGGGCGGCGACGGCGGCGTTGGCATCGAGATTGATGAAGCGCACGTCCTTTTCCGAAAGCCCGTGCAAGGCGAGGATGCGGTCGGTGGCGTTCTGCAGGTTCGTGCCCTTGAACAGGGCGACCTTCTTGCCCTTCACGTCCTCCACCTTGGTGATGGTGCTGTCGGTGGGCACGGCAAGGAAGATGGGGTTGTTGCGCCCGGTGGCGAAGATGAACTTGTGCTTCAGCCCCCGCGCCCGGCCGACAATGGCCGGCAGATCGCCCAGCAGGAAGAAATCGAGCTGGCCGGAGGCCACGGATTCATTCAGCGCGGGGCCCGCCCCGCGGAAGAAGGTCCATTCGATCTTCACGTCCTTGTCGTCGGCGAATTCCTTCTCGATCAGTTGGCGGGCGCGGGCATAGGTGGTCGCATCCCCATAGGAATAGGCCCGCTGTTCCGCGCCGACGCCGGGATGGCCGAAGCGGATCACCGTCTCGGCCGCCGCGGGGACGGCGAGGAGCGCGAGGCAGAGGAGCGCCGAGGCGGCGTGGGCGAAGGGGCGCAGAACCGGGCGCAGCAGGGCAGACATCGGTCTCGAACTCCTGAAAGGGGCCAGAAGACATGCCGGCGGCCGGGCCTGCCGCCCGCCGGCCTACGCGGGATCAGGCGGCGCGGTCGGCCGGCTTGTCGAAGCGGTTGCGAGTGACGCTGGTGCGGCCGTCCACGCTCACCGGCACCTCGCCGTCCACGGTCACGCGGCGCACGACGCGGTGGGCGTCGCCATAGTCGTTGACCGCGTAGTGCTGGGTGGAGCGGTTGTCCCAGACCGCGACGTCGCCGGCCCGCCAGCGCCAGCGCACGGTGTTCTCCGGCGCGGTGATGTGGCTCTGGAACAGGTCGTAGAGCTTCTGGCTGTCGCCCTTGTTGAGGCCGACGAAGCGCTGCACGAAATTGCCGAGCACCAGCGAGCGCTCGCCCGTCTCGGGATGCACCCGCACCACCGGATGGTCGGTCTCGAAGACGGTCTTCGTGAAATTGCGGTCGAACTGGCGGCGGTCGTCGTCGGTCGCGTGGGGGCGCACGGCGGCATAGTCGTATGCGTTGGAATGGGTCGCCCACAGGCTGTCCGCCAGCTGGCGCAGCGGTTCGGGCAGGCGATCGTAGACGGCGGCGGTGTTGGACCACACGGTGTCGCCGCCCGCCGCCGGAATCACCACGCCGCGCAGCACGGAAATCTTCGGATAGGCGTCCACGAAGGTCACGTCGGTGTGCCACTGGTCGGCCCGGCCGGCGCCCTGGCCGCTGTCGCGCTCGCCGGTGCGGCGGGTGTCCAGCTCCAGCACCGAGGAGGTGCCGGCGAGCGCCCCGATGGTCGGATGCGGCACAAGCCCGCCGAAGCGCGCGCCGAAGGCCTCCTGCGCCGCGTCGTCGAGATGGTGCTGGTCGCGGAAGAACAGCGCCTTGTGCTTCAGCAGCAGGCGGTGGATCTCGTCGAACAGCGGCTGCGGCAGGTCGCCGGCGAGGCGCACATTGCGGATCTCGACGCCGATGCGCCCGGAGAGCGGGAGGATATCGCTCTCGGGAATCGCGGGCTCCGGCGTGTTGGGAAGGGTGCTGATCGAAGCGCTCATGGGGCCTCCTGACAGGCTGCGGCGGACGAAGCGGCCGCGCGTTTCCCGGCGGCCGAGGGACATTAATCTTGATATTTTCAAGTAAGTCTATAAACTAAATGAACATTATATCGACGTTATTTGGCGCCGTCTGCGCTTCGGCTTCGCGCGATAGCGCGGCGGCCGGCGTTCGCGAGGGCTTCGGGAGGCATCATGGGCTTTTCATCTTTCGCCCCGTCCGGGCTCCACCTCACCTGCGACGTGCTCGTGCTCGGCGGCGGCCCGGCCGGCACCTGGGCGGCGTTTGAGGCGGCGCGGACGGGCGCGCGGGTGGTGCTGGCGGACAAGGGCTTCTGCGGCACGTCCGGCGCCACCGCGCCGTCCGGCACCTCCATCTGGTATGTCGAACCGGACCCGAAGCTGCGCGCCGCCGCCATCGTCAGCCGCGAGGCACTGGGCGGCTTCCTCGCCGATCGCGCATGGTCGGCCCGGGTGCTGGAGACCACCCACGCGGCGCTGCATGAACTCGGCGCGCGCGGCTATCCCTTTCCGGTGGACGGCGCCGGCAATCCCATCCGCGTCTCGCTGCAGGGGCCGGAATATATGCGCCTCATGCGCAAGCTGGCGAAGGGCGCGGGCGTGCGCATCCTCGATCACTCCCCGGCGCTGGAACTGCTGGTGGACGAGGCCGGTGCGGTGGCCGGCGCACGCGGCATCCGCCGGCAGCAGGGGGATGGCTGGCAGGTGGATGCCGGCGCGGTAGTGATCGCCACCGGCGGCTGCGCCTTCCTCTCCCGCGCGCTCGGCTGCGCCGCGCTCACCGGCGACGGCCACCTGATGGCGGCGGAAGCCGGTGCGGACTTTTCCGGCATGGAATTCTCCAACGCCTATGCCATCGCGGCGGACTTCGCCTCGGTCACCAAGACCCTGTTCTTCAAGTGGGCGACCTTCACCGACGAGGCCGGAGAGGTGATTCCCGGCGCCGCCTCCAACGGAGGGCGCTCGGTGATCGCGCGGCATCTCCAGAAGGGCCGGGTGTTCGCGAGGCTCGACCGCGCCGACGCGGCCATGCAGGCCAACATGCGCGCGGCCCAGCCCAATTTCTTCCTGCCGTTCGACCGCATGGGCATCGACCCGTTCACGGACCGCTTCCCCATCACGCTCCACCTCGAAGGCACCGTGCGCGGCACCGGCGGGCTGCGCATCGTCGACGAGACCTGCGCGACCCGCGTGCCCGGCCTCTATGCGGCGGGGGACGCGGCGACGCGCGAATTGATCTGCGGAGGATTCACCGGCGGCGGCAGCCACAATGCCGCCTGGGCGGTCTCGTCCGGGCGCTGGGCCGGGCGCGCCGCCGCGGAGTTTGGCCGCCGCGCCCCGAACGGGCGCGTGCGCCGGGGCGCCGGCACCGCGGGGCTGCGGGACGCCGGCGCCCGCCCCTTCGATCCCGCCGAGGCGGCGCGCACCGTGGTGGGCGAGGTCCACCCCTTCGATCGCAACTATTTCCGCACCGAGGAGGGCCTGACCCGCTCCCTCGACCGTCTCGACAGCCAGTGGGCGCGCCTGACCGCCTCCGCTCCGGCGGATGGCACCAACGTGCTGCGCGCCCGCGAGGCGGCGGCCATGACGGCGGTGGCGCGCTGGATGTACCGCAGCGGGCTCGCCCGGACCGAGAGCCGGGGGATGCACCGCCGGATCGACCATGCGGCCGCCGACCCGGCGCAGCGCCACCTCCTCACCGCGGCAGGTCTCACCGAGGTGTCCGTCTCCCACCGGCCGGCCCCGCCCCTTGCGGCGGATGCCGCGGAGCAGCGCTCGAGCGAAGGGATCGCGGCATGATCGAGCTCATCAGCGCCGCTCGCTGCACGGGCTGCAACATCTGCGTCGCCGCGTGCCCAACAAACGTGTTCGCGTCGTCCCTGTCCGGCCCGCCGGTGATCGCCCGGCAGGCGGATTGCCAGACCTGCTTCATGTGCGAACTCTATTGCCCCGAGGATGCGCTCTACGTGGCGCCCACCGCCGGGGCGCCCCTCGGCCTCGCAAGCGAGGCGGACGCGCCGCTCCCCCTCGGCACCTATCGCGCCGCCATCGGCTGGACCCCCGCCACCGCCGCCAACCGCTCGGTGGACGCCATGCACGCGGTGCTCTCGGCGAAATAGCGGGCGACGGCTCGGTTTGGCTTCCCTTCAACCGAGCCTTCCCCTGCGCGAGCCGTCCAGCGGCTCAGGCCCAGCGGCGGCAGAGCGCCCGGGCGAGGGCATCGAGGGCGAAGCCGAGCACGCCGATGAGCAGCACCATGGCCATCAGCTCGGAATAGGCCAGCCGGTCGCGTGTATCGAGGATGAAATAGCCGAGCCCGGCGGAGACGCCCAGCATCTCGCACGGCACCAGCACGATCCACAGGATGCCGATGGCGAGGCGCACGCCGGTCAGGATGTGTCCCGTCACCCCCGGCAGGATCACCCGCGAGAGCATCTCCCACCGCGTCGCGGCGAGGCTGCGCGCCAGCAGCAGCCAGCGCGGGTCCAGCTGGCGCACGCCGGCAGCGGTGGACAGGAGGATCGGCCACACGGCGGCGAAGGCCAGCAGGAAATAGATGGGCCGGTCGCCCACGCCGAACACCATCACCGCCAGCGGCATCCATGAGAGCGGCGAGATCATGCGCAGGAACTGGAAGGCCGGCGTGGTCGCCGCTTCCAGCGCGCCGAACGTGCCCACCGCGAGCCCCATCGGCACGCCGATGGCCAGTGCGAAGCCGAGGCCGATGAAGATGCGTTGGAGGCTCACATAGACATGGATCGGCAGGTCCGAGTGCAGCAGCAGGCCGCCGAGGCTGGCGAAGGCGCTCGCCGGCGAGAAGCGCCGAGCGAAGCTGCCGGGGGCGGCCAGCACATCCGTGCCGAGCCACCATAGGGCCAGGAGGACGAGCAGGCCGGCAATGCCGAGCAGCGGCCGCGAAAGTCCGCCGCCCCGCGCGGTGCCTTTCGGGCGCGCTTCGCTCTTCGGATTTGTGCCGGCGGCGAAAGATCCCTGCTGCGGTTCCGCATTCAAGGCGCGATCACCTCGGTGCGGGTGAAGGTGTCGGGGAAGCCGAACGCCGGCAGGCCGCCGTTGGCTGCCAGCGCCGCCTTGACGAAGCGGTCGTCCACCAGCTGCTTCGCTGCCGTCGCGGGGTCGAGCTTGGCGAGGAAGGCACCGTCGCCCTCGATCAGCGTGCCCTTGAGGCGCCGGACCAGTTCCTCGGTGTAGCTCGGGAACGGATAGGGCTGGAAGTCGATGCGCTTCTCCTTCCAATCGGCATGGCGGATGGCGCCGGACTTCAGATAGGCCTCGGTGTCGGCCTCGGGCGGGGAGAGCACCTTGTCGAGCACCGCCTGGGCATGGGGCGTGTAGCGGTTCGGCCCTTCCTTGGAGAGGAGGCGCGCGGTCTCGGCGCGGTTGGCGCGGGTCCACAGCTGCGCCTTCACGATGGCATTCACCACCTTCTGCGACCACTCCGGCCGCCCGTCGAGATCTCGCTCATGCATGAACACCACGCAGCAGGCGTGATCCTTCCACACGTCGCCGGTGAAGCGGAGAATTTTGCCGATGCCCTGCGCTTCCGCCACCGCGTTGAACGGCTCGGCGACGATGTAGCCGGCCACCTGACGGGTGGCGAGGGCGGGCGGCATGTCGGCCGGGGCCATCACCACGAGGTTGACCTCATTGGCGGCGGGCGTGCCGGTCTTCTTGGTCACGGGGGTGAGGCCGTTTTCGCGCAGCAGGTTCTGCACCACCACATTGTGGATGGAGTACCAGAACGGCACCGCCACGGTCTTTCCGCCCAGATCGGCCACGCTCGAAATGTCGGGGCTGACGGTGAGGGCCGAGCCGCTCACATGGTTCCAGGCCACGACCCGCGCCGGGGCGCCGGAGCCGAAGCGCGCCCAGACGGTCATGGGCGACAGCAGGTGGATGACGTTCACCTGACCGGAGATGAAGGCCTCGATCACCTGCGCCCAGCTGCGCAGCAAGACGGGCTTCTCTGCCTTCAGGCCCTCGGCCTCGAACAGGCCGTTGGCATGGGCGACCAGCAGCGGCGTGGCATCGGTGATGGGCAGGTAGCCGATGCGCACCGGGGCGTCCGGCTCCTGCGCGCGGGCCTCGGCGGCGCGCAGCAAAGGCAGGGCGCCGGTAGCGGTGAAGAGGGCGGACAGCTTCAGCATCTCGCGGCGGGAAAAGCCGCCGCGGGGAAGGCAGGCGATGCACATGGTGGGTCTCCTCGTCGGCGGGCGTCAGTGGTGGCGGACGGCGCCACGCAGCGCCTTCAGAATGTCGATGCGCAGGGCGCCGAGGGTCGCGACCTCGTCCCGGCGCGGGCGGGGCAGGTCCAGAGTCCAGCTCGCGACCTGCCGGGCCGGCGCGCCGCCGATGAGCACCACCCGGTCGGCGACCAGCAACGCCTCGTCGATGTCGTGGGTGACGAGCAGGGCGGCCGTGCCGAAATCGGCGACCACCTTCAGCAGCAGGTCCTGCATCTCGGCCCGGGTCACCTCGTCGAGGGCGCCGAAGGGCTCGTCCAGAAGCAGCACTTCGGGCTTGCGGGCGAGGCAGCGGGCGAGCGCGGTGCGTTGCGCCATGCCGCCGGATAAGGCGGAGGGCGGCAGGTGGCGGGCGTGGCCGAGCCCCACTTCGGCAATGGCGGCATCGACGCGCAAGCGGCGCTCCGCCGGAGATACGGGGGGCTGGCGCTTGAAATCCAGCCCGAAGGCGACGTTGGCCTCCAGCGTCAGCCATGGCAGCAGGCAGGGATCCTGAAAGGCGACGGCAAGGCGCGGATGCACATCCTCCAACACGGTGCCGCCCATGCGGACGGTGCCGACGCTGGGCCGCTGGAGCCCGCCGAGGACGCGCAGTAGGCTCGATTTGCCGGCCCCACTGGGTCCGAGGATGGCCACCACCTCCCCCGGCTGGATGGCGAGGTCGAACCCTTCCAGCACGGGCGCGGGCGCTCCGGGATAGCTGAGCGCGATGCCCTCAGCCGACAGGACGGGAACGCTCATGCCGCGCTCTGGCGCTGCGCCGCGAGCGCCGTCTTCAGCTGCACGAGGCTCGGCGTGATGACGGGCACGAAGGCCGCCTCCCGCCAGCGGCGGGCGAAAGCGGCACCGGCGGCGGTGAGATAGGCCCGCCCGCCCGTCGCCTGCAATTCGAGGCCGATGGCTTCCGCCACGATCTCGGCGAGGGCGATGCGGATGCGGAACAGGGCCGCCGGCTGGGTCTCGAAGGCCCCCGTCTCCAGCCCCTCGGCCAACGCGCGCTCCTGAGCGCGCAGTGCGGCGGCGAGCGTGGCGAGCGGTTCGGCGAGGATGTGGCGGCCTGCGCCCGCAGCTTCCCGCGCCGCTGCGATGGACCGGCGCGCGAGGCCGATGGACATGCCGCACTGGAAGGAAAGGAAGGCCGGGCGCACCTTGGGCAGCCAGGCGTGGGCATCCGCCGCGATCACGCGATCCGGATCGATGCGAACGCCCGTGAGCGCCACCGCCGCCGTGTTGGTGGCGCGCAGGCCGATGAGGTCGAGATCGGCCGAGCGTTCGATGCCCGCATCCTCCGCCGCGAGGGACGCGACGAACGCGCCGGGACGGTCCGCATGGGCGACCGCGGCGGCGAGATGGAAGGCATCGGGCGCGAGGTTCGTCACCCACGGCAGCCTGCCGTCGAGCCGGAAGCCCTCGCCTTCGCGGCGCGCCGTGACCTGAAGGTCTTCCAGGCCGGCGAGGAACTTCATGGCATTGGACAGCCCGGTCGCGCCGGCGACGCGTCCGTGCAGCAGATCCGGCAAGAGTCGCCCGGCCAGGGTCGTGTTGGGGCTCTGGAGCAGATATTCCACATAGGTCCGATGGCCCCAGAAGACGAAGCCGGCGGCCAGCGAATGCGCGGAGACGTCGGCGATCGCTTCCACCACGTCGATGGGGCGCCCGCCCACGCCGCCGGCCGCCTCAGGCACGCCGATGGCGAAGACGTTGGCAGCGGCGAGGCGCGGCAGGACATCGGCGGCGGCGCTCACATCGGCATCGAGCCGAGGGGCATTGTCCTCCAGCCAGGTGGCGAGCGAGGAATCGAGCGCGTCCGCCATCATGCGGCGCTCTCGCGGGGCGCGTCCCAGCGGAACGGCTCGAGCTGCGGATTGAGGGGCGGGGCGCTCAGATTGTTGGCGAAGTTGCAGAGGGTGGCGAGGCTCACCCCCAGCACCACCTCCAGCGCCGCCTTGTCGTCGAAGCCGGCGGCGCGAAAATCGGCGAGGTCGGCGTCCTCCACCCGGCCACGGCTGGCGATGACGGCCTTGGTGAAGCGGGCCACCGCCTCCAGCCGCGCATCCGGGACATGCCCCCGCTCGCGCAGCGCGGCGATGATCGCCGGGTCCAGCCCAGCCTTGGTGACGATGGCCGTATGGCCGGCGACGCAGAAGCCGCAGCCATGCTCCGCCGCCGCGGTGATCTGCACCGCCTCGCGCTCCGCCAGGGAGAGGGAGCCGCGGGCGTTGATGCCGGAAACGGTCAGATAGGTCTCGAGCGCGGTGGGCGCATTGGCGAGGACGCGCAAGAGATTCGGCAGGAAGCCGTTGCGCGCCTCTGCCGCCGCCAGCAGGTCCTTCGCCTCAGTGGGGGCATCATTCAACGAGCGAAGGGGCAGGCGCGACATGGGACTCTCCTAATTTCAAGTCAGTTTATGTATTTTGTTCTGATGTGCAATATGGCGGCGTTGTGCCTACGATATGAGCAGGTGCGCTGGCGCGGCCCAGCCAATCGCAGGGCGGCCGTGGCGCCCTCAGATGTAGTCGACGAAGGCTTGGAGCCGGTCGCCGGAAATGTCGCGCAGGTCCGCGAGGGAGCAGTCATCCATCACCTCACGGATGGCGGCGTAGGCCTTCGCCATCAGCAGGCGGATGGTGCAGTTCGGGCCATCGCAGTCAGGGCAGGGCTGGTAATCCGTGCTGCCGACGCAGGGCAGGGGCGCGAGCGGGCCGTCGAGGGCGCGGATGAGGGCGCCCACATTGATCTGGTCTGCCCCCCGCGCCAGCCGATAGCCGCCGTGGCGCATCTCGCCGAGGATCACGTCCAGGAATTTCTTCGGGATGTGGTTGGCGTCGGCGATCTCGGCCACCTGAAGCGCCTTGCCCTCGGGCTGGTGCGCGAGGAAGACCGCGGCCTTGAGGCCATACTTGCCCTTCTTGGTCAGCATGGCGCTCAGGCGGCCCGCGCGAGTGGACCAGGAAGGTTCGGGAGATCCCAGGTGCGGATCGGCTCGATCATGACGCGCTCCAGCGAGGAAAAACGCAGCGGCCCTGCTGCGACGCATTTTATAATTGATTGAATCAATAGAATAAGTAAATTTAAAACACGTCGCCTCACCGGCCTCCCCCTTCAGGCGGGGATACCGGAGCGGCGTGCAAGGCCCGGAGGGCGATCATGGCCGACGCAGACAGATCGAGCGACCCATCGAGTGTCCCGGCTTCCGCCGGCATCCTCGTCTTGTCCGTAGCCGGCCGGCGTGCCGGGCTCGCCTCGCGCCATTCCGAGGGCTTTCTCTTCCACGCCTGCGATCATCTGTTCAACGACATCGACGGCCGCCTGTTCGCCTCCATCGGCGACATGCGGATCGCCGCGCGCTGCCTCGCCTCTCTCGAACGGCTGAGCCCGCGCGCGCTCAGGCCCTGGCCCGGGTGACCTCTCCCGCCGGGTTTCCGCCGCCGGGGTTCCTGGCCCCGGCGAGATGGTCCGGCATCCGGCGGCCCCCTGCGGCCGCTGTTTCCAGAGTTCTCCCGCAACTTATCCCCGGGGGTCCCTCGCGACCCGCCGGGGATTTTTTTGTCCTGCCTGCCGCTTCTATTCGGCGAGCCAGATATCCTTAAGCGAGGACATGGCCCCGTCCGGCCGCACCGAAACGCCGCGGACATTGGTGTTGTAGACGGTGAACTGCTTCAGCTCGAGCAGCGGCAACACCGGCAGATCGCGCTGCACCCGGCGCTGCAGCTCGTGGAACAGCGCCACGCGCTGCTCGGGATCAGCGGCGCTCTTGATGCCCTCGATCACCTTGTCCGTGCCGGGATCCGCATAGCCGGACGCATTGGTCCAGGGGATGCCGGGCGCGATGGATTTCGACCAGAATTGCCGCAGCAGCCCCAGCTCGGGATCGATGAACACGGAGAACTGCCCCGTATTGATGTCGAAGTCATAGGAGCCGTAGACGCGCCGCACGAAGGCGCCGAGATCCTGTGAGCGCACATTCACCTCGACGCCCACGCGCTTCAGGTTCTGGCGGATGTATTCGGCGGTCTTGCGGAAATTCTCGTTGAAGGGCTGGAAGTCCTGATTGATGGAAAAACGCACGCCATTGGCGCCGCGCTTGTAGCCGGCCTCGTCCAGAAGCCGCTCGGCCTCCTTAGGGTCGAAGGGGTAGGTCGGCACGTCCGCGGTGTAGAAGGCCTTGGTGAAGGAGGGGATCGGCCCGGTGGCCGGGGTCACGAGGCCGAACCACACGGTGTCGGCGAGCCCCTGCCGGTCGATGGCATGGGCGAAGGCGCGCCGCACGCGGATGTCGGCCAGGATCGGGTTCCTGAGGTTGAATTCGAGGAAATAGTATTTGGCGTTCCACTCATAGCCGCGCGATTCCACCTTGAGGTTGGGCAGCTTGCGCACCCGCTCGATGTCGGCGAACGGCACGGGATCGAAGGCGGCATAGCCCACGTCGCCGATCTCGATCGCCGCCGCCCGCGCGCCGCCGTCCGGGATGAAGCGGTAGATCACCCGGTCGAGATAGGGCTTGCCGGCATCCCAATAGTCCGCATTGCGCACCAGCTCGATGGCCTCGCCCTTGGTCCAGGACTTGAACTTGAAAGGCCCGGTGCCGACCGGCTCGACATTGTGCGGGTTCTTCAGGATGTCCGTGTTTTCATAGAGATGCTTCGGCAGCACCTGCCCCTCCCAGGCGTTGAGCGCCGACAGGACGACGAGGGAAGGGGCGCGAAAGCGAAAAATGGCAGTATAGGCGTCGGGCGTCTCCACATCCTCCAGCTCGGCGAAGGTGAGGCGGCCGCGCGAATGCACCTTCTTCCAGATCTCCAGCGCGCTGAAGCGCACGTCCGCCGACGTGAAGGGGGCGCCGTCGTGCCACTTCACGCCGTGCCTGAGATGGAAGGTGAGGGTCAGCTTGTCCGGCGAGATCTCCCAGCTTTCCGCCAGTGCCGGCTTGAGACCGAGATTGTCGTCATAGGCGACGAGGCCGTCATAGATGTTCACCGAGACGGCGCCGTTGGAGAACTGGTTGTTCACGGTGGTGGTCAGCACCGTCGGCTCGGGCTGGATGATAGTGACGAGCGTGCCGCCGCGCTTCGGCGTCCCTTCGGAGGGGCCTGTCTGGGCGAGGACCGTCGCGGGAAGCAAGCCGATGAAAGCAGCCGCGACGGCGAACAGCTTGAGGGCACCTGAGCGCATGACCCTGCCTTGTGGATGGGGGAGGAGAGACCGGCCGGTGCCGCGCGCCATTCTGCCGAGCGGACCTTCCAAGAGGCCGATTGTCATGATATTGATTTTGTCTATCGAAATTATCAATAAGAAATTCCATGCCCGCTCCCGCACGCTCCCCCGTCGCCGCGCAACGCGTTGCCACGCCCCAATTTTCCCCTGAGGAACAGGCCGCCCGCGAGGATCTGGCGGCGGCCCATCGGCTCGCCGTCTGGCATGACTTCGACCAGGGGATCTACAATCACCTCACCGTCGCGGTGCCGGGGCGGGACGATGCGTTTCTGCTGCCGCCGTTCGGCCTGCACTGGTCGGAGGTGACGGCGAGCGGGCTGCTCACCGTGGGCTATGACGGGCGGCTGATCGCCGGCGAAGGAGAGATCCAGCGCTCGGCCTATTGCATCCATGCGCCGATCCATCGCCTCCACCCCGAGCATCAGGTGGTGCTGCACACCCACATGCCCTACGCGACGGCGCTGACCCGGCTGGAAGACAACCGCCTGTTGCCGGTGGGCCAGACCGAGATCCTGCTCATCGACGAGATCGTCTATGACGACGCCTATACCGGCCTTGCCCGCGAGCCGGAGGAGGGCGAGCGGCTGGCGGATTTGCTGGGGCCGGACAAGAAGATCCTGTTCCTCGCCCATCACGGCGTCATCGTCACCGGCCGCACCACGGCGGAGGCCTATGACCGGCTGTTCGCGTTGGAACGCGCCTGCCAGGTGCAGCTCTACGCCTTGTGGACCGGCCGCCCGCTGAAGCAGGTGCCGGCGCCCCTCGTGGAGAAGGCGCAGGCCCAGTATCGCGCCGGGCTGTTGCAGGCCGGCCAGAAGACCGCCGCGCCCGGCCAGAAGCCCCACGGCGCGGAGCTGCATTTCGCCGCCCTGCGCCGCCTGCTCGACCGGCGCGAGCCGGACTATCGCGACTGACCGTCCCCGCGAACCCTTCCCGCATCTCGCGCCAACCGGCGCCCCCAGGAACCTGCCGATGACCTTTTCCGCCGTCACGCCGTCCGCCGCTGTCCGCCTCCTGTCCCCCAAGACGTGCAGGCGGCCCTGCGCGGGACCGGGGAGATCGCGTTCCTCAACGTGCGCGAGGAGGGACAGTTCGGCGAGGGCCACCCCTTCTTCGCCGTCAACGCGCCCTACAGCCGGCTGGAGCTGGACATCGGCGCGCTGGTTCCGCGGCTCGCCACCCCGGTCGTTCTGCTGGACGAGGGCGACGGCCTCGCGGTGAAGGCCGCGCAGCGGCTGGCGGCGCTGGGCTACAGCGACCTTGCCGCCGTGGAGGGCGGCGTCGCGGCGTGGGTGGCGGCCGGCTATGAGATCTACAAGAGCGTCAACAGCCGCTTGAAGGCTTTCGCCGAGGTGGTGGAGCATGCTTTCCATACCCCGGCCATTGAGGCCGCCGAACTCGCCCGCTTGAAGGACGAGGGTGCGGACCTCGTGATCCTCGACAGCCGCACCCCGAGGAATTCGCGCGCTTCCATGTGCCCGGCGCCATCAGCTGCCCGGGGGCGGAACTGGTGGAGAAGTTCGACGCATTCGTCCGCGCGCCGGAGCAACTGGTGGTCGTCTCCTGCGCCGGGCGCACGCGGGGCATCATCGGTGCGCAAAGCCTGATCGATGCGCAGGTGCCCAATCGCGTGGTGGCGCTGAAGGGCGGCACGCAGGGCTGGCGCCTCGCCGGGCTGGCGCTGGAATCCGGTGTCGTCCCCATTGCGCCGGTGCCGGACATCGCGGCCGCGCGCGCCCGCGCCGAAGCCGTCCGCACGCGGTTCGGCCTGCCCCTGGTGGATGCTACGACCCTCGCCCGCTGGCGCGGCGCGGAGGCCGGTGCGCGCACCACCTTCCTCTTCGACCTGCGGGATGCCGCCGACCGCACCGCTCTGCCGGTGCCGGGCGCGGTGGCCGCACCGGGCGGCCAGTTGGTGCAGTCGCTCGACAAATGGGTGGGCGTGCAGCACGCGCGCATCGTGCTGATCGACGCCGATGGCGTCCGCGCTCGCCTCACCGCCCACTGGCTGATCCAGCTCGGCGAGGATGTGCACGTGTTCGATGGAAAGCCGGACGACATTGCCGGGGGCGTCGAAGCGGCGAAGGCGGCGATCCCGGCCGCTCCCCGCGTGTCCCCCCAGGAGGCGGCGGACTTGCTGAAGGACGGCGCGCGGGCGCTCTCGCTCGATGCCAGCGCCGCCTATCGCGCGAGCCATGCGGTCGGGGCATTGTGGACCATCCGGCCGCGCCTTGCGGCGCTCCCTGCGGATGTGCTGGCGGCGCCGGCCCTCGTCCTGTTCGCCGCCGATCCCGGCGTTGCCGATATCGCCGCGCTCGATCTTTCCGGCCTCACCGCGGCGCGGATCGCCGTGGTGGAAGGAGG
The DNA here is from genome assembly GCF_016807805.1 of Xanthobacter dioxanivorans. Lineage (NCBI taxonomy): Bacteria > Pseudomonadati > Pseudomonadota > Alphaproteobacteria > Hyphomicrobiales > Xanthobacteraceae > Xanthobacter > Xanthobacter dioxanivorans. Next base: position 365,868 of record NZ_CP063362.1, on the reverse strand, counting down.
CCTTGCGGCGTGGCGGGCGGCGGGCCTGCCGGTGGAGGCGAGCCCGGCCAACCCGCCGGATTCCGAGCGCATCGATTATCTGTTCTGGGCCCACGACCGGCACGACGGCAATCCGGACGCCATGCGCACCTATCTCGGCTGGGAGGAGCAGCTTCCCGGACAGGTGGCGGCGGAAGGCGGCGCCGGCTTCCGGCTGGTGGTGTGAGGCGGCCGGCTGGCGAAGGCTTCGCCGGCCCCAAAGCCCGCGCGGCGCCTGAGCGTAGACAAGCCGAAACAGCCCGCGCGGCGCTTGAGCGGAGGCAACGTAAAACCAGGTTATCTCACGCGGCGAGGTGGCCGCCGTCGATGTCGAGTACGGTGCCGGTGGAGAAGGGGTTGGTGAGGAGATAGAGGATGGCCTGCGCCACCTCCTCCGGCCGCCCCGGCCGTCCGGCAGGAATGGCCGCCGCGACTTTCGCCAGCGTCGCCGCCCGCTCCGGCCCGCCATGGCCGGGCGTATCGATATAGCCCGGCGACACCGCATTCACGCGGATGGGCGCCAGCGAGACGGCAAGGCTGCGCGCCAGCGCCTCGACGGCGCCGTTGATGGCGGCGGGAAAAGCCATGGTGCCGATGCCCCGGCGGCTGGAGATGCCCGACACCAGCACGATGGAGCCGCCGGCCCGGATCAGCGGCGCGCCGGAGCGCACCGCATTCACCTGCCCCCAGAACTTGGAATCAAAGGAGGCGCGGGCCTCGGCGAGGTCCGCCTCCAGAAGCGGCTTGCGCACCACGTGCGCCGCCGTCGTCACGAGGTGGTCGAACGGCCCTATTTGCCCGAAGAAGCGCGCCACCGCTTCGGCATCGGCGATGTCGAGGCTGGCGCCGGACGCCCTGGCGCCCAGACGCTCCACCGCACCGGCGACACGCGACACGTCCCGGCTCGCCACCACCACCTCGGCCCCCTTCGCCATCGCCGCCTCGGCCGTGGCGAAGCCGATGCCCTTGGTGCCGCCGATGACGACGACGCGCCGGTCGGCGAGGGCGGAGTTGCGCGGCGGAACTCGAGACATGACGCATCCCTTGTGACGGCTTGGACAGGGTTCGGGACAGGCGGACGTCCGGCGTCAGCCCCGAACGGCTCCGGGCGCCGGCTCCAGCCAGGCGTCCGCGAAGGAGGAGTAGACGCCGATGGGGCCGACATTCACGCCCTTCAACCGGCTCGACCACACCCGGAACTGCTTCAGCTCCAAGAGGGAGATGGAGGGCAGCTCGGTCTGGACGATCAACTGGAACTCGCCGAGCAGCGCCTTGCGCTTCTGCGGGTCCGGCTCCACCGCCGCAGCCTCCAGCAGGGCATCCACCTTGAGGTTGGAATAGCCGGATGCGTTGGACCACGCCGACCCCGGCCGGATGGTCTGCGACCAGAAGCGGCGCTGCACGCCGATCTGCGGGTCCGCGAAGGCGGCGTAATAGGCGTTCAGCGTGTCGAAGTCGTATTCGGTGTAGATCTTCCGCAGGAAGGTCGGCAGATCGTAGTTCAGCAGCTCCACCTCGATGCCGACCTTCTTCAGTTGCTGGCGGATGAACTCGCCCGAGCGCTTGAAGTCGTCGCCATAGGGGATGCTGGCGTGGTTGAAGCGCAGCCGCACGCCGTCCGGCCCGCGCTTGAGGCCGGCCTCGTCCAGCAACGCCTCGGCCTTCTTCGGATCATAGTCGTACTGCGGAAGCCCGGTGGCCGCGAAGGCTGTCTGGAACGCGGGCACCGGGCCGGTGGCGGGCTCGGCGAAGCCGTACCAGACGGTTCGCGCCAGCGCCTTCTTGTCGATGGCGAGGGCGATGGCCCGGCGCACCCGCACATCCTGGAACTGGGGTCGGCGCATGTTGAAATCGAGGAAGAAGACCGGCGCCACCGCCTCCCAGCCGCGTGTTTCCACCACGAGGTCCGGCCGCTTGGCGAGCCGCTCCATGTCCGAGAGGGGCACCGGGCTGAGCGGCACATATTGCGCCTCGCCGGTCTCCAACGCCGCGGCGCGGGCGCCGGCATCGGGCACGAAGCGGAAGGTGAGCCGGTCCAGATAGGGCTTGCCGGCGTCCCAGTAGTTCGGGTTGCGCTCCAGCGTCACGTGGCTGCCGCGCACCCATTCCTTGAAGATGAAGGGGCCCGTGCCGATGGGCTTCGTGTTCCAGGGATTGGTGAGCGGATCGGTGCCCTCATAGAGGTGCTTCGGCAGGATCTGCGTCTCGCTGGAATTGAGCGCGGCCCAGATCACCGGAGAGGGCTTCGCCAGCCGCAGGATGACGGTGTGGTCATCGGGCGTCTCGATGTCCTGGAGCTGCGAATAGGTGCCGATGCCGCGCGGGTGGGTCTTCTTCACCACTTCCAGGATCGAATACTTCACGTCGGCGGCAGTGAAGGGGACGCCGTCGTGCCAGGTCACGCCCTTGCGCAGCCGGAAGGTGATGGAGCGGCCGTCGGACGCCTGCTCGTAGCTTTCGGCGAGCTGCGGACGCGGCGCGCCCGTCCCGTCGTAGGTCACGAGCCCATCGTACACGTTGATGGCGATGACGATGGTGGGGTTGGACACCGTGAGCCCGAGGGTCTGCGGCTCCGGCACCACGATGGAGACGAGGTGCCCGCCGCGGACGGGCGAACCGTCCGCAGCGCGCGCCATCGGCACGGCCGCAAGGGAGGCGCCGGCCGCAGCAAGGCGCAGGATGTCGCGACGGTTCAGCATGGGCAGCCTCCGTTTCGGTCGTGTGGGGATCAGATGCGCAGCCCGGCCTGCTTCAGCAGCGGCAGCACCGCTTCGCCGAAGAAGTCGAGGTCGGGCTTGAAGTCGAAGAAGGCGAGCTGAACGCCGTCGATGCCGGCCTGCTTCAGGCGGATGAGCTTTTCCGCCACCTGCTCGGGCGAGCCGATGATCTGGATGTTGCCGCCGAGCACCCGGTGCTCGCCCTTGTGGTTCTTCCAGGCCTGGCTGTCGCCGGCGGCGTGGTGGGCGAGGAAGCCCTGCACCGCCCCGGTATCGGCATGGGCGAGGATGGCGGCGTGATACTCCTTCGCCTCCTGCTCGGTCGGCCGGCAGACGATCATCGGGTTGATGATGGCTCGCACCTCGCGCCCGGCAGCCTTGGCGCGGGCCTTGAGGTTTGCCACGTGGTCCGGCAACGCGGCGAGCGCCGCCTCGATCTCCGCCCCGGTCGGGCTGGTGATGAAGACGAGGTCGGAATGCTGGGCGGCATAGTCGAAGCCGGCGGGCGAACCGGTGGCGTTGACGAGGATGGGGCGGCCATATTTGGGCCGCGGCGAGACATAAGCCTCCTCCAGCTTCCAGAATTCGCCGTCGATGGTGACGTTCTCGCTGGAGGCCCATAGCCGCTCGACGATGCCGATGAACTCGGCCGCCCGCGCATAGCGCGCGTCATGCTCGATCTGCGTGATGCCGAACATCTTCGGCTCGCGCGGGGCGTAGCCGGTGACCATGTTGATGCCGAAGCGCCCGCCCGAGATATGGTCCAGCGTCGCCGCGAACTTGGCGAGGTGCAGCGGGTGCCACGGGCCGTAGAGGATGTGGATGGTGGAGATGAGGATGATCCGCTTCGTCACCGAGGACAGGGCCGCCACGGTGACGAATGGGTCGATGGCCTGCTCGCGATACTTCAGTTCCCCGCCATAGCCGTCCTTGCCGATCCACTGGGCGAGGCCGAAGGCGAGGTCGAAGCCCAGTTCCTCGGCCTTGAGGGTGAGCGCCTTGTTGTACTCGAACGTCCAGTCGGTGGTGCGCGGCAGGGTCGAGGGCGACCAGCCGCCGCTCTGGATGGGCAGGAACAGGCCGAGCAGCAGCGGTTGCTTCAGCGCCTGCGCGAGGGGACTGTCGGGATAGTCCGCGGGCGAGATGGTGATGCGTGCGGTCATGGTCGGGTCTCCGGATCGGCGCTTCGGCGCCGGACGGGCAGGCAGGGGGTCAGGCCGGCTGCAACACAGCGCCGGCGGTCGGCGCGGGCACGGCGCCGGGCGCGAGATGGCAGGCCACGAGGTGGCCGTCGCCCGCATCGCTGAGGGCCGGCGCATCGATGGCGCAGCGGCCGACGGCGATGGGGCATCGGGTGTGGAAGCGGCAGCCCTTGGGCGGCGCGAAGGGGCTCGGCAGGTCGCCGCCCACAATTGTCTTGTCGGCGATGCGGCTGGCGCCGGGGTCCATGCGCGGCAGCGCCTCGATGAGCGCGCGGGTGTAGGGATGGAGGGGCGCGCGCCACAGCGTCTCGCGCGGGGCAAGCTCGACGATGCGGCCCAGATACATGATGGCCACCCGGTCGGCGATGTGCTCCACCACCGAGAGATCGTGGCTGATGAAGAGATAGGCGACGGAGGTCTCGCGCTGCACCTTGCGCAGCAGGTTCAGCACCTGCGCCTGCAGCGATACGTCCAGCGCCGACACCGGCTCGTCGCAGACGATCACCGCCGGATCGAGGGCGAGCGCGCGGGCGATGCCGATGCGCTGGCGCTGGCCGCCGGAGAATTCATGCGGCAGCCGGTCGATGAATTCCGGCCTCAGCCCCACCGCCTCCATGAGGCTCGCCACCCGGGCGCGCCGCGCGGCCTTGCCGCGCACGCCGTTGAGCTTGAGCGGGGTTTCGAGGATCGTGCCCGCCCGCTGGCGGGGGTCGAGGGCGCCCATGGGGTCCTGAAACACCATCTGCACCTTGGGCCGGAGCGCCCGCCGCTCACGGGCGGTGAGCCCCGTGATGTCGTGCCCCTCCACCTTCAGCGCGCCGGACGTGGGCTCGACCAGTTGCACGATGGCCTTGGCGAGGGAGGACTTGCCGCAGCCGGATTCCCCCACCAGCCCCAGCGTCTCGCCGGGGCGGATTGCGAAGGAAACGCCGTCCACCGCCGAGAGGGGACCGCGGCCGGTGCGGTAGGAGACCACGAGGTCGAGCACTTCCAAAGCGGGCGTCTCAACGGGCGCGCTCATGCCGGCACGCCTTCCAGAACCGGCGCGCGGGGCTTTTCCCCCGCAAGGCGATCGAGGTGGAGGCAGGCGACGCTGCCGCCACCGCCGACGCCTTCCAGAACCGGCTGAAGCCGCGCGCAGGCCTCGTCCGCATGGGCGCAGCGCGGCGCGAAGGCGCAGCCGGGCGGCAGGTCGGCGAGGGAGGGCACGATGCCGGGGATTTCGTCCAGCAGCTCGCGCTGCAGGCCTGGCGTCGGGCGGGCACGCATCAGGGCGCGGGTGTAGGGATGGAGCGGGCGGGCGAACAGGTCGGCCACCGGCCGCTCCTCCACCTTGCGGCCGGCATACATCACCAGCACCCGCTCCGCCGTCTCGGCCACCACGCCGAGGTCGTGGCTGATGAGCAGCAGGCTCATGCCGAACTCCTTCTGGAGCGAGACGATGAGCTTCAGGATCTGCGCCTGCACGGTGACATCGAGGGCGGTGGTGGGCTCGTCGGCGATCAGCAGGCGCGGATTGGCGGCGATGGCGATGGCGATCATCACCCTTTGGCGCATGCCGCCGGAGAAATGGTGCGGATAGTCCTCCGCCCGGCGCTGGGGCTCGGGAATGCGCACGAGGTCGAGCAGTTCCACCGCGCGCCGGTGGAGGGCGGGGCCGCGCAGGCCCGTGTGGCGTTTCAGGCTCTCGATGATCTGGTCGGCCACCGTGCGCACGGGGTTCAGCGCGGAGAGCGGATCCTGGAAGATCATGGCGATGCGGTTGCCGCGCACGTCACGCATGGCGCGCTCGGAGAGGGCCAGCAGGTCCGCGCCCTCGAACCGCACATGGCTTCCCGAAATCTCCGCCGGCGGCGACCGGAGCAGGCGCAGCAGCGCCATGGCCGTCACCGACTTGCCGCAGCCGCTCTCGCCGACGATGGCGAGCGTTTCGCCGGCGGCGATGTCGAAGGAGAGGCGATCCACCGCCGTCAGCCGGCCGGCCGGGGTGCGGAAGCGGACGGTGAGGTCTTCGACGTCGAGAAGGGCAGGGCGCGTCATGTCAGCGACACCCGCGGGTTGAGCACGTCGTTGAGGCCGTTGCCGAGCAGGTTCAGCGCCATGACGGTGAGCGAGATGGCAAGGCCGGGCAAAGCGGTCATGTACCAGGCGGTGCGCAGCACCTCGCGGCCGGAGCCGATCATGCTGCCCCAGGAGATGAGGTTGGGATCGCCGAGGCCGAGAAAGGAGAGCGCCGCCTCGGTGAGGATGGCGGAGGCGACGAGGATCGAGCCCGCCACCACCACCGGCGAGATGGCATTGGGCAGGATATGGGTGAGGATGATGCGGAAATGCCCCATGCCCATCACCCGCGCCGCCTGCACGAATTCCGCATCACGCAGCCGCAACGCCTCCGCCCGCACCAGCCGGGCGACCTGCGGCCAGGAGGTCACGGCGATGCCGAGCACGATGGACGAGACCGAGGGGGTGAGGATCGCCACCACCACCACCACGAACACGAGCGGCGGCATGGTCTGGAACACTTCGGTGATGCGGGTGAGCACCTGGTCCACCCAGCCGCCGAAATAGCCCGACAGCGCCCCGAACACGACGCCCAGCGCCACCGCGAGCCCGGCAGCGGCGAGGCCGACCGCCAGCGAGACGCGCGCCGCATAGACGAGGCCAACGAGGATGTCCCGGCCCAGCATGTCGGTGCCGAGCGGGTATTCCGCCGAGGTGAAGGGCCAGATGAAGGGGCGGGCCACCATGTCCAGCGGATCACCGGGGAAGATCTGCGCCGCGAACAAAGCGGCGCCGGCCACCAAGGCGAGGCCGATGCTGCCGGCAAGGGCGGTGCGGCTGCGCAGGAAGCGATAGCCGAAGGAGGAGGTGCGCACCGCGCGGCGCGGCTTCGGCGCGGCGGGGGCCGAAGGCGCGGCGGCGCGGGGAAGGATGTCGGTGGCGTCGAGGCTCATGGCACGTCGATCCTCGGGTCGAGCAGGGCGTAGACGAGATCGGTCGCGAGGTTCGAGACGATCACCAGGAAGGAGGAGAAGAACAGCACCCCCAAGAGCAGGTTGATGTCGCGCTGGAACACCGCATCGAAGGCGAGCCGGCCCATGCCGGGCCAGGCAAACACGGTTTCGATCACCACCGAGCCCGAGAGCAGCGTGCCGAGCTGAAGGCCGGTCATGGTGACGATGGGCAGGAGCGCATTGCGCAGCACGTGGCGCACGGCAATGGGCAAAGGGGCGATGCCCTTGGCGCGGGCGGTGCGCACGAAGTCCAGCTCCTGCACTTCCAGCATGGCCGAGCGGGTGAGGCGCGTGTAGATGGCGATGTAGAAGAAGGCCAGCGACAGCACCGGCAGTACCATGTGCAGCGCCACGTCGCCGACCGCCGCAAGCCCGGTATGGACCTGCTGCAGGTCGCGCATGCCGCCGGCCGGCAGCCAGCGCAGCTCCACCGAGAACAGCACGATCAGCATCAGCCCCACCCAGAAGAGGGGTGTGGCAAAGCCGATGGTGGAGAAGGCGGAGAGCACCCCGTCGGGCCAGCGCCCGCGCCATTGCGCGCTGATGGCGCCGAAGAGGATGCCGAGCGCCACCGCCAGCACGAGGCTGGAGAGCATGAGCAGCGCGGTGTTGGGCGCGCGGGTCAATATGAGGTCCAGCACCGGCATGGAATTGCGGAACGAATAGCCGAGATTGAGCTGGAACAGCTGGCCCATATACTTGAAAAACTGGATGGCAAGCGGCTCATCGAGCCCGAACTGCTGGCGCAGCATGGCCATGTATTCGGGCGTCGCGGAGCCCGCCTCCCCTGCCATCACCTCGGCGAGGTCGCCGGGGGCGAGGCGCAGGAAGAAGAAGTTCAGCACCACGATGGCGAGGATGGTGGGCACCACCTGCACCACGCGCAGGCCGAGATAGCGCAGCACCCGCCCCTCGGGCAGCTGAAGGGCGCGCGCCATCTCAGGCCCCCACCCACACGGTCTTCAGCGACTGGTAGCCGCCGAACGGGGCGAGATCGATGCCGGAGAGCTTCGCCGAATAGGCGCGATAGAAGGTGAGCTCCAGCAGATTCACCGAAGGCAGCTTCACCTGCGCGAGGCGCTGCAATTCGCGGATATCGGCGTTGCGCTTTTCGACATTGCCTTCGGTCTGGATGCGCTCGATGACCGCATCGATCTCGGGGTCGGCGATCCCCGAGGCGTTGGAGGAGGGCGTGCCCTTCTTGATCGCCTGGCTCCAGTAGCGCCGCTGCACGCCGATCTGCGGATCGGGATAGGCGGAATACCAGGCGCTGTGGGTGTCGAAATCGTATTCGGTGAAGACCACCTTGATGTAGGTGGGCAGATCGTAGTTGCGCAGCGTGACTTCGACGCCGATGCGCTTCAGTGCCTGCTTGAAGTATTCGCCCGCCCGCCGGTAATCCTCGCCATAGGCAGAGGGGATGTGGCCGATGCGCAGGCGCACGCCGTCCGCGCCTTTCTTCAGCCCGGCGGCGTCGAGCAGCGCCTCGGCCTTGGCGATGTTGTAGTCGTATTGCGGAAGATCGGTCGCGAAGAACTGGGTCTGGTAGCTCGGCACGGGCCCGGCGGCGGGCTTGGCGAGGCCATAGAACACGGTTTCCGCCAGCGCCTTGCGGTTCAGCGCGTGGGCGAAGGCCTGCCGCACTCGGATGTCGCCGAACGGCTCACGGCGCAGGTTGAAGTCGAAGAAATACATGGGCGCCGGCCCCTCGAAGCCGCGCGTCTCCACCACGAGGTCCTTGGACGCCTTGATGCGTGCCACGTCGGAAAGCGGCACGGGATTGAGCGGGATATATTGCGCCTCTCCGGTTTCCAGCGCCGCCGCACGGGAGGCGGGATCGCGGATGATGCGGAACACCACCCGGTCGAGATAGGGCCGGCCCTTGTCCCAGTAATTGGGATTGCGCTCCAGAACGATGCGCTCGCCCTTCACCCACTCCTTGAAGACGAAAGCGCCGGTGCCGATGGGCTTGCCGTTCAGGGGATTGGTGAGAGGGTTGGTGCCCTCATAGAGATGCTTAGGCAGGATCTGCGTCTCGGTGCCGTTGAAGGCCGCCCACACCACCGGCGAGGGGCGCGAGAAGCGCAGAACTGCCGTGTATGGATCGGGCGTGTCCACGGCGGTGAGATTAGCGAACACCGCATTGCCGCGCGGGTGCACCTTCTTCGTCACTTCGAGAAGGGAATAGGCGACGTCCGCCGAGGTGAAGGGCGTACCGTCATGCCAGGTCACGTCGTTGCGGAGGCGGAAGGTGATGACGGTGCCGTCCGCCGAGGTCTCCCAGGATGTGGCGAGGCTCGGCTTGAGCTTGAAGCCCTCGTCATACTCCACGAGCCCGTCGAAGATGTTGGCCGAGACCGCCACCGCCGGCGCGGAGATGGTGAGGCCGGCGACGAGGCCGGCCGGCTCGGGATCGAGCACGGCAACGAGCGTGCCCCCGGTGGCCGGGGCTGCGCCCGCCCGGCGCGCGGCTGCCGGCAGGAGGAGGGAGGCTCCGGCGCCCGCAAGGAGCGTGCGACGGGACAAGGCAAGGGTCTCGAACGGGGACGTCATCGGGTCATCGGGTCTCGGATGGGCGTTGGGCGCTGAGGGGCCGGATCACGCCGGCCCCGGGCTCAGAAGAAGCTGGAAGGCGGCAGGGGCGTGCCGTCGATGGCGTGGAGCCCGAGCAGGCGCGCCTTGTAGGAGCGCGGATTGTGCGAGGCGAGGGTGCGGGCGTTGCGCCAGTGGCGGTCCAGATTGACCGCGCGGTGGGCCGCCGAGGCGCCGCCCACGTCGAACAGCTGGCTGGCCGAGCGCAGGGTGAGATCGTCGATGATGACCTTGGCGCGCGCCGCCTTGAGCGCCGCCCCATGGGCCGCCGCGTTCACCTCTTCCGAGGACGCGCCGGACGCGCGCAGCGCATCGGCGACATCGAGAGCTTCGGCGGTGGCGAGCACCAGCGCTTCCGCCGCATAGGCCGCCGCGGAAATCTCGCCCAGCGCCTGCTGGAGGATGGGATCTTCCGTGGCGACGGGCGTCGGCGCGAAGAAATAGGTGTGCTTGCGGCTCTTGAGCAGCGCCGTCGCATCCCGCAGCACGGCGGCGAGGATGCCGGCATTGACCGTGGTGAGGTAGAGCTGGGGCAGGGTGCTGGAATAGGCCGTGCCGTAGCCAACACCCGTGCCGTCCGGCACCACCTCGTCGGGCTCGACGCGCACGTCGTTGAAGATGGTGGTGCCCGAACCGGTGAGGCGCTGGCCGATGCCGTCCCAGTCATCGACGATCTCGATGCCCTCGCGCTTCACCGGCAGAATGAGGGAGGCGTTGCCGCCCTCCGGCGTCGCCACCCGCACCAGCACCAGGTCGGAGAAGATGGTGCCGGTGGAATAGTATTTGCGGCCGCTGATGCGCCAGCCGTCGCCGTCCGGGCGCAGGACGGTGGCAAAGGGGGAGCCGCCCACCACCTTGGCGTCGCTCTCCGTATTGGCGAGGCCGACGATAGCCCCGTCCGCTACGGCGCGGCGCCATCCTTCTTCCGCGGCATTGCGCGGGGTGCGGGCGTAGCGCTCCACGAAGGTGAAATGATTGCGCAGAATGTGCGCCACATTGGCGTCCGCCGTGGCGAGACGCAGCACCACCCCGAACAGCTCGCGGAACGAGGCACCGGCGCCGCCCGCCTCCACCGGCAGGCGCAGGGCGCCGAGCTTCGTAGAGCGGATCAGTCCCAGCGGCTCGTGCGGCAGGATGCGCTCGTACTCGCGCTGGGCAGAGCCCGCCGCGATGGTGTCGAACAGGGCATCAAGCGCCGGCGCGTCCGGGCGCAGCGGTCCGCCGAGAAGGGTCGCGGCGGCAGAGGGGACGACGATTTCGTTCATGGCTGGGTCCGAAGTGGCGGGTCCGACGGAATGGAGCGTTGGAAAGGGCCGGAGGGGCACCCGGCGCGCTTCGAGCGGAGCGCTTCGCAGGTCAGGCTCAGCACCGGAATTCCGGTCCGGCGCGACGCATCGGCGAAGAGATGGTCAGCATATCCCTTAAACTTAGTTTGTCGATCTTTTTAATGTAATTAAATGTCCACAAGTTGGACGTGGAATGGCCGTGCGGCCCTGCACAGGGAGTCGGCTCGATGGGAAAGCTGACGAGAAATCCCTTCTGTGGTTTCTAGCGGAGCAGGGGTTTCTTGGGGGGGGGGCGTGCCGGGGCCGCCGTGCCCGGAGCCGCAGAAGTGCGGCTGAATTCTCAACGTTCGTCGGGCTTGGCGCCCGGCCTCCCCGCCCCGGCGATGGGGCCGGGGCGGGGAGGGGTCAGAGTCGGTAGCCGCGGCTGCTCTGGATGCGCTTGAGGGCGGTTTCCAGCGCGTCCACGTCGTCGGTCGTGTTGTAGAAGGCGAGGGAGGGCCGCACCGTGCTCTCCAGCCCGAACCGGCGGAGGATGGGCTGGGCACAATGGTGGCCGGCCCTCACGGCGATTCCCTCGCGATCCAGCGCCGCGCCCACGTCCTGCGTGCGGCAGCCATCGAGCACGAAGGAGAGTACGCTCGCTTTTTCCGCCGCCGTGCCGACGAGCTTCAGGCCGGGCACGGTCAGGAGCCGCTGTGTCGCATAGACCAGCAGCTCATGCTCGTAGCGGGCGATCACCTCCATGCCGATGCTGTCGACATAATCGATGGCCGCGCCGAGGCCCACCGCGTCGGCGATGTTGCCGGTGCCGGCCTCGAACCGCTCGGGCGGACCATTGTAGATGGTCTTCTCGAAGGTCACGTCGGCGATCATGTTGCCGCCGCCCTGCCACGGCGGCAGGTGGGCGAGCACATCCTTCTTGCCGTAGACCACGCCGATGCCGGTGGGGCCGAACACCTTGTGGCCGGAGAAGACGAAGAAGTCGGTGTCCAGCGCCTGCATGTCCACCGCCATGTGCGAGACGGACTGCGCCCCGTCCACCAGCGCGCAGACGCCGTGGCGGTGGGCGATGGCCACCATCTCCTTTACCGGTACCACCGTGCCCAGCGCGTTGGACACCTGCGCCAACGCGACGATGCGGGTGCGGGGATTGAGCAGCTTCTCGTATTCCTCGAGGATCACCTGCCCCGTGTCGTCCACCGGCGCGACGCGCAGGCGGGCGCCCTTTTCGGCGGCGAGCTGCTGCCATGGCACGATGTTGGCGTGATGCTCCAGATGGGTGACGACGATCTCGTCGCCCTCCTTCACATGCCGCCGGCCATAGGTCTGGGCGACGAGGTTGATGCCCTCGGTGGCCCCGCGCACGAAGATGATGTCCTTCACCGACCCGGCATTGAGGAAGCGCCGCACCTTCTCGCGGGCTGCCTCATAGGCGTCGGTCGCCCGCGCCGCGAGGGCGTGGGCGGCGCGGTGGATGTTGGAATTCTCGTGCTCGTAGAAGTGGGTCAGCCGGTCGATGACCGCCTGCGGTTTCTGCGTGGTTGCGGCATTGTCGAGCCAGATCAGCGGCTTGCCATGCACGCTCTGCTGCAGGATCGGGAAGTCCCGCTTGATCGCGTGCGGATCGAACGGGCGCGTCTGCGGGCCGAGGTCCGGCACCAGCTCCGGGCTCAGCGCCGAGGAGATCCCGCCGAAGTCCGGGGCCTGCGCTGGCGCGGCCGGGAGGCCGGGGAGTAATGGCGCTGCTGGTACGTTGGGTTCCGTCGGCAGGGACGCAGCGGCGGGCACGGGCGAATGGGCGCGCGCCTCGTCCAGGAAGTAGAGGCCGTCCGCCTCTCCGCCGAAATCCCCCGGCGCCGTGGAAGCCACGGGCGGACGCCGGCTGTCGAGCGCGATGACGCTGCCGAGGCCTGCCGGCACCTGCCCGGCGCTGAAGCCGCTGGCGAGACCCGGAAGCGACAGTGCGGGCGAGCCGCCCGGCTGGGGCACGCCGGGAAGGCCGGGAACGGCCACCGCCGCCGGGGCGGGCGGGGCCGGGATGTTCGGCGTCGGCACCACCGAGGGGATGGTGACGGGCGGCAGGTCCGGAGCGGCGAAGGGCGGCCGCGACGGCGCATGCTGGGCCACGAGGGTGGTCGCGGGCAGGCCCGGCACATCGGCCGGGCTTGGCGGAGCGGAGGGCAGCGTCACCAGATGCGGCGCCGCCTCGGGTGCGGCAGACGCCGGCCCCGCCTGGAAGAAGGCGTTGGCGATCTGCTGCAGCACCTGCGGGTCGGGCCAGCCCGGCGGCGGCGATGCCGGCGCAGCGTTTGCCGCCGCGCCGAAATCGTCCGGGCCGAAATCCGCCGCCCCTTCGGGCACCCCCGGCTCAGGCGTAGGTGTCAGGATAGGCATGATACTTGCCGACCTCGACATCGGTGAGCACCGCCAGCGCATCGTGGGTGAGCACGGCGGCCGAGCAGTAGAGCGAGACCAGATAGGAGGCGATGGCCTTGCGGTTGATGCCCATGAAGCGGACCGAGAGGCTGGGCGCCACCTCGCCGGGAACGCCCGGCTGGAACAGGCCGATGACGCCTTGCTTCTTCTCGCCGGTGCGCAGCAGTAGGATGTTGGTCTTGCCGTTCTCGTCCACATAGAGCTTGTCGGACGGCACCAGCGGCAATCCCCGCCAGGTGAGGAACGGGGTGCCGAACAGCGTCACCGTGGGCGGCGGCACGCCGCGGCGGGTGCATTCGCGGCCGAAGGCGGCGATGGCGCGCGGATGGGCGAGGAAGAAGGCCGGCTCCTTCCACACCTTGGTGATGAGTTCGTCGAGATCGTCCGGCGTCGGCGCGCCGGTGCGGGTGGCAATCTTCTGCGAGGGCGCCGCGTTGGTCAGAAGGCCGTACTCGGCATTGTTGATGAGCTCGGCCTCCTGCTTCTCCTTCACCTTCTCGATGAGGAGGCGCAGCTGCTCCTGAATCTGGTCGTAGGGGTGGGAATAGAGGTCCGAGACGCGGGTCTGCACGTCGAGGATGGTGGTCACCGCATTGAGGGAATATTCCCGCGGCGCCTCGTCATAGTCCACGAAGGTCTCCGGCAGGTCCGGGTCCTGGTCGCGGCGGGGCGAGCATTCCACGTCGGCGGCGATCTCGCCGTTGGCTTCCTTGACGCGGTTGAGGCGGTAGATGCCGGCTTCCACCGGTGTCCACGGCAGGAAGGAAACGAGCCAGCGCGGCGTGATGCCGGACCATTGCGCGCGGGTCTTCGTGGCATTGGCGAGCTGCCGGGCGGCGGCCTCGTTCAATGTCCTTCTGATGGCAGGCTCTTCAGTCATTCGGGTTCCCCGTTGAAAGGCTGGTGTGGCGCGCCCCGTTGCTCGCGGGCGATCGGGGCGCGGGGTCTCCCGCGCCGCCCACCGAGCGGTTCTGCGCCTGCGTGAGATGGCTGCCCGGCGGCACCGAATGGGTGAGCCAGACATTGCCGCCGATGCTCGAACCACGGCCGATGGTGATGCGCCCGAGCACGGTGGCGCCGGAATAGATCACCACGTCGTCCTCGATGATGGGATGACGCGGCGCGCCCTTGATGATGGCGCCCGAGGCGTCGGTCGGGAAATTGCGCGCGCCCAGCGTCACCGCCTGATAGAGCCGCACCCGCTCGCCGATGATGGTGGTCTCGCCGATGACGACGCCGGTGCCGTGATCGATGAAGAAGCTGCCGCCGATGGCGGCGCCGGGGTGGATGTCGATGCCGGTGCGCGAATGGGCGATGTCGGAGATGAGGCGAGCGAGGAAGCCGGCGCCGAGCCCATAGAGCGCATGGGCGATGCGGTGGTGTACCACCGCCGTGAGCCCGGGATAGACCAGCAGGATCTCGGCGAAGCCCGTGGCCGCCGGATCGTTCTCATAGGCCGCGCGGATGTCGCTGACGAGGAGCGCGCGGATCTCCGGCAATTGCTGGGCGAAGGCGCGGACGATGTCGATGGCCTCGCGCTCGAATGCCGCCTCGGAGCGCGCCTCCCGGGTGGAGAAGGGCAGGCTGCGCCGGGTCTGCTCCGCGAGGGTGGTGAGCGCGTCGTTGAGGGTGGCGCCGACGAAATAGTCGATGGTCTCGGCGGCGAGCCCCGGCGGTCCGTAATGGGCCGGAAACAACGCTGCGGCGAGCCCCTGCAGGGCGGAAACGATGGCCTCGCGGGAGGGCGGCGGGCGCAGCAGGCCGCGATGGCGGATGTTGTGCTGCACATCCCGCGACAGCTTCAGCGCCGCGACCACCGGGGCGAGGTTCCAGCCCGAGGGTGGAGGGCTGCCGCCCGCGCCCCCATCGCTCCGATCGCCATCGTGGAAAGCGACGCCGCCGACCGGTTCGGCACGATCGAACATCCCGTAGCCGTCGCGTATCTGGCCTTCTCGTATCTGGCCGTCGCGTCCCTTGGCCGTCACCGGATGCCCCCTCTTGCGCGCCGATGCACCATGGATGACACGGCCAAGCTGTATTGTCCAGTTAATCACGCGAATTAATAGACATTAGCCGAGCGACAGATTGCGCGACGCTTTTGGCCACTCACGCGGCCGCGCTGAGCCTGCGATATGCGGCGCCGGCATGGGTCTCCTTCAGTCGGTCGGAGCCGGAGAGCTTCCCGCGCAAGGTGCCGGGCGCGTAGTCCTGCTTGTAGAGGCCCCGGCGCTGCAGCTCTGGCACCAGCAGGTCCACCACGTCGGTGAAGGTGTCCGGGAAGAAGGCGTGGGAGAGGTTGAATCCGTCCACGTCCGCGGCCTCCACCCAGGCTTCCAGCTCGTCGGCGATGTCGGCCGGCGTGCCGGCGAAGAGCGGGCCGCGCCCGCCGATGCCGTTGTGGGCGATGATCTCGCGCAGCGTCCACACCCGGTCCGGCTCCGCCACCGTGAAGGTCTCGAGCAGAGATTGCACGGCATTCTCCTTGACTTCGCTGAGGGTCAGCGGAGCGTCGAGGTCGAAGGCGGAAAAATCGATGCCGGTCCAGCCGGAGAACAGCGCCAGCACACCGTCGGGGTCGGTGTAGCGGCGATAGTCGGCGAGCTTGTTTTCCGCCTCCGCCCGGCTGCGGGCGGGGATGGCGGTGGCGAGGGTGAAGACGGCAATGTCGCGCGGATCGCGCCCCAGCGCCGCCGCCCGCGCCCGGATGTCGGCGATGCCCGGTGCGATGCTCGCCGGGGTCGGCCCGCCCACGAACACCGCCTCCGCGTGCCGCGCCGCGAACGCCCGCCCGCGCGGCGAGGCTCCGGCCTGGAACAGATAGGGCGTGCGCTGGAGCGAGGGCTCGGTGAGGTGGATGGTGTCGATGTCGAAGTGCCGGCCTTCATGCCGCACACGGTGGACCCTGGAGGGATCGGCGAAGGTGCCAGAGGCGCGGTCGCGCACCACGGCAGCGTCCTCCCACGAGCCTTCCCACAGCTTGTAGGCGACCTCGAGGAATTCGTCGGCGCGATCATAGCGCGTGTCGTGGGCGATCACCTTCTCGCGCCCCACGGCGCGGGCTCCGCTGTCGGAATAGCCGGTCACGATGTTCCAGCCGATGCGGCCTTGCGTGAAATGGTCCAGCGACGAGAAGCGCCGGGCGAGCACGGCGGGCAACTCGTGGCTGGTGGAGGCGGTGATGCCGAAGCCCAGGTCCTTCGTCTCGTGGGCGAGGGCGGACACCAGCATCAGCGGATCGAGCTTGGGGAGTTGCGCGCCGGAGCGGATCGCCCCGTCCGCGTTGCCGCCATAGACGTCATGCACGCCGATGCCGTCGGCGATGAACAGGGCATCGAACTTGCCGCGCTCCAGCACCTTGGCGATGTCCACCCAGTAATCGAGCGTGTTGTAATCGGCGCCCCGGCTCGCGGGGTGGGCCCACAGGCCGGGCGAGAGATGCACCGGGCTGAAACCGATGAAGCCGTTGAGGCGGATCTGACGGGTCATGGCGGGCCTTTCCAGGGTCAGCGCTGGAGCAGAGACGCGAGGGTCGCGCCGAGCGAGACCTGTCGCAGGACGGGTGCCGTGGCCCCGGATGCGCGGGGCGCCGTGCTCAGGCGCAGATCATTGCGAGGCGCTGGAGCCAGCGCGGGCCGGGTTTCGCCGGGGCAGACGGCTCCGAACATGAGGGCCATGGCTCCGAAGGCATCGGCGGACATGCGCTTTCTCCCGGGAAGTCAGACCGCCGCGCGCGCGGCGGCGACGGGTGCAGCGGCGGGGCGGAAGGCGGCGGCGGGGTGGCTCTGCGGCAGGCGGCTGCGGCCGGGGCCATAGAGCTTCTCGCGGAGCGTGCCGGCGGCGTAATCGGCCTTGAAGCGGCCGCGCCGGCGCAGCTCGGGCACCACCAGCGCGTCGAAATCCGCATAGCCGCCGGGCGTCACCGCGTAGCTGAGATTGAGGCCGTCCACGTCGGTGGCCTCCACCCAGGCCTCGATCTGGTCCGCCACCTGCGTGGCAGAGCCGATGAAGACCGGACCGCGCCCGCCGATGGCATTGTGCTCGGCGAGTTCGCGCACCGTCCACACCCGGTTCGGATCGGCGATGGAGAAGGCTTCCAGCGCGGAGACGAGCCCCTGCGAGCGGTCGTCGAAGCGGATGGGGGCGTCCAGATCGTGCTTGGAGAAATCGATGCCGGTCCAGCCCGAGAACAGGATCAGCGCCGCCTCGGGATTGAGGAAGCGGCGGTAGCTCTCCAGCTTCTCCCGCGCCTCTTCCTCCGTGGCACCGACGATGGTGGTGGCCATGGAGAAGAACAGGATTTCCTTCGGGTCGCGTCCCAGCGCGGCGGCGCGGGCGCGGGTGTCGGCCACCACGGGCGCGATGACGTTGGGCGTCGGCCCGCTCACGAAGATGCATTCCGCATGGCGGGCGGCGAAGGCCCGGCCACGGGTGGAGGCGCCGGCCTGGAACAGGACGGGCGTGCGCTGGGGCGACGGCTCGGAGAGGTGGATCGCCTCCACCTGGAAATGCTGGCCGCGATGGACGATGGGGCGCACCTTCGCCGGATCGGCGAAGACGCGGTTCGCGCGGTCGCGCACCGCGGCGTCATCATCCCAGCTGCCTTCCCAGAGGGCGTAGACGGCATCGAGATATTCGTCGGCGATGCCGTAGCGCGCATCGTGGGGCGTCAGCGCCTTCTCGCCCACGGCGCGGGAGCCGGAGCTGGTGTGGCCGGTGACGATGTTCCAGCCGATGCGCCCCTTGGTGAGGTGGTCGAGCGTCGACATGCGGCGGGCGAAGGGGTAGGGCGGCTCGTAGAGCGCGTTGCTGGTGATGCCGAAGCCGAGATGCCGCGTCACCCGCGCCATGGCCGACACCGCCACGATGGGGTCGAGCTTGGGGATCTGCGCGCCCACCTTCAGCGCCGCATGGTAGGAGCCGCCATAGACATCGTTGGAGGCCATGCTGTCGGCGACGAACAGCGCGTCGAAGCCGCCGTTTTCCAGCGTGCGGGCAAGGTCGGTCCAGTAGCCGAGCGTCGTGTAGTCGAGCGAGCGGTCTTCCGGATGCCGCCACAGGCCGGGCGAGTGATGCACCGGCGTCGCCATGGCGAAGGCGTTGACGCGGATTTCCTTCTTTGAACCGGCGGCGGGGCCGGTGCTGTCCGGGGCGGGCGTCTGCGTCATGGGTCGGTTTCCGGTTCCGTTCGGGGCGGCGTGCCCGCAGAAAATCAGCACCTCTTATATTAGTCAATAAATTCAATTGAATTTATAGAAAAAGACAGGAAGGATGGCTGCCCACCCCTTCCCGGAGACCGCCCATGACCGCGACCGCCGCGCTCCAGACCCCGTCCGCCGAACTGGCGGAGCCCAATCGACTCATCGCCGTCGAGGACTTGCGAAACCTTCTGGCCGGCGGCGGAGAAGTCGCGCTGGTGGATGCCCGCGAGGAGGGCGTGCGCTCCCGCGACGGCCACATCCTCCAGTCCGTTCCGCTGCCCCTGGGCCAGATCGAGCTGCGCGCCGCCGCCCTGCTGCCGCGGTTCGGCGCGCCGGTGGTGGTGACGGATTCCGGCGTCGGCGACCTTGCCACCCGCGCGGCCCGCCGGCTCTCCGAACTAGGCTATTCCGACGTGTCCGTGCTGGATGGCGGCGTCGCCGCCTGGGAGGCGGCGGGGGGCATCGCCTATACCGGCTCGAACGTGCTCTCCAAGGCGTTCGGCGAATTCGTGGAGCACGCCTATGGCACGCCCCGCCTGCCGGCCCGCGAGGTCAAGGAGCGTCTCGATCGTGGCGAGGACATCGTGATCCTCGACGGGCGGACCTTCCAGGAATTCGAGAATTTCCACATTCCCGGCGCCCATGCGGTGCCCAACGCGGAGCTGCCGTTCCGCGTCCATGGGCTCGTGCCCTCTGACGACACGCTGGTGGTGGTGAACTGCGCGGGCCGCACCCGCTCCATCATCGGCGCGCAGGCGCTCATCAATGCCGGCTTTCCCAACACCGTGGTGGCGCTGGAGAACGGCACCATGGCGTGGTTGTTCGAGGGCTACGACCTCGCCCATGGCGACCGCGCGGAAGTGCCCGCCCCCGGTCCCGCCGAGCTGGAGAAGGCGCGCGCCAGCGTCGCCCGCCTCACCCGGCGCTTCGGCATCCGCACGCTCGACCGCGAGGGTCTTGCCCGCTTCGAGGCGGAGCGCGACGCGCGTACCCTCTATGTGCTGGATGTGCGCACCCGCGCCGAATACGAGGCCGGCCATTTGCCCGGAGCCCTGTGGGCGGAAGGCGGCCAGTTGGTGCAGGCCACCGACCGCTGGGTGGGCACGCGCAACGCCCGCATCGTGCTGGTGGACGATGCCGACGGCGTGCGCGCCGCCATCACCGCCTCGTGGCTCATCCAGCTCGGTGTCGGCGAGGTCTATGTGCTGGGCCTCGATGCCGCCGACCGGCTGGAGAAGGGACCGGAGCCGCAGGTCGTGCTCGGCGGTGCCCCCACCGTGGCGGCGACGCAGGTGCCGGGGCTCGAGCGGCTCATCGCCCGGGATGCGGTGGTGGTGCTCGATCTCGACACGAGTCTCGCCTATGCGGCTGGACACATTCCCGGCGCCCGCTTCGCCGTGCGCGCTCGCCTGCCGGAGGGGTTGGACACGCTGCCGCCGCGCCCGCTGGTGCTCACCTCGGCGGATGGCAAGCTCGCGGCGCTGGCCGTGGCGGAGCTGGCGGGGTCCGGCCGACAGGTCTCGGTGCTGGAGGGCGGGACGGCGGCCTGGAAGGCCATCGGCCTGCCGCTGGAGACCGGCGAGACCGCTTTGCTCCATGCCGCCGATGATGTGTGGCGTTCTCCCTATCAGGAGGCCGGCGACCGCCATGCCGCCTTCCGCCGCTATCTCGACTGGGAGATCGACCTGATCCGCCAGATCGAGCGCGACGACACCATCGCCTTCAAGGTCTATTCCTGACGCGAGAAGGCCGCGGGACCACGATCCGGCGGCCTTCTGTTTTTGCGGCGCAATCGGATCAGGCGAGCGCGCGTCCGCCACCATCCACGAACAGGTTCGAGCCGGTGATGTAGCGCGCCTCGTCGGACAGCAGGAACGCCACCGCGTCCGCCACGTCCGTGGGAAGGCCGGGGCCGGGGAGGGCGGTGTCGGGCGGCGCGCCGGTGCCGGCGGCATTCAGCGCATCGAGCCGGGGCGACTTGATGGGGCCGGGGGACACGGCATTCACCCGCACGCCCTGCGGCCCGTAGACCGTGCCCAGTCCCCGCACCAGCAGGATCAGCGCCGCGTTCACGCTGGAGCCGGGCAGATGCTGCGGCGAAGGTTCGATGCCGCCGCGCCCGCTCAGCACCACCACGCTCCCCTTACCGGAGGCAATGAGATGCGGCAGCGCCGCGCGCACCACGCGCACGGTGCCGAGCAGCTTGGCGTCGATCACCTTCAGCCAGTCGGCATCAGCGAGCTTCAGGAAGTCACCGAAGATGGGCAGGTTGGTGGAGGTCACCACCCCGTCCAGCCGGCCGAAGCGCTTTACGATCTCTGCCGCGGCGGCATCGACGGCGGCGGCATCGGTGATGTCCACGGCGAGCGGCACGATGCGTGCGGCCGAGGGCAGCGTCTCTGCCCGCCGGCCGGAGGCGATGACGGTCGCGCCCTGCGCGGCCAGCGTCTCGGCGCTGGCCCGGCCAAGGGCGCCGCCGGCGCCGGTGATCCAGATGACCCGGTCGTTGAAATCATGCGCCATGGAGGCCTCGTTGGAAGGGAGGGGGAGGAGCGTTCCGCTCACAGCACCTGGTCGAAGAGGATGGAGACGTCGTCCACCCCTTCCAGCCGGTGGATGCGCTGCACCAGTGCCTCGATGCGGGCCGGCGGTAGCTCGTTGCGGCCATAGCCGAAGGCCGCGACCAGCTTGGCGTGGATCTCGTCCTCGCCCAGCGGCGCCTCGGGGCTGCCGGGCACGGCCTCCACGCGATGGGACAGGCGGCGGCCGTCGTGGGTCTCGATGGTGACATCCGCTGGGGCGAAGGTGCCGGTGCGGCTCTCGTCCACCCGAACGGACAGGCGGTCCACCAGTGGCCGGATGGCGGGGTCGAGCACCGCCGCCGGCTCGATGTCGGCAAGGCCGAAGCCGCCTCGCGCGAGGACAGCGGCGACGCCGTAGCGCACGTTGAACTGGCCCGTCACCTGCGGATTGGCCTCGGGCGCGAAGGCGCCGCCCACGAGGCGTGCCATGTAGGGCGTCAGCACGATCTCGCCCCGCGCCACATCTTCGCCGGTGATGCCGTGGCGGGCGACGATCTCCAGCGCCGCGGCAAGCGCCGCATGGCTGCAGCCGCAGGCGGGAAAGCGCTTGAGCGCGGTCTCTTCCATAAGGAAGCGCCGGCCGAGCCCGTCCAGCACCTCTTCCGGCCGTCCCTCCTCGAACAAGGCGAACAGGCCGAACGGTCCCTCGAAGGCGGCGCGCGGGCCGGTGGTGCCCAGCGCCGCGAGATCGGCGGAAATGATGCCGTCGCGCGCGGCGAAGGCCGATTGCAGGCGCTTGGTGAGGCGCTGCTCCACGTGGCTCTGCTGGGTCCCGCCTGCGTGGCACAAGGCGATGCCGAGGGCATTGTGGGTGCGGTCCGCATCCAGCCCGCGCAGGCGGGCGGCGGCGAGCGCGGCGCCGAACACGCCGGCGATGGAGGTGTGGAAGAAGCCCCGGTTGGTGCGCGTCGCCGCCGCCAGCCGCACCACCAGTTCGTTGCCAAGGGTGAGGGCGGCGAGAAGCTCCCGCCCGTTGCGCCGCTGCTGCTCGGCGACGGCGAGCGCAGCGGGGGCGACGATGATATCGGCATGGACGAAGCCGGCAAGGCTGTCGAAATCGAGCGCTGCCGCGAGCGTGCCGTTGTAGAAGGCGGCGGCGGAGGGCTCCCGCCGGGTCTCGCCCTCACCCCACAGGCTGGCATGGCCCGGCGCGCCGCGCAGCGCGAGCGCCCGCGCCGCATTGACGCCGGCCGCATCCGCCGCTGCCCAGGCGACCGCCAGCGTATCGAGCAGCACGCGCTTGGTGGTGGCGATGGTGCGCGCGGGGATATCGTCGAACCGGATGCGCTGGGTCGCCTGCACCACGGCGGCAGTGACGTCGGC